>JAZOCW010000016.1:0-92391 GCA_045596705.1 Acutalibacteraceae bacterium
AAGTATGTTCAGGCATACTTCCAGTATGACTCTAAGAAGACCGGCGGTATCACTATCTCGCATCTGCGTTTTGGCGACCAGCCGATAAAGAGCCCTTACTACATAAACAAGGCAGACTTTGTTGCCTGCCACAACCCGTCCTATGTTCTTAAGGGATATAAGATGGTTAACGACGTTAAGCCCGGTGGTGTATTCCTTATCAACTGCCAGTGGACAGCGGAAGAACTCAACGCTCATATGCCTGCTGAGGCAAAGAGATACATTGCTCAGAACAATGTTCAGCTTTACACCGTTAACGCTATTGACCTTGCTGCTCAGATCGGTATGGGCAAGCGTACCAACACCATTCTCCAGTCTGCATTCTTTGCTCTTGCAAAGGTTATGCCGTCTGAGGATGCTATAAAGTACATGAAGGAAGCCGCCGAGAGATCCTACCTCAAGAAGGGTCGCGACATAGTTGATATGAACTGGAAGGCTATCGACGCCGGCGCTACTGCTTTCGTTAAGATCGACATTCCGGCTGACTGGGCTGACGCTAAGGACAGCAACGATGCTACCGCACAGGAAGGTCCCGAAAAGCTTGTTAAGATGGTTGGTAACATTATGAACCCCATCTCCAAGATGGAGGGTGATTCTCTGCCGGTATCGGTATTTATGGATCACGCTGACGGTACATTTGAGCTTGGTGCTTCTGCTTATGAGAAGCGCGGCGTTGCCGTTATGGTTCCCGAATGGAACGCTGAGACCTGCGCAAAGTGTAACAAGTGTGCATTCGTCTGCCCGCATGCTACCATCCGTCCCTTCGCTCTGAACGAGGAAGAGGCAGCGGCTGCTCCTGCCGACACCAAGATCGCTCCTAAGCCGATCGTTAAGACTGAATATAAGTACACCCTCGCGGTATCTCCTATGGATTGTATGGGATGCGGCGTCTGCATCGGCGTCTGCCCGACAAATTCACTCAAGATGGTTCCGCGTGAGAGCCAGAATGCACAGCAGCCTGTATTTGACTACTGTGTAGAAAACGTTACCGAGAAGCCTGAGGTTGCTTCCTCGGCAAACATTATCAGCTCGCAGTACAAGAAGCCGTTGCTTGAGTTCTCCGGTTCCTGTGCCGGCTGTGCTGAAACCTCTTATGCACGCCTCATTACTCAGCTTTACGGCGAGAGAATGTATATATCCAATGCTACCGGTTGTTCGTCCATTTGGGGCGGTCCGGCTGCAACCTGCCCCTACACTGTTAACAGCAAGGGCCAGGGTCCCGCATGGGCAAACTCCCTGTTCGAGGACAATGCTGAGCACGGTCTCGGTATGTACTTCGGTCAGAAGGCTCTGCGTGACAGACTTATAGCTGATGTTGAAGCTATCGTAGCTTCCGATAAGGCTTCGGCTGACGTTAAGGCTGCCGGTGAGGAATACCTCGCAACTCTTAACGACGGCGACAAGAACGGCGCTGCCGCTGAGGCTCTTGTAGCCGCTATCGAGGCTGCGGGTGCTGACTGCGACCTCTGCAAGGATGTTCTTGCAAACCGCGAGTACCTCGGCAAGAAGTCTGTTTGGATCTTCGGCGGTGACGGTTGGGCTTACGATATCGGTTTCGGCGGGCTTGACCATGTTCTCGCTTCCGGCAACGATGTAAACATTATGGTATTTGATACCGAGGTTTACTCAAATACCGGTGGTCAGGCTTCCAAGGCTTCTCAGATCGGTCAGGTTGCACAGTTCGCTGCTGCAGGTAAGGCTATCGCTAAGAAGTCGCTTGCTGAGATTGCAATGTCCTACGGTTATGTATACGTAGCACAGATCGCTATGGGTGCTGATATGAACCAGACCCTTAAGGCTATCAAGGAGGCTGAGGCTTACAACGGCCCGTCCCTCATTATCGGCTATGCTCCCTGTGAGATGCACTCTATCAAGGGCGGTATGGTTAACTGCCAGAAGGAAATGAAGAAGGCTGTTGATTGCGGCTACTGGAATATGTTCCGCTTCAATCCTGCTCTTAAGGCAGAGGGCAAGAACCCGCTGACCATCGACTCCAAGCCGGCAACCGCCGACTATAAGGAGTTCATCCTCAACGAGGCTCGCTACTCTTCACTCACACGCTCCTTCCCCGAGCGCGCAGAGGCTCTGTTCGCAAAGGCAGAAGAGCAGTCCAAGGCTGCAAGAGAGCATCTTGAGAAACTTCAGGAGCTTTACGGTAAATAAACCGAAAACGGCATAATAATAACCCCTGTGATATCACAGGGGTTATATTTTTTATTCTAGTATCGAATACAGTTCTTCTAGTGCTTGTATTTCGTATTTCGGCTTTATATCATCACAGCTTTTTTTGTTGGGATTGTACCAGCAGGTGTCTATTCCTGCATTTATACCTCCCTTTATATCAGAGGTAAGTGAGTCACCGATTATCAGAATTTTTGATTTGTCTTTCTCTTTAATGTGCTCAAATACATAGTTGAAATAACCGATATGCGGCTTTTGATATCCGGACGATTCCGAAACAAAGACACCGTCACAGTAGGGGAGAAGACCTGAATCACCTATGCGCCTGTCCTGTGTGCGCTGATTTCCGTTGGTCACAATATAAATGCTGAATTTATTATGAAGATTTTTCAGCAAATCAATCGCTCCGTTTATACAGGTGTGCCCGTATTCAAGATTGATTATATAATCGTCGGATACCTTATTAATATCGAAATCGAATCCTAACTTTTCTTTAAAAAGGCGAAACCGTTCGGTGTAGATCTCGTGCTTTTGGATCTCCCCACGCTCAAATCTTTTCCAAAGGCTCAGATTAATTGCGCTGTAGGACGCAAGAATTTCGGGGGTGTAGGGGATACCGTTTTGTAAAAACGTGCGCTCGATACCTTGGCGTTCGGCATCACCGAAATCCATCAGAGTATCGTCGTTGTCAAAAAGCAGGGTGGTATACTTCATAGGCTAAAGTATAGCGGAGAACAGCAACAACATAGAAACAAATGAAATAACACTGTTCAGCATATAGTATATAACTGCTCCTACGGCTACGGCGCCGCCCGAGGTGCCTCCTGCAAGATAAAGCTCCATATCTGAAAGCGGACGCCCGTAGGAACGTATCTTCCGCACGGCATAATTTTTATAAATACTCATTGAGAAAATAGAAATTAATACTGCAAAGGCCGTTTGCAGCGCACCGAAGGCAACGCTATAAATCAGTATCGCAAAAAAGTCGCCTTTTTCAATGATTTTGTTTATGTCTTCCTCATAGCGAACGTCATCCATAGTTTGTTCATATGTCATAGCTGCATCGTAGCAGTCGCTTATAAAACTTGTGGTGCTCTCGGAAAGCACGGCTGTCTGTACGATGCCTAAAAGCAAAGATGCCGCCAGTAACGCTATGCCCCACTTATACATACGGCGGTATAAAAACCAAAAAGCCGCACCGCACATTCCGAAAAACATCGTTAAAACAAATACCGGCCAGCACCATGAAACTCTGCTTCGCGACATATGCATAGATATCCACTTAGGAATTATTGAATTGCTGTTCTTTCCCACAAAGCGTACCAACTCCTCGGTTGGCACACCGTCAATATCGGTGCAGTTTGCGGCTGACTGATAACCGTATGCAGCGTTAGTTTTGGGGGCTTGCTGGTAACCGTTGTATGTATTGTATGCGGATTGCTCGGTTTGGGGTGCGTCATCGGGTAAGACAGCGCCGCAGTGTTTGCAATACTTATAATCCGATTCGTTAATGTTTCCGCATTCTTTGCAAATCTTGTCCATAATTTACTCCTTTATAATAATGAAATTAAAATATACGGCAGATAATAGTTGACCATATAGGCTACCATAAACCAAAAAATACTTACGCCGCCCTTTTGTCTGAAAGCAAGATCCTGCTCAGCGCCGGACTGCTTGATCTCTTTTATTCGTGAGAGTGTATTCTGGCGGTAGATATAATCACCGAACACACCTGAAACGACCCGAACTATTATATTAATAGCACCGCCTACAAGCGTCAGGATTACAGGCAACATACCTATCTTGTCCATATTATCAACGATTGCCATTGTGATCTCGTTATAATTCATTCCGTCTGCTATAAACGGTTGTATCGCCTGCTGCAGCGGCATAGAAAGCAGAGTTCCCGCCAGTGCCAGCAAACCGAACATTATACCGGACTTGTAGCATTTGCGGTATATAGCCCACTCACAGGGGATAAGAAAAGCCGCCCAGTTCCATGAAATTTTATTCTGTTTGTTTAATGAGAAGAATTTTTTAACATAGCGGACAGGATTGACCGCGGTGAAGCGTGCAAGCTCCTGTGCTGTGACACCCTCGACCTGTGAGTCCGCCTTGATACCGCCCATAGGATCGGGACGAACAAAATCGCGCGGAGCGCGGCAGTAGGAGCAGAAGTTTGCGTCGGGCGCAATAGGCCTTCCGCAAACATGGCAGTGTTCAGCGTTTTGCTGCTCGGTTTGGGTTTCGGGGTGCGGCTCTTCGGCGGGCTCGTCCTCCTTGCGGTAGGCCGATGCATCGTACTGCTCGGAAGTGCCATGCTTATCCTCATACATACAGTGACCCACTGCGGCATAGCAATCCCGATGGTGGGGTGCACCGCAGATAGGGCAGTATACTATATCGTCATCGTCAAATAAATACGACTGACATACGGGACATTTCTGTCCTTCTACCGATAGACTCATTGTGTTACTTTCTCCTTGCCGTAGATTGCAGAGAAAACTATGTCAAAATATTCTCTGCCGTAGTTGTGGTAGCTTCCGTTTTCTATCATTTCGCACAGTTGATCACGGGTGACCCACTGCACTTCAGCTACTTCGCTCTTTTGCAGGCGCAGTGCTTCTACGGGTACATCTTTTTTTATCACCCAAACAGTAAGTATAGAGTTGCGGCGTTTTATCGTAGCCACCTTCTTGAGGTTGTTCTCGTCTGAATATATCGAAAGTTCCTCATAAAGCTCCCGCCGTGCAGACTGGAAAGGGGTCTCGCCCGCAATCGTGGCTCCGCCCGTGGCGGCCCATTCGCCCGGCATAAGGTGCTTCTTTTCCGAACGCCGTTGGATAAGAAGTCGGCCGCGGCTGTCAACTATCCAGATATGCACGACCGAATGGTATTCCCCGGTGCGCAGTATTGCGCGTCGGCCGCGGGTCACCCGTCTGCCTGTGGGTTCGCCGCGTGAATTCAGTATATCCCATTTCTCCATAGCCGCCACCTATACGCGCTTTCGGGCTATCTCGCCCTGCGACTTGTAGATATGTCCGCTCGGTACAAAACCGCGCACTGAGGATAGCGGATATACGTTTGAACTTTTTCCGATTATTGTGCCGGGGTTTAGCACCGAGCCACAGCCGATCTCAACCTCATCGCCCAGCACGGCGCCGAATTTCTTAAGTCCGGTCTCTATTTTTTCTTCGCCGCATCTTATGGTGACGTTGGTTTTATCCGATTTAACGTTTGAGGTTATTGCACCTGCGCCCATATGCGAGCGGTAGCCGAGAATAGAATCGCCTACGTAGTTGTAGTGCGGAACCTGTACGTTGTCGAACAGTATAACGTTTTTTAGTTCGGTCGAATTGCCGACCACACAATTTTTACCTATGAGCGCAGAGCCGCGGATAAAGGCACAGTGGCGAACTTCGGTTCCTTCGCCGATTATGCAGGGTCCTGTAATGCTTGCGCTTTTTGCAACGGTTGCGCTTTTTGCAACAAATACTCCGTCACCGAGTTCGTCATAAACCGAAGGATCAAGTTGGCTTTGCAGGGCTACAATAATATCTTTAATGCCCGACAAAGCCTCCCACGGGTAACAAAAGCGCGCAAGGTACTCTGCAGCAAGCGTATGCCGCAGATCCAAAAGAGCACTTATTTCAAGATTTTTCATTTTTTCCTCCAAGTAAGGATTTAAGGTTATATTATAATTATTATACCTATAATATGTCCAAATTACAATATTTTTTAAAAACTATTGTAAACATTGAAATTTTGTATTATAATATCTATATCAATGCGTACCGAAGCGTGCGAACAGGCGGGTCCTGTGCGATGGGGCCCCGTGAACCATGTCAGGCGGGGAACCGAGCAGCATTAAGCGGAAGTCCTATGCGCTGCAGTCAATCGGTCTGTTCGTACACTTGGGTGCGCATTAACTATTATGTGCTTAATATTATCAGGGGAGGAAAGCTTATGTATCAGGCACTATACAGAAAATACCGTCCGCTCACATTTTCGGATGTAGTCGGTCAGGAGCATATAACCGAAACGCTTAAAAACGAGCTGTCCTCGGGCAAGCTTTCCCATGCATATCTCTTTACAGGAACGCGCGGAACGGGCAAGACAAGCTGTGCTAAGATACTCGCCCGTGCAGTGAATTGCGAAAATCCGCAATCGGGCGATCCCTGCGGAGAGTGTTCTGCTTGCCGAGCTATTCTCTCGGGCGAGGTAATGGATATAGTAGAGCTTGACGCTGCCTCAAACAACGGTGTTGACGACGTGCGCGAACTGCGCGACCGTATTACCTTTGCGCCGGCATCGTCTCGTTACCGTGTATATATTATAGACGAGGTGCATATGCTCTCCAAAGCGGCATTTAACGCGCTGCTGAAAACTCTTGAAGAACCCCCTGCACATGTGATCTTTATTTTGGCTACGACCGAAGTAAACGAGCTTCCCGCTACGATACTTTCACGTTGTCAGCGTTTTGATTTTAAACGTATAGAACAGTCGGAAATATGCAACCGCCTTGCCTTTGTCGCAAAGCAAGAGGGGCTAACTCTTACGGAGGATGCCGCAATGCTCATCGCCTCAATTGCTGACGGCGGTATGCGTGACGCACTCTCGATCCTGGACCTTTGCGCAGCTGCGGATAGTAATATTACCGAGCAGACCGTTTCCGAGGTCTGCGGTATGGCAGGGCGCGATTGGCTTTATCGCCTGTGCGACCATATACGCGAGTGTAATACCGAAGCGGCAATAATGCTGCTTGATAAGCTTTACTGTTCGTCTGTGGATATGGTTCGCCTTTTGCACGAGCTTATCTCGCATTACCGTAATCTTATGATAATGAAGACGGTATCGCTTGAGCAAAAACCTATAATCTGCTCTAAAGCAGAGCGCGAACAACTCACTCGTCAGGCAAGACTGTATGAGCTTAAGGATATAATATTTGCACTTGATCTATTGCAACAGACCCTGCCGCGAATGAAAAATTCCAACCGCCGATGTGAAATGGAAATGGCGGTAATAAAGCTCTGTTCGCCACAGCTTAGCGGAAGTATAGAGGCGCTTGAAAAACGTGTGTCGGCACTTGAAGCAGGTGTATCTGTCAGTTCTCCCGCCTTGACCGCAGTTCCAAAAAATCTGCCCGAGCCGGTAGTGGCTGAGCAGGAGGAAGAAATTCCGCCGATAGATGACATAGACGCTCCCGCGGCAGAGGAGGAAGAACCGGTAACTGTGTCTGCACCTACACCGCAGAGTCCCGACGGAGAAACCCCAATAAAAGAGTGGAACGATATACTTTCGCTTCTCTCTAAAAGCAATCCGCTTATGTGTACCGTGCTTCGCGGTTCTCGGGCATATATAAGGGGCGATCATCTGCTGATAGACAGCAGCAATTCGCAGTTCCGAGATGTTATTAACAGTTCACCCCATCACAAGGAAACCCTTAAAAGGGCGATAGCCGAAATACTCGGCAAGCCCTACGGAATAGGTCCCTACCATCGCGAAAATAAAGCCGAGCGGAAAAGTGACCCTATGATGGCTTTTAAGAAAAAACTCGATTTAATTAATAAGGAGTAAACTATATGAAATGCAGAATTCCCAACCAAGGCGGACAGAGCATGAATGCTATGCTCAAGCAGGCACAGAAAATGCAGGACGATATGGCGGCGCTGCAACAGGATCTCGAGCAGCGTGAATATACTGCCACTGCAGGCGGCGGAATGGTCACGGTCACGATAGACGGAACATATGCTATCCGTTCGCTTAAGATATCTCCCGACGCGGTAGATGCCGACGACGTCGAGATGCTTGAGGATTTTGTGACTATCGCTGTAAACGAGGCTATCAAGAACGCAAAGGATACCTCCGAGCGTGAGATGGGCGCCATCACAAGCGGACTTAACATTCCGGGGTTAATGTAATGGCGTATAACGTTGCTCCGTTGTCGGAGCTTATAAATCAGTTTGAAAGGCTGCCTTCTATCGGCCGCAAAACGGCACAAAGGCTCGCCTTTTACATATTGACTCAGCCGAAGGAGCGTGCCGAGGCTTTTGCCCGTGCGCTTACAGACGCCAGAGAAAAGATACACTACTGCTCTAGCTGTCAGTGTCTGACCGATCTGGAGACCTGTCCTATCTGTACTGATTTCCAGCGTGACCGCACGACCATCTGTGTTGTTGAGGATCCTAAGGATGTAATGGCTTTTGAACGTACCCGTGAATATCGCGGACTTTACCACGTATTGCACGGTACTATATCTCCTCTTGACGGAGTCGGTCCCGATCAACTTAAAATTAAAGAACTGCTTGCAAGGTTAGCGTCCGGTGAGGTAAAAGAGGTCATAATGGCTACTAATCCGACGGTTGAGGGCGAGGCGACTGCAAGCTACATCTCGCGTCTTATTAAGCCAATGGATATTCGTATTACACGCCTTGCCTACGGAATCCCTGTCGGCGGCGACCTTGAATATGCAGATGAGGTCACTCTTACACGGGCACTTGAAGGAAGAAGTGATATTTAAATGAAAAGATATCTTCTGCCCGAAACGGGTAATTTTTATAAGGGTAATATGCATTGCCACAGCAACTTCTCAGATGGCTGCCATAGTCCTGAGGAACTGAAAAAACTGTATAAAGCGCACGGTTATTCGGTGCTTTCGATAACCGATCACGAGGGCCTTTTTTACCATCCCGAGTTGGATGATGAGAATTTTCTGACCATAGCGGGCTATGAGATAGAGATAAATCAGGTAAAGGGAGAAAATTTTGATAATTGGGTAGTTGCACATCTTTGCCTTTATAAAAAATCGGTCGACAAAATTTTTCAGCCGGGATTCGACCGTAATTATAATCATAATAAGTTTCGCTGGTTACATGACGAAAACCTGCGTGCGCGTGTGCGTTCAAAGGGTGAACCCATACCGAAGATATATTCGGCTGATAATATCAACAAGGCTATAAAGCGAGCACAGGGCGATGGTTTTTTGGTAACCTATAACCACCCCAAATGGTCGCAGGAGGATTACTCGCGTTACACCCGTTATACCGGTATGAACTGCTTGGAGATATATAACCATGGCTGCTTTGTTTCCGGTCATGATGAGCATAACGGTGAAGTGTATGATGCGTTGCTCAGAAAGGGTGAAAGGCTGTTCTGCGTAGCCGCCGATGACAATCATCGTTCATCTGACGAGGAAAAGCACGATATGTTCGGTGGGTTTACTATGTTTAAGGCGGAAAGTTTAACCTACGAAAATATTATAAACGCTTTTGAAAAAGGTAATTTCTATTCCTCGACCGGTCCGCTGATAAAAGAAATATATGTGGAGGACGGTATCTTTACCGTCAAATGTGAGACGCCAGCCGCGCGCGTGCGTTTCCTTACCGGCAACCGACACGTAGGACTGGTATATAATACTGATAAAACTCCGGTATATACTGCAGAGTTTGAACTTCACCCCGATGACCGCTATGTCCGCGCAGAGGTAATAGATAAAGAGGGCAGCGTAGCCTATACACAGGCGTATTTCCTTGATAAAATGTAAAAACGGCTCGGCTTTCGCATCTTTACAAATGGCCTGCCGTGTGGTAGAATAATAGCACTAATAATTTGGAGGTTGTCACGTGGCTGATAAAGAGTTTTTGACATATAAGGATAAACCGCTCGTTCGCAAGGGAAAAGAGATATACTACGGCGATATGGCCGAGAAGTATGTTGTAAAGCTTGATATCCTCTCCGAAAAGGAGCAGGACGGCAAAAAGGTGCCCGACCGAATTGCGGTACAGCTGTTGCTGAGCGATACACATCTGCCCGATAAGGACAGAGTTAAGAAAAAGAGCGAGAAGGTCGGCTTTTACGAGGCGATGGACCTTGCCGCCGTATGGCTTGAGCGCGCACTTAAGGATTAACAAAAAACACCCACATGCTGTGTGGGTGTTTTTATATCTACTTTTTCATATTTGCTAAGGCTTTTTGCTGACGTATATCGTTGCCGAGAAATTGCAGTAGTGTGTAACTCCCCAAAATTCGTGAAGAGATTCTCGGGGTGTATACCTTGCCGATCTCATCAAGTGAAAGATTGGTGCTTATGACGGTCGGAAGCTTCCTTAAAATTCGTGTGTTTATTATATTGTAAATACAGGACTGCGAGAAGCTTGTGCTCATCTCGGTGCCGAGGTCGTCTATTATAAGAAGGTCGCACCCGAGCAGACCGTCGATAACCGAGGTATCTCCCTTGTAGGAGAATTGCTCCGCCGCGGCGCGGTTTATAAGGTTCTGTGCGCTGCCGTATATCACCGAATGTCCGCGGTCTATGACTTCGCCCGCAATGGCAAGTGAAAGGTGCGTCTTTCCGAGACCTGTTCCACCGAGTAATAAAAGACTTTGTGAATCTTCGCTGAAGGAAAGCGAAAATTCTTTACATATCTTAAATATCTGGGTCATACGCTTGCGCGGCGAAACACCGTCGCCTTTATCAGGATAGAATTTAAGGTCAAAATTATCAAAACGGGATTGCTCGATAGGCATATCCTTGCATAGCTCAGAGAAGGTCAGCTTTTTTGCTATCTCCTCAACACAGCCGCATATCTTACCGTTTTTGTATCCTGTATCCTCGCAATCGGGGCAGGAAAACTGTAATTTCGGCAGGTCAATATCGCCGAGCAGTTGCTGTTTTTCTTTGTTTAAAGCTTCACAGCGCTCACGCAGTGTTGACAAGGTATTGACATCGCCCGTCATTGCGGATATTGCCGCCTGTGCCGAAAGACGTCCCAGTTCCAGATCGATCTCACCGAGGCGTGGGTTGGCGGTTGCCAGCTCGTTTTTTATGTTTTCAAATGACTGCTGTGCCGCGTGGCGCTTTTCTTTTTTTATTTCGAATGCCTTTTTGTAGATTTCCGCTGAAAAAGCCATCGGTAGTTCACCTCCGTCAGTCTTGGTCTATCGCGCGAAGCATCTCGTCAAACAGCGAGCTGTCATACGATGCAATAGGGTCGCGCTTTTCCTCTGCCTTGTCATCCTTAATATCGGCAGGAGTTTTAATTCCATTTTTATACCATTTGTCAAGAATTTTTGCAATATAGGGGAAAGAGAGTTTTCCGGTGCTGTCAACACAGCGCTCATATGCCTCGCGAAGCATTTCTTTGCTGAATCCGCGCTCCTTAACCCAAAGCACCGAAAGCTCCTGCTCTTTTTTTCCGGGCAGTTTTCGGTCGATGCCAAAGGCCTTTTGCACAATACTCCAGCAGGAACGGGCATTGTATATCTCGTTTATCTTATGCTCGGCCGAGGCGATATCTTCAACTCCGGAATCTATCCAGTCAAGAGCGGTACGTTCTATGTAGCCAATGCTGGGCCTGCCGTCGCTTATCGCAAATTCTATCAGCATCAGCAATACCGAAACGCTCATCCCCTCGTCATCATGCAACCATACAAGGGTAGATGCCTCACTTTGACGCAGTGCGCGTCCGAGCTTTTGCTGTGTTTCACGAAGCAGGAAAGCTATTTCTGGGTTTTCATTGCCGCGTTTTGCGACCTCCTCACGGGTAGGCTTTATAGCGGCGGCACGCACCGCCTTTGGCTTTTCTGCGGGAAGCGGCTGTGCTGTTACAGGTGTGCCGTCAGCACTCAGCACCCCCGCATCCGCCCAAAAGCGCAGGGTATCATTAACATCTGCAACCGACAAAGATAAATGCTTTGCTATTGCCTCGGGTGATATCTCCTCTGCGGCGTGTCGGAATATGTAAAGCAGGACCTTAAGCTGTACCGCGCCCGCCATCTTTATATGCTTGTCCGCTACCGAGGTCGGAACAGGGAAAGCACCAAGGAGCGAGCTTGGATTAATATAATACTTCATAGCCGTCAGTCCTTTCTTTTTTAATGGGAATATATTATACCACTATTTTTTTAACTTGTAAACCGACAAAACTTGCGCATTTATAAATTAAATTACAAAAACTCATAAAAAAGGCTTTCCTTTACTGTGAAAATCAAGTATAATAAATATAATTTGATTAGGAGATGATAGAATGTCTGTTTTAGTAACCGGAGGAGCCGGATATATCGGCAGCCATACCTGTATTGCTATGATAGAGGCCGGCTATGATGTCATAGTTGTTGATAATCTCGATAACTCTAGTTATGAGTCACTTGTCCGCGTTGAAAAGATAGTGGGTAAAAAAATCAAATTTTACGAAGAGGATGTCCGCAATAAGGAGGCACTTCGTAAAATATTCAGCGAAAATAAGATCGAATCGGTAATTCATTTTGCCGGTCTCAAGGCGGTAGGTGAGTCGGTTCAACTGCCTATAAAATATTATGATAACAACCTTATAAGCACCCTTTACCTTTTAGAGGTAATGGAGGAATTCGGCGTCAAAAAAATAGTTTTCAGCTCTTCCGCAACGGTTTACGGCGTTGCAAAGGAGATGCCGCTTAAGGAAGGTATGCCGCTGGGCGCTATTAACCCCTATGGCAGAACAAAATACTTTATAGAGGAAATGTTGCGTGACCTTTATGTTTCGGATAACGGTTGGTCAATTGCGTTGTTGCGCTACTTCAATCCTATCGGCGCTCACGAAAGCGGAACGATAGGTGAAGATCCGAGCGGAATCCCCAACAATCTTATGCCTTATATTTCTCAGGTTGCAGTTGGCAGACTTGAAAAGCTGAATGTTTTCGGCAACGATTACAATACGGTTGACGGTACCGGCGTACGCGATTATATCCACGTTGTTGACCTTGCACAGGGTCATGTTAAGGCAACCGATTGGGTGCTTGCCAATACAGGCTGTGAACCGTTCAACCTCGGTACAGGCAACGGTTGCAGCGTGCTTGAACTTAAGTGTGCGTTTGAGAAAGCATCGGGAGTAGAGGTTCCCTATGTTATCGCTCCTCGCCGTCCCGGAGATCCGGATGAGGTTTATGCTAATGCCGAAAAGGCTAAGACAGAACTCGGCTGGGAAGCTAAGAAAACCATAGAGCAGATGTGTGAAGACACCTGGCGCTGGCAGAAAAACAATCCTAACGGATATAAAAAGTAAAACAAATGCCTTCGGCTTTGCCGAAGGCATTTGTTTTATTCAAAGTCTATTCGCTGTATGTTTCTACGCAGTGCCCTTTATGTCCGCATTTCGGACAGGTAAGCTTGCGTGTGGTGGGTGTGTGATAGGCAAAGAATGCGGCTTTAAATTTAGGTTTGAAAACCTCATGGCATTGAGGACAGATATAAGCGGTGCGTTTAAAATAAACAGCCGAAATAACTATTCCCAACAGGACTACGATACACATACCTACAGCAAACGGCCACCAAATACCGGTCTGCCACCAAAGAACTGCGGTACCGACTTCGATAATATCCATTAGAATACCCGTCAAAATAAGAAATAAACGAAGCCTAAAAAGTTTTTTCTTGTTTGTCATCATATAAGCTATATCACCGATAGATTCAACAGAAAACCTTGTTGCGCTCTTTAGCTCCCGCTTGATATGCTCTAATTTATCAAGCTTATTCTGATTCGTACGTATCTCATCCAAAAGCACCTGTTCCTGGCGGGCAAGCAAAATCGAGATAACGCTGCCCGGATCTTCTTCGGATAGTAATTCCCCAATACTGTTTATGGGCAGGCCTACTTCCCTGAGAAAGCAGATTATCTTCATCTTCTTAAGGTCATCCTCAGAATAAAGACGCCTTCCGCCTTCACTCAGCTCGCTTGGAACCAGAATATTTCTTGAATCATAATACTGCACCGTTCTTACAGAAACACCGCAGAGCTTTGCAATTTCTCCTGTTGTGTATTTTGACATAGCCTTCACCTCCTTGACAATGCTTATTTTACAACATTACGTTGCGTAACAAGCAATACGTCACGCAAGGGGATTTTATAAAATTTTTATTTTTTATAAATTTTCCGCAAGATCAAGAATGAGTTTTTCGGTCTTCTCCCAACCGAGACAGGGGTCGGTTATTGACTTGCCGTAAACATGTTCACCGATGGTCTGTGCACCGTCCTCTATGTATGACTCGATCATAAGGCCCTTTACAAGCTTCTTAATGTCGCTATTCTGGTTACGGCTGTAGACAACATCCTTGCAAATTCTTATTTGTTCGAGATATTTTTTGCCTGAATTAGCGTGATTTGCATCAACGATAGCTGACGGATTTTTAAGTCCTGACTTGGCGTATAGCTCAAACAGGTTAAGCAGGTCTTCGTAGTGATAATTGGAAACGCTCTTGCCGGCAAAATCAGTATATCCGCGAAGTATTGAGTGTGCGTAAGGATTACCTTCGCTTTTAACTTCCCAACCGCGGTATATAAATGTATGGCTGCTTTGTGCCGCCTTTACAGAATTTATCATAATTCCCATATCGCCGCCGGTCGGGTTTTTCATGCCGACGGGCACGGCAAGTCCGCTGGCGGTCAGCCTGTGTTGTTGATTTTCGACCGAGCGTGCGCCTACAGCCACATATGCGAGCAGGTCGGAAAGATAACGGTGATTTTCAGGGTAGAGCATCTCATCGGCGCAGGTGAAGCCGTAATCTTTAAGTGCCGCCATATGCAATTCGCGTATTGCAAGTATACCCTTAAGCATATCGGGATTTTCATCGGGGTTGGGCTGGTGGAGCATTCCTTTGTAGCCCTCTCCGGTTGTGCGCGGCTTATTGGTGTAGATTCGGGGAATGATAAGTATCTTGTCAGAAACCTTATCCTGAACGATACGAAGTCTTGATATATAGTCGAGCACCGACTCGTGATGATCGGCAGAACAGGGGCCGATTATAAGTAAAAACTTGTCTGACTCACCCGAAAAAACAGCCTTGATCTCTCTGTCACGTTGCTGCTTAACAGCCTCCATCTCAGGTGATACGGCATAGTGTGTTTTGATCTGTTTCGGAACAGGGAGTTTGCGGTAAAACTGTAAATTCATAATGCTACTGATCCTTTTTGTTAAATTTGCGGCGGCGTTCGGACGAGAGGCGCATCATCTCGCGCATAGCATCGCGGTCGCCGTTTTTTATATGTTCGTACAGCTTATCAAAGGCGGTACGGTATTTATCCATTTCATCGAGCAGGGCAGAGCGGTTCGCAAGGAACAGCTCACTCCACATATCGTCGTTTATGTTTGCTATTCTTGTAAGATCCCTGAACGAGTCGCCTGTATAATGGACAAGATCGGGATTATCGCTGGAGCACATAAGCGCCACCGCGATGCAGTGGGTAAGCTGTGATAAAAATGCGATCATGGTGTCGTGTTCTTCGGGAGAAAGAACGGAAATTTTCGCAAACCCCAGCGTTTCGCCCAATGCTTTACAGACCTCAATGCCGTTATCGGTGTTTTTGTCGGTAGGCACTACTATATAGTTAGCACCCAAAAACATTTTATCATCGCTGTTTTGCACACCGTATACCTCACGGCCTGCCATCGGATGGGCGGAGATAAATTCAACGCCCGCGGGCAGGAGAGACTGAATATCATAAACTATACATCCCTTGACGCCCGTAACATCGGTTACGATAGTGCCGGGTCTTATAAGTTTGCCATGCTCTTTTATCCAGCCTGTAAAAATGTGAGGATAAAGTGCGAAAACGATTATATCGGCCTCGGATATAAAGGCTTCGTCAATGTCGGTGGTACCCTTATCGATAATGCCGTGGTCGAGTGCATATTTTATAGATTCCGGGTCGCGGGTTATGGCGTTTACACCGTAACCCTGTTTTTTAAGGGCTAAGGCATAGCTTCCGCCCAAAAGTCCGAGACCCACTATAAGTATTTTTTTGGTTTTATCAAGTATCATTATAGGAAATTCCAATCGTGAGAGAATTTATTTTTGTAAAGAAGTCGGGGAAGCTTTTTTCAACAGCTTCTGCCCCCTCGATTCTGCCGCCGGTAATACTCAGCAACAGAGACATAGCCATAACTACACGGTGGTCGTTATGGCCGCATATAGGCGCACTCGGCGCAGTCATGCTGCAACCCTTAACTTCGATCTCGTTATCGTATATTATTACCTCGCAACCCAGCTTTTCAAGTTCTTTACGCATTGCTTCACCGCGGTCGCTTTCCTTTATCTTTAGGCGCCGAGTGCCGGTGAAGTGCGCACCGCCGTTTGCCGCCGCCAGCGCAAACATTACGGGAGCTAAATCGGGGCAGTCCGAAAGGTCGAATCGGCGGTGTCCGTTTTTTAATTCTTTAAACATACTGCGGTAGACGAAGTCGCCTTGAAGTGTATCAGAGTCTATACCGTCTACGGTGACATCGCCGCCAAGCAGGTTAAAGCCCTCCAAAAAGGCGGCGTTGGAGCAGTCGCCCTCAACCGTAAGGGTGCGGCATTCATAGTTTTGTCCGCCTTTGATATAATAAGTGTTTCCCTTGCGGGATATGTTGACCGAAAAGCGTTTCAGCATATCTACCGTCATATTAATGTATGACTCGCTTTCAAAAGCACCGGTAACCTCGATTTCGCTGTCATCGGGCAGTAAAGGCAGAGCAAACATCAATCCCGATATAAACTGACTGGAGATGTCACCGGGAACGCGGTAGTGACCGCTTTTAAGTTTTCCGCAAACGGTTATTGCGTTTTCTGTGCGGATAAATTCTATTTTTTGTTCGTTGCAGATCTGCTCATATACCGAGAGAGGGCGGCTTAATAACCGCCCACTGCCCGAGAGAGTTATGCGCTTGCCCGAAAGCATACAAAGCGGAAGCAAAAACCTCAGTGTGCTGCCGCTTTCATTGCAAAAAAGCATATCATTTACATCGGGGCAGAGCGGGTCAAGACAGCCTACCTCGGCAGTGTCACCGTCTATATTTATCTTTGCACCCAGCGCGTGAAGGCACCGCGCCGTAGCCTCTATATCCTTGGAAAAGGCGAGATTGTTTATTTTACTTCCGCCCGACAGCGCACCGCAGATAAGCGCGCGGTGTGCCGCACTTTTGGACGGCGGTGCGGTAACGCACCCCTTCGCGCGCGAAGGCTCTATCGTTACTGTCATTTTATTTCACCGTATTTTTCTATAAGATAGTCCATCGCTTCGCAATATCCGTCAAACCCGTGACCGGCTATGGTCTTTTCACAGTAATTGCGAACAAAGCTTACCTGTCTGAAATCCTCGCGTGCCGCTACATCGGAAATATGCACCTCAACGGTTGGAATACCTACAGCCTTTAGTGCATCAAGCAGGGCAACGCTGGTGTGGGTATATGCCGCGGGATTTATAACTATTCCGTCTGTATTGCCGTATGCCGCCTGTATTTTATCGACAAGGTCACCTTCGTGGTTAGACTGGTAAAGTATAACTTCAACATCGCGCTTCTGCGCGTGTGCACGTAGTTGCTCACAAAGCTGAGCATAGGTCTGAGCTCCGTAAATATCAGGCTCGCGTATGCCGAGCATATTAATGTTAGGACCGTTAATCACAAGTAGCTTCATTACAAAAATCCTCTTTTATTCTGCGTACATTTTCTTCTATATTATATACCGTTCTTATCTGCTTGTCACAGCAGTCACAGTATATGTCATAACGCTCACGAAAGCGCCGTTCAAGATCACGTCGGTTGCTTGAAAGCGGACGGTCATCGGTCGTTACAAGGTGCTCGAGCGGACGGTCGATGAAATATATACGTCCGTTTTCTTTGAGCAGGTCGGTGTTTTCCTTTCTGAGCACCGCTCCGCCGCCTGTGGCAATAACAGCACCCTGCTTTGCGGATATATCCCTTATAACCGCCGACTCTATATCGCGAAAGCCTGCTTCTTTGTCCCTTTCGAAAATTTCGGGAATGGTGCGACCCTCGCGCCGTGTTATTTCTGTGTCCGAGTCGACAAATTCAAAACCGAGTTCGCCTGCCAAGCGTTTGCCTATAGTGCTTTTACCGCAACCCGGCATACCGACCAGCACAAGGTTTTGCTTTTTTGAAAAAAGCTCTTTGTATATCTCGTCGGTCCTGCCGTCCTCTACCTTTTGGTCGACAAACTTCTCTGCCGCAAGTGCAGCTTGCGCTACCAGCATATAAAGTCCGCCGACGGCAGGGATGCCTTTATTCCTTGCGGCACACACAAGTGAGGAGCGCAACGGATTAAATATAGCGTCAACCACGCCGCAAAGCGACGGAAAATCGTCAATATCTACGGCACTCTGTCCGATATTCGGATACATTCCGCAGGGCGTGGTGTTTATTATTATTTCGGCATCACTGTGGAGCGCCTTTGCATCCTCATAGGTTATCAGATCAGCTCCGCCGCTTCGCGAGACCCTGTAAACCTCTCTGCAGCCGCCGTCCTGTGCAACCGCCTTTGCGGTCTTTGAGGTGCCGCCGCTGCCGAGGATCAACACTTTTTTCTCTTTCAGCGATATGCCCGCCTTTTCGCACAGCGCCTTCATACCGCCGAAATCGGTGTTATAACCGCAGAGTCTGCCGTCACGGTTTATGACGGTATTGACTGCGCCGATTTTCTTTGCGGTTTCGCTTATCTCGTCAAGGTAGGGTATGACTGCTTCCTTATACGGAATGGTCACATTGATCGCCGAAAAGTTTTTGGCTTTCAAAAAGCCGTCAAGCTCTTCGCGCGGTATTTCTTTTAATTCATATTCATATCCAAACAACTTTGGATGTATTTCTGCAGAAAAGCTGTGTCCCAGCTTTTCGCCTATCAAACCGTATTTCATTTTTTCGCCAGCCAATCTGTGCCGAAGCGGCCTGTCAGCATATCACAAAGTGTAATAGCGGTAACACAGTCAACGACTATTCGTGCGCGGTGGACTATACAGGGGTCGTGTCTGCCGGTTGATAACAACTGAGCATTTTCGCCCGTCTGCATATTTACCGTCTGCTGTGGTTTGCCTATGGTCGGTGTCGGTCGTACGGCGCAACGGAATACTATCGGCATTCCGTTGGTTATACCGCCGTTTATTCCGCCGCTGTTATTGGTTTCGGTGTATATCTTACCGTCTTCTGAATAAAAGCTGTCGTTAGCCTCGCTGCCGTGCATATCGCAAAGTGCAAAGCCTGCGCCGAATTCCACACCCTTAATAGCGGGTACAGAGAAAAGTGCGTGTGAGAGAAGACCCTCCGCAGTGTCAAACCACGGTTCGCCTAATCCTGCAGGCAGACCGACTACGGCGGTCTCTAGCATTCCGCCTACGCTGTCACCCTGCGCCTTTGCCGCCTCGATTCTTTTTTGCATTTCGTCACCCTTGCTATCACTAAGCACGGCAAACGGTTTGTCGGCAAGTGACTTTATATCGGCATAAAGGTCGCAAAAATCAGTGTCCTCAACGCCTGCACACTTTTTTATATGTGTGCCTATGTGTATGCCCTTATTTGCCAATGCGGGGAGCAGTATTCCTCCCGCGGCAACCAGTGCCGCCGTTATACGGCCGCTGAAGTGTCCGCCGCCGCGATAGTCTTCAAATCCGCCGTATTTGCAGTTGGCGGTGAAATCTGCATGGGAGGGACGTGCAAGAAAGCGCGTGTCGCCATAGTCCTTTGAGCGGGTGTCAGAATTAGGTATCAAAATGCAGATGGGTGTGCCGGTGGTCTTGCCCTCGAACACACCGCTGTGGATAACAAATTCATCCTGTTCTTTTCGGGGTGTGGAAATGTTTCCCGAAGGGCGGCGAAGGGACAAGAGTTTCTTTATATACTCTGTATCAACATCAAGTCCGGGTGCAATGCCGTCGATCACTATGCCTATTGCGCTTCCGTGGCTTTCACCGAACAGGGTAACGCTCAGGTTATTTCCAAAGGTGTTCTTCATTTAAAGCACCTTCTTTACCGTTTCGCAATATTCCTCGAACGGTAGTTTTTTGAGTTCGTATTTACCAACCTTAGGCACATAAACCACGGTTATATCCTCGCCTGAGAGCTTTTTGTCGTGGCGGCAGGCTTCGATAAGATCCTCTGCCGTCATTTTTATCTCGGTCGGGAGGGACAGCTTTTCAAGCACGGGTATAAGGCGAGCCTTCACCTCGTCACTGCACATCGGTATCATACCCATCGCAACGCATTCGCCGTGATAGTAGTTTTGCATACCGTTGGCGCTTTCTATTGCATGGGCAAGGGTGTGACCGAAATTGAGTATTTTACGAAGTCCGCCCTCATATTCGTCCTCTTCAACTACGCGCTTTTTGATGTATAAAGAGCGCTCGATAATGGTTTCAAGTGAGTCTAAGGGGTTGCTGTTTTCAAATATTTCAAACAACTCAGGATCACAGGTGAGTGCCATCTTTACCGATTCGGCAAGTCCGTTTGATATCTGTCTTTCATCGAGTGTGGAGAGCACGTCGGGGTCTATCAGCACTGCCTTCGGCGGATAAAACGCACCAACAATGTTCTTATATCCTGCGAAGTCTATAGCGGTCTTACCGCCTATTGAGCTGTCAACCTGAGAAAGCACGGTGGTAGGGATGTTGTAAAAATCTATTCCGCGCATATAGCAGGCCGCAGCAAAGCCGGCAAGATCGCCCACTACGCCGCCGCCTACGGCAACCACGCAGTCGGTGCGCGTAAAGCCGTTTAGCGCCATAGTCTCAAGTATAGAGATAAATGTGCGCATCTGCTTGCTGCCTTCGCCCTGCTGTATTGTGTGTATACGTGCCTTTTTGCAACAGGCGGCAATCGTCTTGGCATATTGCGCCGGAACGCCGTTATCGGTAACGATATATACCTTTCGGTCCAGGTTTAAGTATTCGCCGGCTTTGCTCAGTGCGCCGCGCTCAACTCTTATATTGTAAGAACCTGAGGAAGTTTTTACCGGAATTATCATAAACAATACCCCTTTATATTTTAATTTCTTTTTCGAATCGGCCGACTATTTTAAGGTGACTGCAACATTTTTTGAGTTCCTTTATCATTGCTTTGCCCTGGTCACTACTGATATTTCCTTCGCCCTCGGCGTAGAAGTAGTAGTCCCATTGCAGTTCTTTTGTCGGGCGGCTCTTAAGAGCGCGCAGGTTAAATCCGTGTTCGCCTATGACCGAAACTGCCCGTCCGAGCGAACCTGCAGCGTTCTTAACGGTAAACAGCATTATGAAACGGTCGTCGGATGGACTTGATGCTTTCTGCACACGGGAGAAGACAGCAAAACGGGTGGTGTTGGTGCTGCTCTCATTAATATGACCGTCAAGTTTAACAAGTCCGAATTTTTCGGCTGCCTCAGCACTGCCTATCGCGGCTATGTCGTGCCTGCCCGATTGGGCGACCTGCTTTGCCGCAACTGCGGTATTTACCGCCTCTACCGTCTCAAAACCATGCTTTTCAATGTACGGTGCACATTGACCCAACGCTTGCGGATGGCTTATAACGGTTTTAATATCAGCAAGTGAAGTGCCCTTTACGGCGAGCAGATTTTGTACTATCTCGGCTTCGTAGACACCGTTTATGTAAAGACTGCCGAAAAATGCGAGATCCATAACCTTGCCGACGTCGCCGTTAAAGCTGTTTTCAACAGGCAACAGCGCACAGTCGCATTCGCCCGATACAACGGCATTGTATGCCGCCTTAAAATCGGGGTATCCGACAGCGGTACCGTCGGGGAATATGCGTTCGGCTACGATATTGGCAAACGCGCCCTCAACTCCGCTGTAGGCAACGCGCATTCCGTCAAGCAGACGATGCTGCATATGCTTAGAAAGCTCAATATTATAACGCAGAAAGTTTACATAGTAGGAACGGTAATCCTCCGAGGAGATCAGTTTCATATTACGCTTTATAACTTCGTCCTCGCGTCCGCTGTCCTCGACGGGAATACCATGCTCTTTTTTATAGTGGGCAACCATCCGCACCGCATCCATACGCCTCTCAAACAGCTTGGCCATTTCGCTGTCGGTTTCGTTTATAAGCTGCCTTGCCTTGTCAAGCTCGGTCATTTTTCATCACCTCATATTCTCTGTAGAGTGCCCTGAAAGCGGGTAGCGAACGCTCTATCATTTTCTTGTCAACACAGTATGCAAGCCGCACCCAGCCGGGTGTTCCGAAATCATCGCTGGGCACGGGAAGTAATTCGTATTTTTTAGCTCTATCAAAAAAAGCGTTAGCGTCCGGCTCAAGCGCACGGACAAACAGATAGAACGCGCCGTCGGGACGTACTGCCTCGTAGCCTATTTCGGTCAAGGCACCATAAAGCAGGTCGCGGTTTTGCCGGTAGGCAGAAAGCTCAGGCGGTGTGCCGTCACATTCGGCCACTACGCGCTGTAAAAGGCTCGGTGCACAGACATAGCCGAGGCTTCTGCCTGCACCGCAAACCGCGGCGTACACTTCGGCGGCACCCTTCATACGCGGAGAAACGAGTATATAACCTATCCTTTCGCCGGGTAATGAAAGAGACTTGCTGTATGAGTAGCAGACAACCGTGTTGTCATAGATACAGGGTATATACGGCACCTGTATATCGCCGTAGACAAGCTCACGGTACGGCTCGTCGGCAATTATAGTGATATCGGTGCCGAACTCAGTACATTTTTTTGTAAGCAGTGCTGCCAGTTTTTCAAGACTTTGTCTTGTAAAGACTGCACCTGTGGGATTGTTTGGTGAATTTATTATTACGGCACGTGTACGTTTGTTTATTGCCTTTTCGATCTTTTCCGGATCGAGCTGAAAACTGCCGTCCTCACAGGGGACAAAGCGGGGAACAGCGCCTGCATTTTCTACAAATACGCGATATTCGGGGAAGCAGGGTGTGGGAATAATTATTTCGTCATTATGATTGCATATCGCTTTTAGCGTTATCGTAAGTGATGCGGCTGCACCGCAGGTCATATACATAAGCTCTGCATCGGCAGGGAAGCCGAAACGGCTTGCAATATTAGCGGCAAGGGTACGGCGCACCCCCATATCGCCCGCGGCTGAGGTATAGCCGTGCAGCTGAACGGGATCTAATTCCGATACTAAACGGCATATAGTCTCGTTGACTATAGCGGGTGCGGGAATGCTGGGGTTGCCGAGACTGTAATCAAAAACCTTGTCAGCGCCTATTTCGGCGCGGCGCACTGCCGAATATTCAAATATTTCGCGTATGACCGAGCGCTTTTTGCCGAGCGCCAGCATTTTTTCCGATAACACAATATCATCTCCGAAAGCCTAAAAATGAAAAAACCGCATACCGTATATGCCTTTTGGCATAAACAGCTGCGGACTGTCCGTAAATGTTGCGTGGAAATTAATCCTCTACAGCAAACGGGCAGTCCAAATTAAAGTAATAATAAAAATAACCAATAAAAGACATTTCGCCCGCTCCTTTAATATTAATATATGAATACTATACCATTTTAATCAAGATGTCAAGACTTTTCGCGTATTTTCGCGCAAAAACTTAGGAAATTTGAGTTTTATAAATGCAGATAGTTGGCGGCGGTTGCATCCATCCGCAGTTTTTCTCTCGCTTTCCGGCTTTAAAAGCATCTTGCAGACCTACTTTTGGCGAGTTTTATGCGTATTTTGGCTGTTTTCACAAAAAACACAGCAAAATCTGACCAAAAACATACCTAGTATTGACTTGACTGGTATTATATGATTTTGTATAATCAAAGTGTAACACAAGCAAGTGTTTTTATGTATTTTGACGATAAATGTGTGAAAGGGAGTATTCGTATGAAAAAAGCTGCAGTAATTGGATACGGCGGACAGGGTGGTTGGCATTGCAACCAGATCTTAAAGAGCGATGTCGTAGAGCTCAGCGGCACATACGACATAAAGCCTGAAAGAAATGCTGCTGCCGAGGCGAACGGAATAAAAGCATACGCATCATTTGAGGAGGTTCTGGCCGACGCTGAGGTGGATATAGTTGTTATTGCGGTCCCGAATGACAGCCACAAGGAACTGGTCATTCGCGCACTTAAAGCAGGCAAAAACGTTATTTGCGAAAAGCCTGTTGAGATGACCGTGGCGGCATTTGATGAAATGGCGGCGGCTGCAAACGAATCGGGAAAACTTTTCTCGGTGCATCAGAACCGTCGTTGGGATGTTGATTTCCTCGCTATTAAACAGTTAGTGCAAAGCGGCGAGATCGGCGAAGTAATAAATATTGAATCGCGTATCCACGGCTCACGCGGAATACCGAGCGATTGGCGTTGTACTAAGGCACAGGGCGGCGGAATGATACTTGACTGGGGCGTTCATCTTATTGATCAGATGCTCCAGATAATTACAAACGATAAGATCGTCCGCGTATATTGCGATACTACAAATATAACCGGAACAGAGGTTGATGACGGTTTTAAGCTCCACCTCTATTTTGAAAGCGGAAAAACCGCGCTTATCGAGGTAGGTACATATAACTTTATCGCTATGCCCCGTTTTTACATGCAGTGCAGACAGGGCAGTGCGCTTATAACCGACTGGCGCGAAAAGGCACATGTCGCAAAAATGAAGGCGTGGAACGAAAAAGAGGTTCTTCCGGTTCAAACAGCGGCGGGCATAACCAAGACTATGGCGCCGCGTGACGAGATAACCCTTGATGAATACGATATTGAGCGTCCGACAAGTGATGTTCACGATTATTACCGCAACTACTGCGCGGCTATTGATAAAAAGGCGCAGTCGCTTATCACACACGCCGAGGTAAGACGTGTTATGCAGGTTATGGAGGCGGCGTTTGAGTCTGCTGAAAAGCATACTTGCATTGAGGTAGAAATATGATCAGATATGCCACAGTTGGTACAAGCGCAATTACCGAAAAGTTTATTGCCGCCTGTAAACTGACCGGTAGATTTGAACTTTCATCTGTTTATTCACGTAAGGTTTCGACCGGCGTTCCATTTGCCGACCGTATGGGTTGTAACAACGTGGTAACCAAACTATCTTCATTAGCAAAGGATAAGAATATTGATGCTGTATACATAGCCTCGCCGAATTCGCTTCACTTTGCACAAAGCAAGCTGATGCTGGAACACGGCAAGCACGTAATTTGTGAAAAGCCGATAGTCACCGGCGGCACCTATTACCGCGAACTTAAGCATATCGCGGACAGTCACGGTGTCA
This sequence comes from Acutalibacteraceae bacterium, assembly GCA_045596705.1. GTDB lineage: Bacteria > Bacillota > Clostridia > Oscillospirales > Acutalibacteraceae > SIG589. The sequence continues at coordinate 25,192 of JAZOCW010000016.1, forward strand.
TATATATGGAAGCAATGCCGCCGCGTTTTGCCGAGTCGCGTGATGCGGTACACGAGGCACTTAGAAAAATAGGTAAGATCTCCTCCGCAAGGATAGACTATTGTCAGCTTTCTGCCCGCTACGGGGAACTGCTGTCGGGCAAGCTGCCTAACATATTCAATATGTCGCTGCATGGCGGCACCTTGATGGATCTGGGCGTTTATTGCGTTCAAGGGGCAGTTGATCTGTTTGGCGTTCCAAAGGATATATACGCTAAAGCCTCTTTCTTAGAGTGCGGTGCTGACGGCGCGGGAACAGCAATTTTTGACTATGGTGACTTTCTTGCGACCTTGACCTATTCAAAGATAGGCCAATCGGCAATCGGCTCTGAGATAGTAGGGGATAAAGGCACACTGCGTATCGGTATGATATCACAGTACGCCGATGTTACTCTGATACAAGACGGAGTTGAGGAAAAAATTTGCGGCGTTCCTGACCGCGCTCGGCTGTTGTCGGGCGAGGCTGATCGATTTGCTGATTTTATTCTCTACGGTAAGCGTATGTCGCATGAATATGATGAGGTAAGTCAACAGACCTATAACGTCCAGTTCTGTATGGATAAGATAAAAAAATCCGCAGGGATTCAATATAAACGACTTAAAAAGGAAGTGTCTATATGAAACTCGGTATCGTAAGTGCAATTTATGACGGATTCAGCTTTGAGGAAATGATCGACCACGCATCCTCTGCAGGCTGCGAATGTGTTGAGGTAGCCTGCTGGCCGCAGGGCAAGGCAGAGCGTCGTTATGCCGGTGTCAGCCACATTAACGTCGATGATACCTCGGCAGATTATGTTTCCTATGTTAAGGATTATTGCAAGAATAAAAATATTGAGATTTCTTCGCTTGCGTTCTATCCCAACACGATGGACGGCGATCTCGAAAAGCGAAATGCAAATATTGAGCATCTTAAAAAGGTTATCAATATGAGCGCATTACTGGGCGTCAATATGGTAACGACCTTTATCGGTCGTGATCAGACCAAGACGGTTGAAGAAAATCTTAAGCTGTTTGAGGAGATATGGCCGCCTATCATCAAACTAGCCGAAGAAAAGGGAGTTAAAATAGCTATTGAAAACTGTCCTATGCTTTTCGGAGCGGATCAATGGCCGGGCGGACAGAACCTTTTTACAACCCCCAAGCTTTGGAGAAAGATGTTTGATATTATCGACAGTGACAACTTCGGTATCAACTATGACCCGGGCCATTTTATTTGGCAGCAGATCGATTATGTAAAGCCGCTTTATGAATTTAAGGATAAAATATTCCACGTTCATTTTAAGGACATAAAGCTTTATAAAGACCGTCTTGACGATGTTGGTGTTATGGCATACCCGCTGGAGTTTATGAGCCCGAAACTGCCCGGTCTCGGTGATGTGGATTGGGGCAAGTATGTATCGGCTCTGACCGATATCGGATATGACAGCTTTGCCTGCGTTGAGGTAGAGGACAAAGCGTTTGAGGGAAGCCGTGAAAAGATACTTGATTCCATCGTGCTTTCCTGCCGTTATATGCGTCAGTTTGTTATATAGGTAATTGATGCGGTAGAAAGTCCGCATTAAAATAAACAGCCTGCCGTCGGCTAAAAGGCGGCAATAAAAGCACAAAAGTGCGCCAGAAAGGAAAAGTGATCACTATGGCAGCAGATGAAGTATTAAGCATGTTTAAACAGGCAGCTGAGGAAGAGGAGATAAAAGCTACTAAAAAGCTTAGATTCGGTATCATCGGTACCGGTTGGATCGCCGAAGCTCACGTTAAGTCCTTAAAGGAAATGCCCGATGTTGAGATCGTCGCAGGTGCTGACCTTATCCCCGGTAAGGCAGAGAAGTTTTTCAAAAAGTTTGAGGTAGAGGGCGTACGTTGCTACCCTGACCACAAGTCGATGATAGACAACGAGGAGCTTGACGCGGTCTGCGTATGCACCTATAACCGCACTCATGCTGAGTGTACTATCTATGCTCTTGAGCACGGTCTGCACGTAATGCTTGAGAAGCCGATGTGCGTTACCACCGAAGAGGCTCTTGAGATAATAAAGGCAGAAAAGAAGAGCGGAAAGGTGCTCACTGTTGGCTTCCAGCCCAGAATGGATGCCAATATGAAGAAGATCAAGGAGATAGTTGAGTCGGGCGAGCTCGGTAAGATCTATTATATCCAGACCGGCGGCGGACGTCGTCGCGGAATCCCCTGCAGTACCTTTATTGAGGATAAGACCGCAGGTATCGGCGCTATGGGTGATATCGGTTGCTACTCTCTCGATATGGTGCTCAACGCTATCGGATATCCGAAGCCGCTTACCGTAAGCGGTTACAAGTCAAACTTCTTCGGAACCAGCAACAAGGTGCTCAGTGATGAAGACGCTGCCCGCTTTGATGTTGAAGACTTCGCAGCCGGATTTATCCGTCTTGAGGGCGATATTATTCTCGACTTCCGTATTGCATGGGCAATGAATATTGACACTCCGGGAGATACCATAATCCTCGGAACCGAAGGCGGTCTTCGTATTCCGTCCACCAACTGCTGGAACGGCTCGGTCGGCGGCCCGATGAAGATATATAAGCAGCTCGGCAAGGATTCCGAAATTTCGTATGAGGTTCCGCTGTGTAAGAATACCGGTGACGCCGCAAAGGGTCTGTTCTACGCAAAGCTTCGTTCCTTTATCGATTCTATCGTAAACGGCACACCTGCTCCGGTTCCGACCAGCCAGATATTCTACAATCAGGCCATTATCGACGGTATCGTTAAGTCTTCTGAGCTTGGCCGTGAGATCGTTTTAGATCTTCCCGATATTAAGTAATTAAAATAAAACCACTTTCCGGCGTGGAAACACGCCGGAACGCACTATATCAAAGGAGTGTTTCGGTATGAAAAAATTCCCGATAGCTTTACAGCTTTATTCCGTACGCGGTGATATGTCTGCCGATTTTGAAGGCACCCTTCGCAAGGTAAAGGAAATGGGATATGACGGCGTTGAGTTCGCCGGTCTTTTTGGAAGAGATCCCGTTGAGGTCAATTCACTTTGTAAGGAGATCGGGCTTGTCCCGATCTCGGCACACGTTGGCTATGATGATATGATGAAGGATCCCGATCTGATCAAAACTTATAAAATTGTCGGATGCCGCTTTGTTGTTATTCCGGCCCTTGTGGGTGACTATTGCGTAGGACACGCACGTCACGATGAGGTAGTAGCCGGTATTAAGAAACTCGGCGCATTGGCAAGAGATCTCGGTATGAAGCTTTGCTATCATAACCATGATTTTGAGTTTGCAAAGATCGACGGTGAGTATGCGCTCGATATTCTGTATAAAGAATGCCCGCCTGAGGTTTTGCAGACGCAGTTAGATCTTTGCTGGGTAAACGTAGGCGGAGAGAATCCTGCTGAATATCTTCGCAAGTATAAAGGCCGCGCCGAAATCGTTCACTTTAAGGATTTCGTTGGACGTAAGAGCGAAAATATGTACGGTCTTCTCGGCGTAGATGAGGACGAAAAGAAGGATACACAGGGTAAGTTCGAGCTTCGCCCCGTAGGCTACGGTCTGCAGAAGTTCCCTGAGATATTAAAGGCTGCCGAAGACGCAGGCAGTGAATGGGTAATTATAGAACAGGATAGCCCGAGTATGGATAAGACTGCACTTGAATGTGCTCAGATGAGTATTGAATATCTTCGTTCTATAATGAAATAAAGCAAAATGCGTAACGGCATCTGTTATATGGGCAGATGCCGTTATTATATGTTTTATCGGCTTAAACGAGCTTTTTATTTAGTCAAAATGCACATTCAAAACAGGCTTTTTTGCGGTGCATTTCGGCTACTCGACAGAATTGCAAAAAACCTATAGACAAATGTTTAGGTTATAGACAAAAAATGATGGAAATTAATGAAATTGCCCAAATATTTATTGAGCAAAGATATCTATTTATGTTATAATCACAATGGAATTTTTAAATAGGATATAACGGGCTTAACAGCCCCACCGCTCAGCGGTATCGTGTTTAAATATTAAAAAAGTCCGTTAAAGGAGTGTGGCAAATGAAGAAAATTTTGAGTGTACTTTTGTCGGTAATTCTCATCATCGGTACAATGACCGTGCTGATGTCCCTGCCGACAACGGCTGCTCCTGCTGAAAACCTCATCTACCACGGAGACGCAGAAGGCGTTATGGTCGATGACGGAAACGGCGGAACCGTACTTAAACAGAAGTACACAGCCGAAGATGTTGCGACGAGTGAATATGCCGGTCAGATATTCGAAAACAATCTCTTAGGCTGGCGTACTTGCAGTACGAAGTACGGCAATGTTATTCCTCAAAAGGTATCGGATATTACCGGGGTGCCTTCCGGATACTTTAAGAACTATTCCGGTGAGTATGCTATAAGACTGCATACCAATATGCAGCTGCTTCAGGATATAGAGCTTGAAATGGGCAAGGTCTATAAAGTGTCTGCAAAGGTCACAACCTATCCGAATACGATAGAGGCATCTAATCGCTTCTTTGATATGTTTATCGACAATCTTGAGGGCTGTACCGAAAACTACAACCTTCCTTCAGGCACAGATTGGAACCTTGCAACGGGTCATGCTGAGGTTATGAAATCCATAACCGACCGCTTCAATAATCCTACCGCTGTAAGCACCGGCTCTGCCACCAAGGGCGTCGGTGATTTTATGGAGTATTCCTTTACCTTTAAGGCAAAGGACTTCATAAAGGAATACAATCTTGTTGCTAACAAAAACGGAAACTACGATGCCCGTTTTGTTGTTCATAACAGAACAGGATACATACTTCTTTTAGATGACGTTTCTATAGTTGAGGTAGATGCAGCCTCTGCAGCAGAGATATCTGCCGAAAAGGGTGGCTATGTAAAGGGTGAACTCAAGACCGACGGTACCGAGTCTACCATTACCGCAGTACCTTACTACGGTAACGCTTTCCTCGGTTGGTATGACGATGAGGATAAGCTCGTTTCTCAGGACGCTACATACACTGCCGTAATAGAGGATAGCCTTACCGCTAAGTTCGATCGCAGGAATCTTATAGATGACGGCGATTTTGAAAGCGGAGATCCGGAAACTCTTACAAAATATGAAAACTACCCGAACTATACCGGCAACGCTCCCGGCGTTATCGAGATGGATAACCCCGAGATTATTGAGCGCACAGGTGCAGAATACGGTGAAAAGGCATTAAGCCTTACTCCGAACCAGGGAAACTCTAATGATAAGATAAAGGATCTGTTCAGCATACCGGTATCGGTTGAGGCGGGCAAGACCTATATCTGGCGCTTCTCCTATGCTTTCCCGAATGTGGGATACGATTATTCCAAGCATTATCTCCAGTTCTCGGTCGATAAGGCCGTAGGCGGCGACCCCATAGGCTGGGGCGGTACTGTTGAGTATGCTTGGCATGCGCAGAAGTCCTCAATGCCTGATATTGATACCAATTCCAATACCTGGAGCAAGAACACCCCGGCAAACAAGGACGCGGCAGCCAGAAACTATAACGGTTCGGCGGCCGGCGAATGGGTATATATGTATGTTATCTTTACTGCCGATACTACCGATACATATCATCTTACTATCGGTACACCGGCAACCGCTAAGGATAGATTCTTAATAGATAATGTTTCCTGTACTGAGTCTACACAGACCATAGCTCCCACCGCCGTAACGGTCGAGGGGGAGGGCACTGTTTCTGCAGATGAGACTATAATACCCGCATACCGTGCTACCCAGCACAACAGTGCATATCAGACCGTATTCCAGACAAGGGAGCCGAATCCATACTACAGCCAGATGTATGTTACCTACCGCGCAGAACCCGCCCGCGGATATATGCTTGACGGTTGGTATAACGCTGAAGGTGTTAAGGTTTCAAATGAATTAGATTTCTTGGCACGTTCTGTCGGCGGAACATATACCGCAAAATTTGTAATCGACACCAATAAATATGTTGTGGATGCAGTTGTAGAGAACGTAAACGGAATTAAGGGCGGCTACGTTACTGACGATATCACCGGCGGCGAATACTACAACGGCGAGGTAGTTAACCTCGAGGCGCACGCATATAAGGGCAACAGTTTCCTCGGCTGGTATGACGAGGACGGTAAGCAGCTGTCCGGCAAGACAGTTTATGCTCATACCATAAAAGAAAATATGACTATAACCGCGAAGTTTGAGTGCAACAACCTGTTCTCTGACTCCGGTTACGAAAACCTTGATGGCTCGACCGATCTTTGGGGTGCCGATAAGGAATGGTATGCAGCAGGCGCTACCGATTCAATGGACGCCTTTGTTTTCACTGCGGACTCCTTCGACGGTAATAAAGCACTTACCATAAGCGCACCTAATGTTGATATAACTTCTTCCGCTATGGCCGTTGAGGCGGGCAAGACCTACCATCTTGCATTCGACTGGCGTACAACCATGGCCTTTGCTGACAGCGAGACCGCGCTTAAAAAGGTTCAGGTGCTGAATGCGGCGGATAATACCGTAGTAGCTGAGTATACCACACTTACAGAGGCTCTCGGCGATGCAGGCTGGCAGCAGTTCCATATGAACTTCTCAACCGGTGCTGCAACGCAGGTTAAGGTAGTACTTCACTATCAATCAACCACAGCTCGTCTGTTCCTTGATAATGTTACTCTCTACGATACCGCAAAACAGAGCTTTATCATTAATGCCGAAATGGAAATAACCGACGATATTTATCCGGGCATTCTTACCTGTGCTCCCACACAGACCGCCCAGTATAATGATAATGTTACCGTTTCGGTTGAAGGCTACGAGCGCAACGTATTCCTCGGATGGTATCAGAACGGTGTGCTTAAGTCTTCTGACCTCACATACACCTTTGCTGCCGACGCCTACTATGATCTGGTAGCAAAGTTCGAGGTAAACAACCTCTATCCCGACTCCGGAATCGAAAACACTCCGCAGAGTGTTGAGCTTTCCAAGGTGGATAACGCTTATATTAAGAACAATGTTTCCTGGGGCTCTATCTATGCGACATCAGGTTCTGCCCACAGCGGCAACGCCGGTATGGACATAACCCACAGAAACAACCCGTTCAATATCCTTTTAGGCGGCCTTGAGCAGGATACCGACTATGTATTCTCCTTCTGGTGGAAATTTAAGGTTACTACAGCCAATATGGGACTTGACTTTGTCAAGGTAAACGGCGTAGCCGACGGCAAGATATTAAAGACCGTTGCTGGAACGATATCCTCCGACGAGTGGCAGCAGGTAGTGGTTACCTTCAACACCGGTGCTAATGCCGATATCAAGATAGATATTCAGTACACCTCCGGCTCCACAAGCTGTTACTTCGATGATATCTGCCTGTATGAGTGCAATGACATTCAGGTAGTAGCGGGCGAGGGCGGTACCGCAAGCTCCACCATGACCGGTCCTGTAGATACAGGCACGATGGTAACCGTTACCGCAACCGAAACAACCGGTAGATTTGTCGGTTGGTACAACTACAATAATCCGCAGGAATTCCTTTCTCCTGATAAGGTCTACACCTTCCCGGTTGAAAGATCGCTGACACTCCTTGCACACTTTGAGGGAGAGGGAATTGATCCTATCAACTACTTTGTAGACGGCGGTTTTGAAACAGGCAACTTCGGCGGCGTACGCTTCAGCCATCCGTGGAACTCGGTTGCTGCTTGTAATTATCTTGTTTGCGAGGGCAACACAAGCGGCACAATTACACCGCGCAGCGGCAATAATTGCCTGCGTATAGATTCACGCGGAAACTACGGCATCATCCAGTTGCCTAACTTAAAACCCTCTACGGATTATACTCTTACTTTCTATTGGCAGGGCGATGAGGGAACCGGAATTAATGCTATTGCGGTATTCCCCTACAAGCGAGAGCACCTGCCGCTTGACCAGGCATCTAAGGGTACCAAGACAATTAAATATGTGTATGATGATGCAAACAAGACGGATGTTTTAGCTATGGCTTCTGCATATGTTATGGGATACGAATATCAGGAAGATGGATGGCAAAAGATCCAGATATCCTTCAATTCTGATTCCACAGACGAAAATATGCTCCATATTGCAACCGTGGGAACAAATGCTACCAAGCATTTCTACCTTGATGATATTACGCTTTTCGAGGGCAGCAGCGGCTATTCAGAACAGCTTGAAAACGGCGACTTTGAGGATGCTACTGCCGAAAACGCATGGCAGAATGATTACCGCACCGTTACTGAGTCAGGTAACACCTACGGTGTAGCTACTCAGTTTAAGCAGAATATGGTTCTTGACTTTACCGAGGCCTACACACTTAAGTTCAAGGCAAAGTCTATGACCTCTACCCCGACCGAGCTTATCTACGGCTTTACACAGGGCGGTCAGGATGCACTTACCACTAAGACTGCGCTGACCAACGTATCTTACGATACCGTTACCCTCGGCACAGAGTGGGAGGAGTATGAGCTTTCGTTCTCAACCGAGAACTATCAGCACTACAGCCTATATTTCGATGCATTAAACAATGCCGAATTTGCACTTGACGATGTAACGCTTGAGGTAGCAAAGAAACTCGCTCCGGTATACGAATACACCTTCGAGGATCACGAATATACCTATCCGTTCAGCAATAACCCGCTCTTCACAGGCGCTTCTGCCAACAACAAGGATTGGTATGAATTTTCAAATGAAGAGAATCATTCCGAAAACGGTAATGTTTCGCTTAAGATGAAGTATAAGGATGCTTATGCATCTCACCCGCTGTTACAGAACTGGTCTGAATTCAAGCTTTCCAGCGGACGTACATACCACCTGTCCTTCTGGGCAAAGGCAAAGAGTGAAACCAAGTTTAATGCTATGATCGAGACCTACGGCGACGGCTGGATAATCGAAAAGCTTTATAACGAGGATCTTACAGTCGGCACCGAGTGGCAGAAGTACGATATCTACTTCACCGTAAATCATATTGAAAAATGGACCGGTGTAGCTACCCACTTCTATGTAAACGGAATCGACGGAGCAACGACCTGTGATATCTATTTCGATGATATAACGCTTGACGAGTCTGAATACTGCGTAACGACTACCGAGCCTGAGAACCTTTATACTCAGAACCTCTCACAGAACTACTTCTATCCGAACTATCATTTTGAGGATTCGACCGACGGTATAACATCTGCAAACACCGTAACAGGCGATGCCTTCTATGGTGAGAAGTACCTCAAGGTAAACGCAGGGGATAAGATAATCATTCCGTTTACCACACGTCAGGACTGGGATCTTAAGTTCTACGCAGAGTACACCATGTCTGCTGCTGTTCGCGGTTCGGGCGCACAGGGTTATGTAGGTATTTCCTACTCAGCCGACGGCAATACCCTTATGAAGGATAAGGCCGGCAATACTATAACCCTTTCGGCTAATACCGACGGCGAGTGGAAACACAGCGGATTCTCATTCGCAGAGTACAGTCACGCTACCCTCTATCTTGTTATCGAATGTACCTCGGGAAGCTTCGATGTTGATTATATCTCAGCATTTAACAATCTCCGTGGCTACAGCGATAACACAGACGACCTTAATGATTACACCTTTGACGAGTCCGATCCGTCCAACTTTGTTGACGCAAGCTCCAATGTTAAGGAAAACTTCATTGCAGGAACAATAGAAGGTCTGCCGGCAGGCTCGTCCGTAATTCTGCAGGGCAAGACCGATACCTACCGTGCAAACGTTGATGCACAGACAGGAATGTATGAGATCCGCTCCATCAAGGACGGAACCTACAATATGCTGATAGCTGCTGCAGGCAATACTTACTACACGATGTGGGGTGACATCACCTTTGCAAACGGTATAGCGTCAGGCCTCGCTACCGAGCGTTTCTCGGGCAAGGCAATGCATATCTCGGGCGAAGGTGTTAAGAACGGTGTCGTTAAGATCAACGATGATAAGACCGGTTATGCATATCTCACCGCAACCGACGGTGACGGTATGTGGAACGCTTATATAATCGACTCTAACTGGTCGGTAGTAGGCACCACCACCGAAACCAAAATACTTGACGCCTACTCGTTAAAGCTTAAGGATTTCTCAGTAGGCACTACCGTTACTGAAACTGCACTTAATGCGGTTTCAGATTCCGAAAAAACTCAGTCAGCCAATGCGACCATACCGGTAATGATAATAGTTTCCGTGTTACTTGCATCACTGGCAACCCTTGTGGTTTATAAGAAGAAAGGAGTGAATGTATAATGGAGAAGAAAAAAATGGAAAAGAAAACTCTGTTTAAAATCATAGCTGTTATACTTGCGCTCCTTATAGTAGTTGGCGTGGTTGCCGCAGTGCTCGCAAACTGCGGCGGAGACGCCGGCGACGGAACAGAGACTACCATAGTAAAGAAGGTCATCAAAAAGGTCGTTAAAAAGACCGATGATGACGACAGCAACGATGATGAATACGAAGAAGAGTATGAGGAAGATGACGAATCCTACGACGATGAGGAATACGCAAATCAGGATATCGGAACCAACCTCGGCTACGACAAAACCACCAAGGTCTCGCTTGAGGAGCTTCTTGACGTAGATACCAATGTATATACTCTTTATTCCCAAAACTCGACCCCGCTTTCGGATAAATATCAGGGCTTTACAGGTACGGTTTACTGGTCTACCGAGTATTCGGGCGATGAAGTAAACGGCCGTTACTACACCGAGGAAATGAAGGACGCCGAGTGGTGCCGTCTGCGCGATGCAGGTTTCCGTTATATACGTGTCTATGTTTACAGTACATGGATGTATACCGGTGATTTCAACGATCCGTGGGATTGGGACAACGAACGTATGAAGGGTGTATATAAGTTTATTCAAACCGCTAAGAGTTATGGCATAACACCGATAGTTGTTGTCGGTTCGTCTATGGCGAAGGCTGTATACGGCGGTGACACATACACCCCCGACTGCTACTATCTTTATCCTCGTCTGCTTGTGGACGGCAAACCGCAGATTCAGTACAAATGGGGACATTATTTTGAGCAGATAGATTACGAGCTTCAGTGGAAGCGCTACGGCGATTGGGCTGCTCAGCTTGTTCAGGCGTTTAAGGATCATGATGCAGAGATAAATAATATCCTGCTCTTTACCGAGCCTCACGAGGACGGTGGTACTGCTACCGGCGCTCACGGTGAACAGCACCTCGGTTGCTTTACAGCCATTCATGAGGCACTCAAAGACGCGGGCCTTCGTGACAGCGTTAAGATCTACGGACCCAACCAGGGTAACACTACCGGACGTGTCGGTCTTGCAAAACTGTTTATGCAGGAAGCGCCCGATGTATTTGATGTTTACACTTCCCACTATACGAAGTATGGTCAGGCATCGACCGACGATCTTTATGATTATCATATTGATCTGTATACAAAGTATATGCAGCCAATTAATGATTACGAGATCGATAAGCCGTTCTGGGTAGATGAATTCAGTGTTCACGGTGACTATTATGTTGCGGAATCCTACGAGGATACATTCATAGGCACGCACCACTGCGCTACTATGGTCGCAATGATAAATGCCGGAATTTCAGGCTTTAATGCTTGGCAGGTTCTTGACCAGGCATGGCCGTTCTATTATGGCTCCGGCGGTGAGTTTAAGAACGGTGCACAGGTTATAGGTGCGGCACAGTCGTTCTATGCTAATGAGGTTCCGTATCCGAACTGGTATGCTATAACCCTTATTTCAAGGTATATGAGCGGTCCCGAGTGCTACTCCTATCACTCTTATGCCGAGCAGGATTGCGGTCTGTATACCGCAACTGTCAAGCTCGCCAGCGGCGATTGGTCTGTTGTAGTCGTTAATATGTCGACAGATACCAAGACCTTTAATATTGAGTTCGATGAAGCGCTTAATACAACGCTTTACCGTTACCTTTACAGCCCGGGTACTGTTAATCCTACCGTTTCGGCAAAGATTATCACAGCCGACAGAGGCTTTACCAATGTACAGGACGAACTTTCCGACACGCTTTCCGGTGGTTCGGTAGCTGTATACTCAACTATTAAAAATTTCGGATAACCTAAAAAACGACCTCCCTTTGGGAGGTCGTTATCTTTTATAAATTTATTTTTTTTCTCCGAGGAACAACTCTCGGTATTCACGCGGCGTCATATCCATCTGCTCGCGGAAAATGCGGTTAAAGGTTCGTATTGAACCGAACCCGACTTCATCTGCAACGTCTGCGATTTTCTTGTCGTTATCTTTGAGCAGATCGCATGCCGCATCTACACGAAGTGAGTTTATAAAGTTATTAAAACTGAGCCCTATCTGACGGTTTATCATATGTGATATGTAGTATTTATTTAGGTGCAACACGTCGGCAATGTCGTCAAGAGTTATATCATCAGAGTAGTTTTCGTGGCAGAAATCGATCACCTTTTGTATAGTAGAACGATTGGCCTGAGTGGTGTGATGCAGTGTCAGCATAGGAAGTATTTTCGCTATGATCAAGTTTAGGTAGCCGTATTTAATAGTGTCGCGATATTTGCCCGATGAGGAAACGGATTCTCTTAAGAGTGTGATAAGATGATCCCCTTCTTCGATGTGTATACTGTTGCTCTCAGGAACGTATTCCTTAAATTCACGGTCGATTCCAAGCAGCATATTACGTGATACTATGACAAGATAATAAAGTCCCGTTGAGCAGTTTTTATAGTAATGTATTTGGTTGGGGAAAGAAATAAAAAGATCGCCTTTTTTAAGTTTGTATTGATTGTGGTCTGCAACTGCAACAGCCTCTCCGTCCTCGACAAATACCATTTCTATCTCCTTGTGCATATGCGGAGTGGGGGAAAGGTGGTTAGTGCGTGTGAAACATAGCGGATGGGTTCTGTTTTCATACAAAGTATTCATCTGATCACCTCTTAAAAAAGTAGTCAAATCTTGTGCTTTTATTATATCATTTCGACCGCAGATTGTCAATTCGCGGTTGATTTGTGCTACACATTGTTAACTGAATGTAAATTATAAAAGTATACTTGAAGAATCGCAAAAAAACAGGTATAATACTATATATTTGAAAAAAGGATGGATGGTATTGTCTAGTCACGACTTTTTAGAGGAGCAGCGCCGCCGCCAGCGCGAACTGATAGAGGCAAAGCGCGCCCGACAAAATCCTGAAACAGTTGGACCGGAACTGTCCAATGTATCCGAACCTACAACATTAAGCCGGAAGATCAAAGATTTTTGGTTTTATCATAAGTTTAAAGTTCTTACGGCAGTTTTCCTCGCCGCAGTGTTATGTATAGGAATATCGCAGTGCGCTCGCAGGGAAAAGTTCGACACCGAGGTCGTATTATACTCGTATTATACCTATTCCAGCAGTCAGCTGGATGCGCTTGAAGCGCAGCTTGAACTGTACGGCGAGGACCTGAACGGTGACGGCGAGGTAAATATTCAAATAGTCGATTGCTCGTATAGCGAAGCCGAGCTGTACGAACAGCAAAATGCCAAAAGCACCAAACTTACCGCCGTGCTTGCCTCGAATGACGATGCGCTCTTGTTTATAACCGACAAAGAATCGTTTGAAAGATTAAATACACAGTTTGAAAATACCGAGTTTTTTGTAGATCTTGCTCTACCCGAAAACGGTGGCAAAAGCCTTGTCTTGCCTCAAAGCTTTTGTGACGGTGTAAATGGGCAAACACCCGGATTTGTGCTTCCGAGCGGACTGCGCATATCCCGTCGCATAGCCGACGAAACTACCCTTATAGGACAGTCAGCAGATATCGAAGAAAAGATATCCGCCGCCGAAAAAACGCTTGAGCGTCTGTCGGCTGAATAGAACGGCGGCAGGGTGCGCCCTGCCGCTTTATATAGATAACTAATATACCCGCCTGTGGCGCAGCTGGATAACGCAGCAGATTCCGATTCTGAAGATCGGGGGTTCGTCGAAGCAGCCGAGCCGCAAGGCGGGTCGGACTGTGAAGTCTCGAGCACGGCTAATGTTTTTGGGTACCGTTTGTAACGGTCAAAAACATGCCGGCGCAGAGTATCCCTTCAGGATCAGGCATGGAGGGAAGAAAAAAAGCAAAACAAAAAAATCAAAGCAATATCTAATATATTTCCGCCTGTGGCGCAGCTGGATAACGCAGCAGATTCCGATTCTGAAGATCGGGGGTTCGAATCCCTTCAGGCGGGCCAAAAAGAAAAGTCGCTTTTAGCGGCTTTTTCTTTTTGTACTCTTATCTATTCTCTAAAACATTAAGCGACTTTTCCGGATAAAAGATAACAGATAAGAGATAAAAGTTTCGGTGTCGGCTTTGCCGACGAATTATATAATATGTAGTAGTTCAAACACATAGGTCAAAAAATCAAAAGGGGTCGGATTTATAATACCATCCTAAAAAAGAGCTTTTATTACTATTTGCTCTTGTTCACATCTTGTGATAAAATAATGAAAAGGCCATTGTCTCAATTTCTGTTGCACGAATTGTAAACATATTGTTAAGAAATTCTTTGTTGTTGCATGTTGACGTGCAACTTTTGCCACTGGATGGTATATCCAAACGGTCACATTCAATTAACAACACCTTATGGAGGTAAATGATATGAAAGAAATGGATTGTGTAGAAGTAATAGCAGAAAAAGAAAAATATCTTAAAGACGGAGTTCATAAAGGTATGCAAGGTTGGATTTGCCTTGATGATAATTCAAATGGTACTTGGTTGGTTAACTTTCCACAATATGGGGGAAATGATGATATTGCAACAATCTCTATTAAAGAGGAAGATTTAAAACTTATTCCTAAAATGGATGCAAGAGTTAACGAACAAATCAAATCTTTATTTGATAAATAATTTTATGCAGGTTTAAACCCATCTGCATGGATGGTATATCCAAACGGTCACATTCAATTAGCAACACCTTACAGAGGTAAATGATATGAAAGAAATGGATGCTGTGCGTATCACAGTTGAAAAAAGCAAATACGCCAAAGAGGGTGTTCACAAGGGTATGTACGGTTGGATATGCCTAAATGATTGCTATAACGGTTATTGGTCCGTTAATTTCCCTCAATGCGGTGAGAAAGAAGATATTGCAACAATTTCAATACACGAAGATGATATGGAAATTGTGCCAATTATGCACGCTATTGAAAATGAGCGAATTAAGGAAGAGTGGGAAAATAAATCTACAACTTAAGCATATGATGGAAATTTCACAAAAAATAAAACCGAAAAAGTTTGTTTTATAACAGGATGGTCAGTATTGGAAAACGGATAAATAAAACTAGCAACACCTTACGGAGGTAAATAATATGAAAATGATGGATTGTGTAGAATTAACAGTTGAAAAAGACGAATATACAAAAGATGGCGTTCATAAGGGAATGCAAGGATGGATATGTTTGGAGCAAAGAGTTCCAAATTACTGGTTGGTTAATTTTCCACAGTGCGGCGAGAAAGAGGACATTGCAGAGATAAGTGTAAAAGAAGAGGATTTGAAAGTTATTCCTGTAATGCACGCTATTGAAAATGAGCGAATTAAGGAAGAGTGGGAAAATAAATCTACAACTTAAGCGTACGGGTGGAAATTTCACAAAAAAACACAACCGAAAAAGAAAGTTTTATAACAGGATGGTCGGTAGTGGAAAACAGATAAATAAAACTAACTACACCTTACGGAGGAAAATAGTTATGAAATACCTTGATTGTGTAGAAGTAATAGCAGAAAAAGAAAAATATCTTAAAGACGGAGTTCATAAAGGTATGCAAGGTTGGATTTGCCTTGATGATAATTCAAATGGTACTTGGCTGGTTAACTTTCCGCAATATGGGGAAAATGATGATATTGCAACAATCTCTATTAAAGAGGAAGATTTAAAACTTATTCCTAAAATGAATGCCAGAATCAACGAACAAATCAAAGCACAATTTGATAATTAATTTTACGGGGCTTGAATCCCTTTGGGCGGTCGATTGTATTTATCGGCGAAATATGTTATATTAAGATAAATTAGATTTTAGGAGAGCTAAGGATGCCCTTTTTACCCATAACGAAAAAAGAAATGACCGAGCGCGGCTGGGAAAGCCCCGATTTTGTGCTGGTTACGGGTGACTCGTATGTCGATCATCCGTCTTTCGGCACCGCAATAATCTCCCGTGTGCTTGAACACGCGGGCTACCGCGTATGTATATTACCGCAGCCGAGATGCGATGCCGATTATACCCGTTTCGGCCGTCCTCGTCTGGGATTCCTTGTGAACGGCGGAAACATCGACTCTATGGTGGCTCATTATACGGCTGCCAAAAAACGCCGCAGTGACGACGCCTATACTGCCGGCGGCCGTTCGGGCAGCCGTCCCGACCGTGCGGTTATCGTCTATTGTAAAAATCTTCGCCGCCTGTTCGGCGACATGCCGATAGCCATTGGCGGACTCGAAGCCTCGCTTCGTCGATTCGCACATTATGACTACTGGGATGATTGCGTGCGTCCCTCTGTGCTTATTGATTCGGGTGCAGACCTCTTGATGTACGGTATGGGCGAAAAACATGTCGTTGAGATCGCAGACAGATTGAATAACGGTGAAGACATATCCTCTCTCACCGATATTCGCGGCACCTGCTATGCTGTAAGGACCTGCGATTATAAGCCCGGCCCTGTTAAAGAGTGCCCGAGCTTTGAGGCGGTGTCTGATCCGAGTGACGCAGGCAAACGTAAATATGCCGAATCCTGCCGCATACAACAGCAGGAGCACGATCCCGTACGAGGCCGGACCGTCATACAGCGTCACGGCGACCGCATAGTGGTGCAAAATCCGCCTATGCCGCCGCTTGATACCAAGGAAATGGACGATATATATTCGTTGCCGTTTATGCGGGACTATCACCCATCGTATGAGGCGCTCGGCGGCGTGCCGGGTATAGAAGAGGTCAAGTTTTCGATCATACATAACCGCGGCTGCTTCGGAGCCTGCAATTTCTGCTCGCTCGCCTATCATCAGGGCAGGCAGATAAGCTGTCGAAGCCACGATTCTGTTTTGACCGAGGCAAAGGCTATAACCGAAATGCCCGATTTTAAGGGTTATATTCACGATGTCGGCGGACCTACCGCAAACTTCCGCGCCCCGTCCTGTGAGGCACAGCTAAAACGCGGTCTGTGCGCTGATAAAAAGTGCTTGGCGCCTTCTGTTTGTCCGGCAGTAACGGTTGACCACAGCGATTATCTTTCGCTGCTTAGAAAGCTCCGCGCACTGCCGCGTGTCAAGAAGGTCTTTATCCGTTCGGGTATACGCTTCGACTATCTGATTGCCGATAAGGACGAGACCTTTTTTAAAGAGCTTGTACAGCACCACGTCAGCGGTCAACTAAAGGTCGCACCGGAGCATTGCTCGGCTAATGTTTTAAAGCGTATGGGCAAGCCGTCTGTCGAGGTCTACAACAGGTTTAAAAAACGCTTTTATGAGCTGACTCAAAGCATAGGCAAAAAACAGTTTTTAGTGCCGTATTTGATGTCATCTCACCCCGGTAGCACCCCTGCCGATGCGATAGAGCTTGCACTGTTTTTGAAACGCGAGGGGCTCCACCCCGAACAGGTGCAGGATTTTTATCCCACCCCCGGTACGGTTTCGACCTGTATGTTTTATACGGGCCTTGACCCATATACTATGGAGTCGGTCTATGTGCCGCGAACCCCGGAAGAAAAAAATGAGCAGCGCGCACTTTTGCAGTATTTCCGTCCCGAAAACCGTAAGCTTGTGCTTTCGGCACTTCGCAAGGCGGGCCGTAATGACCTTATAGGTACAGGCAAAAATTGTCTTGTCGCGCCCGACCGACCCGTACCCGCATCCAAAAAGCGTTCAAACAATAAAAGAAAAAGAAGATAATAAAATGATAAATCTATTCATCCATAGGCAGTAATATAATCTGCTTTCCTTGTTTAATAGCATAATCATAAGCAATTTTGGTGCCGCTCTTGCGCGCGGTGGGTGAATAGCCTTTATCGTAGTAGAAAATACAAATGTGGCTATGATTTATCATTTCATAGTTGCGTTCTACATATATGGCTTTCCCCGAATCCTTGATCCTTTCCGGATAATAGGTGCCCTCATAGTTCTCCAGTAAGTAGTTCTTATAATGCTCGCTTATATACGGATATTCAGCCCGCACATAAATTCGTTTTATGTGCGGGTATTTTTCTTTATATTCAGTCACAAGTTCGTGACAAAGCTCATTAAAGCGGCTCTTGCTCCCAAAAAGAAAAGCATCAATATTCTCGTCTGCAATTAGTTTTTCAATAATAGCGCGCAGTTGTGTTTTTAATTTTTCGGTTTCGTTAATAGTTCTATGACCGATAAAGCAACAAGAGTTTTCTTGCATATACACTTCTCCAAAGTAAATAATATTTTACTTATTATATATTATCTTTCACTTAAAGTAAATATATCTGCAGTTCTGTCTTATAATAAATTGTCCCGCTTTTCCGTAAAATATATGTATAAGAGAAAAGGGGCAAAAACATGAAAACAGAATTTGCCGATAAATATATTACTCTAGGTTTAAAAATTGCCTACTATCGCAAAAAGGCTGGTTACACGCAAGAAACATTTGCGGAGCTTATTGATAAAAGTGTAAACTTTGTAGGACAAGTTGAGGGAACCGGTACGGTTCGCGGTGTTTCTTTGGAGACCTTATTTAAAATCGCACAAGTTCTTAAAGTATCACCTTCTAAATTATTGGAAGAAGATTAATATGTATAAACAAGCCTCCCTCCGGGAGGGAGGGGGACCGCGCTAGCGGTGGAAGGAGCCTGCGCTGCTTTAGAACTGTATCAACTTCCTTGTTACGCACTCTCCCTCAGTCGCCTACGGCGACAGCTCCCTCCCGGAGGGAGCCACACATGAAAATATCAAGCCAAATAACCATCTGCAGAGGTGTTGTTCCTCTGCAGATTTTGTAGTATAATGGATGTAGTAAAATTTCGGAGAAGTAAATATGTCGCTTGATTACAATAAAAGTAATATTACTCTTGCAAAAAATCTTCGCAAAAATGCTACTGAACAAGAAAAGCGTTTATGGTATGATTTTTTGTCAAAATATGAAATCAGATTTCAACGTCAAAAAGCAATTGACAATTTTATAGCGGATTTCTATTGTCATAAAGCGAAACTGATCGTAGAAATTGACGGTTCACAGCATTATACGGCAGAAGGCATACAAAAGGATGAATTTCGCACAGAGATTCTTGAAGGCTATGATCTGAAAATCATACGATTTACAAACCGTCAGATCAGCACAAATTTTCGTGGTGTGTGCGAGTATATAGATACCGCCGTAAAAGCCTCCCTCCGGGAGGGAGGGGGACCGCGATAGCGGTGGAAGGAGCCTGCGCTGCTTTAGAGTTGTCTAAACTCTATTGTTACGCACTCTCCCTCAGTCGCCTACGGCGACAGCTCCCTCCCGGAGGGAGCCAAGTGTTTTTTAAATCTGTTTACAGGTAGTAATTCTTGCGCGTCCGCAAGCCAACCTAAAAGCGGTCCAAAATCGCACTTTAAGTATGAAACATTGAAACCGTCGTGTACAAATGATATAATAAAGAAAAAATACTGCATATTACGAGGGTATAATATGATTGATATTGAAAATATGCTGTACGACAAAGTCAAATCTAAAATGTCAAACTGGGATGAGGACGGCATTTATGCTATTTCATTCTTCGTTTATTCCAATGAGGCATACGAATTTAAAAATTTCACCAATGTCTCAACATGGGCTATTAGTTATAATACCGAGGCGGATTGCGAGGGGGCAGGCCCGCTTGACGAGGAACGATGGAACTATGCTTTTTGGAGACAGGACGAAACAAGCATAATTGACGTTGACGAACCTAACGAATGTACAGAAGTCTTGTATAAGTGGTATGAGGAACAAGGTATCAAAAACATAGGTTTTGAAGATACGGAAAATATGTATGATAAAGAATACAACTACATTGGTAAGGGACCCGTTGGCCATTATGAATTGGTTAGTATTGCTGCCAATGTTGCAAAGAAATTACAAGAAGAGGGTTTTGTAATAAACCAATTCAAAAAACCAATTCCCATTATAATTCACGGGCTTGAATGTGTTTGGTATGATATTGAGGCAACCCAAAAAGCAAACCCTAATGGAGAGGCAGATACATATATTAATGCGATGAAAGAAATGGGTGCAATTTAACTTTTAGAATCTAATAATAAATTAAAAAACGACTATGGCATTTTGCGTCATAGTCATTTGATTGTATAACGAAAACTACATAACAGTTGCGTGGGGGAGATGTTACCCGAATAACGATCTAAAAATGTAAGCAAGAAAAAGCCTCCCTCCGGGAGGGAGGGGGACCGCGATAGCGGTGGAAGGAGCCTGCGTTAATTTAGAACTGTATCAACTTCTTTGTTACGCACTCTCCCTCAGTCGCCTACGGCGACAGCTCCCTCCCGGAGGGAGCCAAGCGTTTTTTAAATCTGTTTACAGGTAGTAATTCTTGCGCGTCCGCAAGCCAATCTAAAAACGCACTTGTACGTAGCCGGTATTTTTATAGCCATACCAAAAAACAACCCAGCCTTTGCTAATGCAGAGGCTGGGTTGAAGTATATAGTGGGAATGTTGATATTTTAAATGGTTTACAGTATAATATGTTCGGTTAATTGAATCTGAATAATCACGAAAGGTAATAGATATGTGGGAATATACTTGTGTTACAAGACAAGCATTCGAGACGATAAAAGATAAAATAGAGGAATTTATTGTGTTGCTTGGCGGCAACAAGGTGGAAGTTGATTTGCCTTATGAACAAAAAACGACATCAATTGCCAAAAACAATACAGTAGTGCATATTTCAAAAAGACCCATTTTCGAATATAGCCAGCAATATTATAGAGTAGGTGAAGTATGTTTTCCCGATAAACCGTTTATTGTTATCGAGTGTGGAACATATGACGAACTTATGAAGAACATTATGGAAGATGTTGAACCTTTTCCTTATGATTTAACAAATGACGAATTGTTGAAGGAGGTAAAATATTCACTGGGAATTGAACCATATCCTAAAGAATGTTAATAACACGGCAATTTTCACTATACAAAAACACCCTATGACTTTGGCCATAGGGTGTTTGTTTTTTAATCAATAGGTTTCATGGTGGGGAAGAGCAGTACGTCGCGGATAGAGGCTGAGTTTGTCAACAGCATTACGAGACGGTCAACACCGAAACCGAGTCCGCCTGTGGGGGGCATACCGTATTCAAGTGCTGTAACGAAGTCATAATCCACCTCGGCATTGCAGTTCGGATCGGCTGCCTTACGCTCGGCTACCTGACGCTCGAAACGTTCGCGTTGGTCTATAGGATCGTTAAGCTCAGAGAAAGCGTTGCCGAATTCGGTTGCGTTTATGAAATATTCAAAACGCTCGGTGAAAGCCGGTTCGTCGGCCTTGCGCTTTGCAAGCGGACTGTTCTCTACGGGGTAGTCATAAATAAAGGTCGGCTGAATGAGCTTTTCTTCGACAAATGCGTCAAACAGCTCAACAAGTACGGTACCCTTTGTAGCGTCTGCCGGTACCTCAACATGCATCTTCTTGGCACATTCACGTGCGGCGGCGTCATCAGCCCATTCGTAATAATCACAGCCGGAATACTTCTTTACGGCCTCAACCATTGTGAGGCGTTCCCAGTTGCCCATATCTATCTGCTTGCCCTGATATTCGATAACAATACCGCCGCAGACGCGCTCGGCAAGGAGCTTATAAAGCTCCTCGACCAGATCCATCATACCGTGGTAATCGGTGAAGGCCTGATAAAGCTCGATAGTGGTGAACTCGGGGTTGTGCTTGGTGTCCATACCCTCGTTGCGGAAGATACGTCCAACCTCATAGACCCTGTGCATACCTCCGACGATAAGACGCTTTAGGTAAAGCTCGGTCTCGATACGCAGGAACATATCCATATCAAGGGTGTTATGATGTGTCTTAAACGGACGCGCAGCGGCACCGATCTCGATCGGAACGAGTATGGGTGTGTCAACCTCTAAAAAGCCCTTAGAATCGAGATATGAGCGAATTTCGCGCAGTATCTGCGAACGCTTTAAGAAAACATCGCGCACTTCGGGGTTGACGATAAGATCAACATAGCGCTGACGGTAACGAAGATCGTTATCTTTGAGTCCGTGGAACTTTTCGGGCAACGGAAGCAGTGACTTGGAAAGCAACTCGATACTCTGTGTATGGACCGAGATCTCACCGGTCTGGGTCTTAAATACAAAGCCCTCGATTCCTACTATATCTCCGATGTCATACTTCTTAAACGCGGCGTAGTTTTCCTCGCCGACATCCTCGCGGCGAACATAAAGCTGAATGCCGCAGGTGCTGTCCTGTACGTTGCAGAAGCTGGCTTTACCCATTATGCGACGGCTCATTATTCTTCCGGCGATGCGGACGGTCTTGCCGTCGAAACTGTCAAAGTTTTCTTTTATATCAGCGGCGTAAGCATTAAAATCAAAGCTTGTCTTTTCGTAAGGGTTTTTACCCTCGCTGCAAAGGTTGGCGAGCTTTTCGCGGCGAACACGCAGCAGCTCGTTCATATCCTGTACCGTATTGTTGTTTTCAGCCATACATACACTTCCCTTGATTTGAAATAAGGGGCAGTTGAGCTGCCCCCGAAATTATCCGATTATTTCAATAATCTTGAAGACGATCTCGCCTGACGGAGCTTCGGCAACTATCCGGTCGCCTGCCTTGTGTCCGATAAGTGCTTTGCCCACCGGTGACTCGTCAGAAATAAGACCCTTCTTAACATCGGCCTCGGGAGAACCGACTATCTGATACTCGCACTCCTCGTCAAACTCAACGTCGAGCACCTTGACCTTGGAGCCGAGCTGAACGGTGTCAGAGTTTTCTCCGCCCGAAATTATCTCAACATTTTTGAGCATAGCCTCAAGCTCTACGATGCGGGCTTCTATTTTTGCCTGCTCGTTTTTTGCCTCGTCATATTCGCTGTTTTCCGAAAGATCACCGTAACCTCTGGCAACCTTTATCTTTTCTGCGATGTCTTTACGGCCCTCGGTCTTAAGTTTTTCAAGCTCCTGCTGAAGCTTTTTGAGACCTTCGTCGGTCAGCTTAATTGTTTTAGCCACTGTAATAATCTCCTTTAGTGTAGATAGTAGTTATATGGGATAATACGCAATGAAAAACGATTTTATACTGCCGGAATAGTATGCGCACAATATGTAACGGCATACGCGAAACGGCGAAGCCTGAACACCGCCGTATATAGGGGAATAGCAAAAAACAGGCTTTGCGTAGCAAAGCCTGAACTGCTTAAATCTACCTGAAAAAATTAGGCCTCTGCTTTATTAAGGCGCTTAACAAGAGCAGATTTCTTTCTTGCGGCATTGTTCTTATGAAGAATACCCTTAGTGGTAGCCTCGTCTATCTTCTTAACGGCAAGCTTTACAGCTGCATCCTTATCGGAAGCGTTGTTTGCGATAGCCACGTCAGCTTTCTTTATGGAAGTTCTCAACTCGGAACGCATGCTCTTATTGCGCTTTGCGTTGTTCTCGCTTACGATAACGCGCTTCTTTGCAGATTTGATGTTAGGCATTTTCCCACCTCCTCTTAAAATCTCATGCTAAAACATTTTACAACATATCGAGCAAGATTGCAACACTTTTTTTAAAAACTTATTAAAGAATAACTGTAAAAAGGCTGTTAAAACTAAAAAAAGGAGGGTTTTATATGCCTATAAGGACCGATTTAGCAATAGAATCGCACGCCGCACATGCGGGTGAGGGCGTAAAGGTTAGCGAAAAAACAAAGGGAAATATTAAAATAACCTGTGTAGAGGTGGATACCGAGCAGGCGTCAAAAAGATTATGTAAACCTATCGGACGATACGTAACATTGGATGTAGGCAACATAGCGGGCGGTCTTGCCGAGACCGACGGTGCGGCACAGATCTTGGCAGATGAAATAAAGGCGATGATGCCGCAGTTTGAAACCGCGCTTGTTATAGGGCTTGGAAATTTAGAGCTGACGGCCGACGCGCTTGGACCGAAGACCGCCGCCGGTATGCTTGCCACCCGTCATATAAAGGGTGATTTCGCCGAAAGCATCGGGCTTACGGGGCTTAAAGGTGTTGCGGTGCTTTCTCCCGGTGTGTTGGGACAGACGGGTATGGAGGCAGTTGAGATAATAAAGTCAGTAACCTCCGCTATAGAGCCTGATATTGTAATAGCAATAGATGCGCTTGCCGCTGCTGATGAAAAAAGGCTTGGAACGACGGTACAGATAAACGACTGCGGTATAGCACCTGGTTCCGGAGTCGGAAATAGCCGCAAGGAGATAAGCGAGCAAACACTCGGCGTAAAGGTATTGGCTTTAGGTGTTCCTACGGTAGCCGCAGTAGAGGGGAAAGACGAGCTAATGCTTACACTGCGTGAAATAGATCTGCTTACAAAGCGAGCGGGGGAACTGCTGTCCCACGCGCTTAATTTTGCACTACAGCCGAATATCGACCGCGAAATTATATTATCACTCGTCTAATATGCGGATCCGCCTCATATAAATTAAAGGGTGATAAATATTATGAGGAATCTGAAAGCGGTATTACTTTTAACTGTTATTGCCGCCGTTTCGGTGCTTACGGTACTGTACGGCGGTGTTTCTGTAGCATTCGGCAGCTTTTCGCCGTTGCCGGAGGATACTTTATCCGGTGAAACAGAGGAGTTATCATCAGAACAGGAGGTCTCCTCACATCCCTCGGTGCAGGAGCAGACCCAGAGTGAGATACCGACGGTTAGCAGTGAGACCGAAAGCACCTCATCTGCTGTGGCGGCGGCGGAAAACCACACTGTCAGCGGAAAGATAATCTCCCGTTTCATTGACCCCACAGCCGCTTCACTGGGATATAATAATATCTACATAAAAAATAACACCGATGCGGCAATAGATATAAAAAACGAACTGGAACAGGGTCTGTCGTTTAAGATCAACAAATCGTCAGAGCCTGAGGTTTTGATAGTTCATACCCACGCAACCGAATCCTTTATGCTTGAGGAACGCGATTATTACACGACTACTGACTATTCGAGAACTACCGATGAGACAAAAAATATGATAGCGGTAGGTGAGATAGTGGCGGCCGAAATCAAGGCAGCAGGCTTTTCGGTACTACACGATAAGACCTTGCACGATTATCCTTCATACACAGGAAGCTATACCGTGGCGGCAAAGACGATAAAATCATATCTTGAAAAGTATCCGTCTATTAAAATAGTGCTCGATATTCACCGTGATGCCATAGGGGGCGGCGGTAACGACAAGGCAAAGGTGGTAAAGGAGATAAACGGTAAAAACGCCGCTCAGGTAATGTTGGTTATGGGCAGTCAAACGGGAAATGTTTCAGGATTTCCAAATTGGAAACAGAACCTCCGCCTTGCAATGCGTTTTCATCAAAAATTAGAAACGATGTATCCCGGGCTTGCGAGACCTTTACTTTTAAAATCAAGCAAATACAATCAGAACCTTACTACAGGCTCGATGTTATTGGAGGTCGGTACCGATGCAAATACTTTGGACGAAGCGAAATACTCTGCCGAACTGGTTGGTAAGGCTCTGTCGGCACTGCTTTCGGATCTGAGATAAAAAGACGGTTGAATTTTGTATGCTCCTGTTGTAAAATACTCTTGTAACTAAATTTTACCGGGGGATACATATGATAATAGCTGACAGTATTGACAAGAGCATAGTGGAAAAGGAATTTTCCAAGCGCAGGATAACCCACGCGTTTCATGATATAGACGGTACTCACTCGCTTATACGCGATTGGCCGCCGGTTATGAGCATCGTGCTTTATGACGTAATAGTAAACGGACTGCCTGAAGATTACGACAGTGATGAGAACGTAAAGCGTCTTATTGATGCCGCCGGCAGCCGTCCTCTGCCTGAGACAGATAAGTTCTGTATCGAGTCAGCAGGTCTTTCGGCACTGACCCAGATGGAATGGTCAATACGCCGCGCTATCGAAGAGGGAACAGTCAAGTTCGACTGCGACAAGAGCGTAAACAGTGAGAAGATCCGCCGCATCTGGAAGGGCGAAGAGATCTTTGACGATCTGCAGGACGCACCGGAGATAGAGGCTTTTCTGGATGAGCACTCTCCGCGCCTTTTCCGCTGCTATGAAAAGGTACTTAACGGCTACTGCCGTGACAAGAACCTTGAAATTGCAAAAAACGACCCTGAGCGTTTCCGAGTAAAGGGTTCGTTCGAGTGGATGCAGTTTTTAAAGGATAACGGCGTTAAGAACTACTTTGTTACCGGCGCAGTTGTTGAAAAGGGAATGGGCATGCACGAGGAGGTAATGGCTCTCGGTTACCGCTTCGGCGAGGACGAAATGATGGAGGATATCTACGGCTCGACCTGGACCGAAAAGATACCCAAAAACGTGGTTATGCAGCGCCTTATGGAGCAGATGGATATAAAGCCGGAGAATATCCTTGTTGTCGGTGACGGCAGAAGTGAGATCTTTGCCGGTGTTGAAATGGGAGCGCTGACCATCAGCCGTCTGCCGAAGGACGCGCTCGCACAGCGCCGCATCCATAAAGATCTCGGCACTAATATGATAGTCGAGGATTGGACCGATCCCGCACTTTATAAAAATCTTATAAAAGAATAAAATTAAAACCGTTCGCAACGCGAACGGCTTTAATTTTTTAAAACAACCAAATATCCTCTTTTTTCTGTGGCTCGTTTTTGGCGTATTCAAGACCTTCGGGTAGACCTCTTTCTACCATATCGGCGGTGGCATATACATCACCGTCAAACAATATTGACGGCACAGCGCATTCCTGCGGTCGGCTGTCAAAAAATATCACGTTATCGACTCCAAGATGATCTCCCAGCACCTGCGCTGCATCTTCGCCCGTGCAGATGACCGCTTTTATGCCTCGGCTCTCAAGCTCGCGGCAAAGCCTGTCAAGCAGACGAATGTTACCTAAGCTGTCGGTCGCTATACCTACGATGCGCGGTGCGCCTATGCGCTTGCGGCGGCGAATAGCCTTATTATAGTATCCGGTTTCGCGTGCGGCTTTTAGTATTTTAGCTTTAGTTTCGGCGCTGATCTCCTCACTGTCCGACAGCGCTTTTGAAACGGTCGAAACCGAGTAGCCTGTAAGCTTTGCCAACTGGGTTACGGTCATACTATCATCTCCTGATAATATCATATTTTAAGACAGCAACAATGTCAAGCACTTTACGAAAATTTTTCGTTTTATTGACAAAATTTGATATGTATTCTATACTATAGTGTAGAATACATAAAATAGGAAGAGGCTATAAAATGAAGAAGTATAAGCTTTATTTGTTGGATATGGACGGCACCATTTATCTCGGAAATAATCTCTTTCCGCAGACCCTGCCGTTTTTGTCTTTCGTAAACGATATAGGTGCTGAGTATATGTTTTTGACTAACAACTCCTCAAAAAGCACCGATAAATATGTTGAGCGTTTGCGCGGACTGGGCATAACCGAGGTAACCGAGCGTAATTTTCTCACCTCTACATATGCTACCGTACTGTACCTAAAGGAAAACTATGACGGCAAAAAGCTTTATGCGCTGGGAACCGAATCGTTTAAAGAGGAGCTTCGTGCCGGCGGTATAAATATAGTAGACCGGTTGGAAGAGGGTATAGACGCGCTCGTAATGGGATTTGACACCGAGCTTAGCTTTAAAAAGTTGGAGGATGCGTGCAAACTGTTGCCTACAGGTGTTGATTATATCGCTACCCACCCCGACTTTGTCTGCCCGACCGAATACGGTTCTGTACCAGATTGCGGAGCCGTGACTGAAATGCTTTATATGGCTACCGGCCGTCGCCCCGTGGTTATAGGCAAGCCGCAGCCGACTATGATTGAACTGGCTCTCAAAGAGCGCGGACTTGAAAAAGAGGACGCAATATTTGTAGGTGACAGACTTTACACCGATATTGCAAGCGGTTGCAACGCCGGAATAGACACAGCCTTTGTGCTGTCGGGCGAGGGAACGCTTGAAGACCTAAAGACCAGCCCCGCAAAGCCTACATATGTGCTTGAAAATATTGGGGAATGTATTATAAAGTAGAGTAAATTAATTATAAAAGCCGCAGATCTATATAATCTGCGGCTTTTTTAATTATTATCATTGTAATACTCAACAACTACCGTTACGGTGTTTTCGTCAACCGTGGCAAATCCGTCGCCGCAATTACCGGTAAGGATATTTCCCTTTGAGCTAAAGGCTTTAATGCATCCTTTTTCCAGCGCGAGAAGGGCGTTTGTGTGCCCTTTCCTTATTCCATAGCTTCCTCCGCCTTTATTATCGACATTATCGGCAACACTCAGATGAATAGAGTCGCACGGAAAAGGGCCGAAACTACTTTTTGGGGTTATTATTTTAAGTATAAGCTCACTCATACCACGGCTCCTCACTGTTTTGCTTTGGCGTATACGTCATCTATAGAGCCGCACATAAGGAAATGTTGCTCTGCGATATCATCACAGCTGCCGCCGAGGATATCCTCGATACCTGAAATGGTCTTATCTATCGGCACATAGGCGCCTTTATGACCCGTAAAGCTTTCGGCAACATGGAAGGGTTGACTTAAAAAGCGTTGTATTCTTCGTGCGCGCTTAACCGTTATTTTATCCTCCGCTGAAAGCTCCTCCATACCGAGTATGGCAATAATATCCTGAAGCTCGTTATATTTTTGAAGAATACGCTGAACCTCCTTTGAGGCGCGGTAATGACGGTCACCTACGATATCGGGGGTCAGCATACGGGAAGAGGATTCAAGCGGATCTACAGCAGGGTATATACCGAGTTCTACTATCTTTCTTGAAAGCACGGTAGTCGCATCAAGATGTGAGAAGGTGGTGGCAGGTGCAGGGTCAGTCAGGTCATCAGCAGGAACATAGACTGCCTGAACCGATGTGATAGAACCGTTACCTGTTGAAACGATACGTTCCTGGAGCTTACCCATTTCGCTGGCAAGCGTAGGCTGATATCCTACAGCAGAAGGCATTCTGCCGAGAAGTGCCGAAACCTCAGAACCCGCTTGCGTAAAGCGGAAGATATTGTCAATGAATAAAAGCGCATCCTTGTGTGAATTTTCACGGAAATACTCCGCCATAGTAAGGCCTACAAGGGGAACGCGCAGGCGGGCACCTGCCGTTTCGTTCATCTGCCCGAACACAAGCGCGGTCTTATCAAGAACACCCGATTGCATCATTTCATTATATAGATCGTTACCTTCTCTGGAACGCTCTCCGACGCCGGCAAATACAGAATAACCGTCGTGCTCAAAGGCTATGTTGCGTATAAGCTCCATTATAAGCACAGTCTTGCCTACTCCGGCACCGCCGAACAGGCCGATCTTACCGCCGCGTACATAAGGTGTCATAAGGTCAATGACTTTTATGCCGGTTTCAAGTATCTCTTCAGCAGCAACAATATCGGAAAACTTAGGTGCTGGATGATGGATAGGCCATTTTAGGTTCGATTTTATAGGCTCTTTTTTATCAATAGGCTCGCCGAGCACGTTAACCATTCGGCCAAGTGTTTCTTCACCGACACTGATAGTTATGGGTTCACCGGTATCGACCGCTGTCATTCCGCGTGACATACCGTCGGTTGGATGCATGGAAATGCAACGCACTTCACCGTTACCTAAGTGCTGTGAAACCTCAAGTATGAATTTTTCACCGTTATGCTCTATTTTTACAGCATGAAAAATATCAGGCAGGTCGCACGAATCAAATAAAATATCAACAACAGGGCCTGTGATTCTAAGAACCATTCCCACAGAGCCTTTTGCCATACTTTTTCCTCCAGTTTTAAAAATTACTTATTCAGCGGATGTTTCGAGTACGTCGGCAGTAACCGCGCTTTGCCGCATACGGTTTATCTGTTTTTCGAGCTGATCACAATACTCTGTAGCGGTGTCATATGCCGAGCGCATAGTCATAAGTGTCGCGGCCTGTGCACCGATAGCAGATTCCAGAATTATCTGATAAAACATTGCACGGAATACTGTTTTAGCGGTTTTTTGAGTTATAGTATTACGGTCGGGTACGAATAGTACAGACTCGCTCTTCGAGGCCTCTGCTGACGAAAACAACTCGCATATCGTCGGGGTTTGCTTCATCATACCGGCGTATTTAGGGTAGATGACATAAACACTTGAGATCTTACCGTTTCTTCGCCATTCGATAATTTCCTCAAGCAGGTAGTTGCTTTCATCGTATGACGGTATATCCTCAAAAACATATTCTTTTTCGATCGGTATTTTTTTTGTTTTGAAATGACCGATCGCTTTTTTACCGCAGGCAACCAGTAAGACCGAACCGAGACTTTGGAGCTGCTCGCGTGCAAAATTTAATAATTCGGCATTGAAATTTCCGCAAAGGCCTTTGTTTGAGGTGATCACTATAACGGCAGCAGGCGCAGAGGTGTTGCTTTCGCGAATGGAGTTTAAAAATCCGCTGCTGTACTGTTCAAACATTTTTTTGCACTGTTTGCCATATTCTGAATACACATTATAAACGCTGTTGAGTTTTGAAAACTTAACGGTTGAAATAGTTTTCATCGCTTTAGTGAGCTTTTGGGTAGAACGGATACCGCGCAACTGCTTTTTTAAACTTTGTATTGTCGGCATAGTTACGACCTCTTTTTATATTCACTAATGGCCGAACGTATGTCTTCAAGCAGTGCCTCGTCAGCTTTAATTCCTGTTTTCAGTGATTCTACAACAGGCATATGATTAGCTTCGAAAAATAGGAAAAGTTCTTTTTCAAACTCAAGCATTTCGTCCGGCGAGATATCGTCGGTGTACCCTTCTGAAACGGCAAAAAGCAGTAACGCTTGTTTCCAATCCTCGAGAGGTTGGTAGCGGCTTTGCTTGAGTGCTTCCATTAGGCGAGCGCCCGAATCAAGAGCACGCTTAGTATCTTCGTCAATGTCGGTTCCAAGCTGTGTGAAATCCGCCAGCTCGCGATATTGAGCAAGCTTTGTGCGCAGACTTGCGGTCATTTGCTTCATCAGTTTGGTTTGTGCCGCACCTCCCACACGGGAGACCGAAAGGCCGACATTAATAGCGGGTCGCTGACCTTCGTGGAACAGCTCGCTTTCGAGGAATATCTGTCCGTCGGTTATTGAAATAACGTTTGTGGGAATATATGCAGATATATCACCCGCAAGGGTTTCGATTATGGGTAGGGCGGTAATAGAGCCGCCACCAAACTCATCCGACAGATGTGCCGAACGTTCAAGCAGTCTTGAATGGAGATAGAAAATATCGCCGGGGTATGCTTCACGACCGGAGGGGCGGTGAAGCAGAAGAGATAATTCGCGGTAGGCAACGGCATGCTTTGAAAGATCGTCATAAACGATGAGTACATCTTTGCCCGAATACATAAAGTATTCTGCCATCGCGGTGCCGGCGAAGGGCGCTATATATTGTGTAGCAGCAGACTCGGAAGCATTTGCTGCTACGATGGTAGTATACTCCATAGCACCGTATTGCTGTAGCTTTTCTTTTATCTCGGCAATAGTAGTTTCTTTCTGGCCGATGGCAACATATATACAAATCGTGCCCTTGCCTTTTTGGTTGATTATAGCATCAACAGCAATGGCAGATTTTCCGGTTTGTCGATCGCCAATTATTAATTCGCGCTGACCCTTTCCGATCGGCACCAAAGCATCAATAGCCTTAATGCCGGTGTGTAGCGGAGCATTTACAGGGGCGCGGTCAAGTATGCCGGGAGAGTGGTATTCTATAGGGCGTTTTTCTTTGAAGTACAGGTGTCCTTCGCCATCAATAGGATTACCGACAGCATCTACAACGCGTCCAAGCAGTGTCTCACCTACCGGAACAGATGCTATTCTTCCCACTCGGCGCACACGGCTGCCGCTTTCAATATTTTCATATTCGCCGAATATAACACAGCCTATACGGTCCGGCTGAATATCAAGTATCATACCGCGTTCTCCGCAGTCGAACTCTACTACCTCGCCGTACATAATATCCGCAAGGCCGTCCATCCAGCAAATACCGTCAGAAACCTGCATAACTCTGCCAAGCTGATAGACGTGTATCTTCGGCTTGAAGTTTTCAGCCTTTTCTTTGAATTCTGACAAGACCTCCTTGGCGGCCTCGTCGGTGGTGATAGGTTTTCTGTTTATACCTTTTTCAAAATGATATAACTCTTCGGCTACGGTGCCGTCATAGACGGTATCGCCGATACGAAGGCGAAGTCCGCCGATAAGCTCGCGGTCCTCAAGCACCCAAAGCGAGGTCTTGCCGTTTACCGTTTTTAGCAACTCGGTAGTGGCGTCATCCACCTTTTTTATAAGCGCAGGCTCCAGCGGATGGGCGGATGTGATGGTCACATAGAGCACATCGTGATGCTTTAGATAAGCCATATCACCGGGAGTGAGCTTTATCATGCCGAGAATATCTTCGACGATCGCAGCTTCCTTTTGCCGCATCTTGCCGAGATAAGGCTCTTTTGAAAAAACCTCGATGACCTTGGTTTTCATTATCTGAAAAAACTGTTTTTTGGTTTTTTCTATCATAATGCGGTGTATCTCGTTACACTCACGCTTGCCGAAGGTCCTTATCTGGGCGAGTCTTGCCTCGGCTAATGCCTTTTCTTGAATAATTTTATCACCTTCAGGCATTGCATCATCTTCAAAAACAAGTTCAGGTATTGTCGGGGGTGCACTGTTTTCTATCTGCTGCGCTTCGTCCAACTCACGTAAGATCTTTTCACGGCGGGTGCGAAAGATGCGAACGATCATTTTGCGGCAGAATAAGACAATAAGACCTGCAAGGATCAAAAAGTTAATAATTACATATTGAAATTCCATATTCTTATTCCTTTATTAAACTGTCAGCAAAAGCGTTGGCTAGCTCGGTAGTATGCACGCTCAACACATTAAGAATTTCGTTATGGTCAGCTTCGGCCTTAAGACGGTAGTCATCCACCTCGCGGAGCCTTTCGTCTTTTGCCGTTTCAATTTCTTCTTTGCTTTTTGCCCTGATCAGCTCAAGTTCGTCCTTTATTATCCTCTTTTGCTCGTCGTGAAGGGCGATTCTTTTTTCGGTTAAAACAGACTCGTATTCGCGCATAGTCTTTTCGTGTTCTGCCTTCTTTTCAGCTGCTTTTTTAATACGCTCATGCCGTTCGTCCATAACACGCAATACAGGCTTAAACAGCAGATTATGAAGTATGAGCATCAGTAGGACAAAGCAAATAACCGTCCATACCGAAACAGATAACTGTATAGTCATAGTTTACTTATACCTTTGCAACCAGCATGAAAGCGATAAGAAGTCCGTAAATGGTGAGAGCCTCCATAAGTGCAAGAGAAATTATAAGGGTAGAACGAATGTCCTTGGCTGCATCGGGTTGGCGTGCAATGCTTTCCATTGCACTTTTAGCAGTCATACCCTGAGCGATAGCGGGGCCGAGTGTACTGATTGCGATGGCAGCTGCAGCTGCGATAGCGATAATTGCTGATGTCATAATTATTACTCCTTTAATATATTATTCTATTTCGGTTACCTCATCGAGGTAAATTGATGTGAGCATTGTAAATACGAGAGCCTGAAGTGCGCAGAAAAGAATAGAGAGCACCATCATTACCACCGGAATACCGATAGGGAAGATGTGGTACAATTCCTCTGTGACCATCTCTTCACCGAACACGTTGCCGAAAAGACGCAACGCCAGCGAGGCAGGTTTGATAAATTCATCAAGCAACAGCAGCGGAAGCATAAAAAACATAGGACTTACAAAACGTTTAAAGTAATGCTTTACGCCGCACCTGAGCCCTGCGAACTGCAGGAATATAAACGTTACAACGCCCAGACCTGCCGTCACGGAAAGAGAAGCGGTGGGGGCTTTCACGTAATCCGTAAGGCCAACTCCCGGAAAAAGGCCGGAGTAGTTGGCAAAGATAATAAAAATGAAAAGCGAAGCAAGAAACGTAAAATATTGGCGTGATTTGCTTTTGCCTAAAAGACCCTCAAAAAAATTGTCGAGGTATTCAACTCCGGTTTCTATCATATTTTGAAATTTACCAGGGCGTTCTTTAAGATTGTGTTTAACTATTAATGACAATACGGTTATGACGGCAAGTATTATCCACATAGTAACGACCTCGCCGGTCACATCCAGTATTCCGAAAAGATGAAAAATCACCTTAGAGCCTTCACCCATCAGAGGAATCCTCCTTCCTTTTAAGTGAGTCATTTAATGTTACAAGGCGATAGGTAAACCAGATCATGGGCAAGGTTATACCCAATCCTCCGCCGATAAGTAACCAAACTCTATCCCACGGTGTATACTCACCGAATACAAACAGCACTACCAAAAAAGCGATTTGTATCAGTTGTCTTACGATCTGGGTCAAAGCATACCTTGCAGGCTGATTTTTAAGCACATACTTAGAAAGCGCATAATTCATGGCGGCAATAATTAGTCCTATACAAAATGCAAGAGCCGCACCGAAAATATTTGTATCCATACTATCACCTTCTTGTTGAAAATAATTATATCACTAATATTATTTTTTCACAAGAGTTTAACATATATTATTTTAACATATGTTTGCACTATTTTATTTGAAAACGGTCATGTATACCGCCTTTCAACTGCCCGAAGAGTAATATCACTCGTTGTTAGACGAATACAACTGAAAAAGACCCGATGCAAAGCATCGGGTCTTTAAGTGGCTGAGGAATAGGGATTCGAACCCCAACAAACAGAGTCAGAGTCTGTCGTGCTACCGTTACACTATTCCTCAATGTTGGTCAACAATGATTATTATATAACTTTTTTCGCAGATGTCAAGTATAAATTGCTCCAAAACAAGGAAATTATTCTTTATTTTAAAAAATACTTGATTTTTTTTGTGCGCTGTGGTAAAATCATTTTTGCAGTTTGTGGGGTTTTAGCGCAGCTGGTAGCGCACAACACTGGCAGTGTTGGGGTCAGGGGTTCGAGTCCCCTAAGCTCCACCATTAAAAAGAAACACCTATGGTGTTTCTTTTTTTTATTTTATCGATTTAATAAATTATATAAAAGGCACACGATTGTTTTATCGTGTGCCTTTTTGAATGTGTTGAACAGATACGGCAATAATAACTAATGAAAGTGAGGTTGTTATTATGTTCAAGCACGAAAAATGTTTATTTCATCCGGTAGCGGTTGAGAAACCCAACCCGCAATATGCGGCGCTGTTTGAACACACAAAATGATAACAAACAATGAGAAATACGACGTTGTTGTAATAGGCGCAGGATTGGCGGGTATTTCCTGCACCTATGAACTCGCAGCAAAAGGAAAAAAGGTGTTGTTGCTTGAACGTCACACTTTTGCAGGCGGCAGAACTTCATCCTTTGTCGAGCGGGGAATGGAAGTTGAATCGGGTCTGCACCGGTATATAGGCTACTATTCCGCATTACCTGGGTTGCTTAAGAAATGCGGTGTCAATATCAATGATATTATAACCTGGGAAGAAAAAACCGATATACTTATAAAGGGTGAAAATAAAAAACTGGTTTTAGGTATTGCACCGTTTTTCGGTCCGATAAAGACACTCCGCGGACTTTTCGGTAATGGGGACATTCTTACTGTTGGTGATAAGTTTTCGCTGTTGCCGTTTTTTATAAGAGGGTTTACGTCATATGTGTTTTCAAAAAAACTGGATGGTATCTCGGTCGCCGAGTATGCAAACCGCTGTCACGTGAGTGAGAAGAGCAAGCGCCTTATTTTGGAGCCGCTATGCAGCGGAATATTTTTTCTTCCGCCCGAAAATTATTCCGCATATGCCTTTTTCGGACTGTTTGCACCTGCGATACCCAAGTTTTATAAAATGCGAATAGGAGCTTATCTTGGGGGAATGACCGAGGTCATGTGTAATCCCATAGTTAAAAAAATATGTTCTCTCGGCGGAGAAGTGCGTTTGGGTTCGGCGGTGCAACAGGTTGTTGCAGACAAGGGCATTGTGACCGGAGTGGTGCTTGATGACGGCAGTGAGATCACGGCACATCAGGTGGTAGTAGCAACGGCACTTGATGCCGCGAAGCAGATACTTCTGCCGATGAAAGACAGACCTGAACTGAAAAGCTTTTATAATCTACCGCATATGTCGGCATGTACGTTGCAGCTTGAATTGGATTCTCCCGCACTCAAAAAGGATGTAACTACCTTTGGCCCGGGGACAGATATGGTCAGCTTTGCAGAGCAGTCACGCTCGACCTTTCGCGGTAAAGCAGGCAGGCTGTCGGTCATACTCGGCAATCCAAAGGAGTATACCGCCAAAAGCGAGGAAGAAGTGTTGAATGCGGTGGTATCACAGATGGAGTCACTCGGTGTACATTTGCAGGGCAGAGTGCTCAGAGCTCGCAAGGTTGCCGAGGAGGACGAGTTTTATTCGCTCGGTTGCGGCAGTCAGAGGTTGCGCCCGCGTCAGGATGTTGGTATTAAAGGACTGCTGCTTGCAGGAGATTATACCCTTACATCATCCTTTGCGACGATGGAGGGTGCGGTATTATCGGGCAAAAAGGCGGCTAAATGTGCCCTGGCTAGATTAGATACCATATAAAAAACCCCTGTGGCAAATGCCACAGGGGTCATTTAATTATTTAGTGCTGTTTATCTTGCTTTGGATTTCTTCATTGCGAAGACGGAAACAGCAACACCGGCTAATGCCATTACAAATACGATAGCGAATACAAATACTGTATTAGTATCGCCGGTCTGCGGAACGGTTGTTGTAGAAGAGGTAGTTCCGGTAGTAGTGCCTGTGCCGGTAGTAGTACCGGTTCCGGTAGAGGTTTCTGTACCTGTACCTGCGCCTGTGCCTGTGCCCGGTGCGGGAGCAGCAGCGGGTGTAGAAGCTGTTGTACCTGCGCTGGAAGCACTTGCGTTTGCATCGTTGGTAGCAGCTAAGCGCTGATAGAAGGTGTAGGTAGAACCTGCGGTAAGACCGGTGAAGACATTAGATGCCTGCCAGTTCTGACCGTCGAGGCTGTACTCATAACCGTCAACCTTCTTAAGGGTAACTGTAGTCTCAGTCTTGGACTCAACCTCAGGAGCGGTAGCCGGAGCATCCGGAGTCGGGAGGTCGGTAGTTTCCTTGGTACCCTGGCTTGCAGGACTTGCAAGTGCAGTGTTAGTAGCGGCTAAGCGCTGATAGAAGGTGTACTCTGTGTTAGCCTCAAGACCTGTAAATACGTTAGAGGTCTGCCAATTCTGACCGTCCATGCTGTATTCACAGCCGAGTTCAGCTACGAGAATAACGGTGGTGTCATTCTTGGACTGAACAACAGGAGCTGCCGGAGCAGTGGTAACAGTGTACTCAGTAGTTTCCTTTGTTGCAGCACTTGCGGCACTCTCGAAGGTGTCTTCGGTGCGAGCAACACGCTGATAGAAGCTGTACTCAGTGTTTCCGGTGAGGCCTGTAAATACGTTAGAGGTCTGCCAGTTCTGGCCGTCCATGCTGTATTCATAACCGTTGGTAGCAACAAGTGTTACGCTGGCGTCGGTCTTTGACTCAACTGTCGGAGCAGCAGGTGTAGCAGCGGTCGAGGTGTACTTCTTGCTCATAGCAGAAAGCATTACCTGAGCGTAGATACGGCTACCGAAGTCGTTAGCATGGTTGAAGTTGTTCTCGAGATAGTCGCAAGCTTCCTTGCTGGCGTTGATGTCCATATAGATGGAGGTCAGCTTGGTAGCAGCAACGTTATCGATATCGGTTGCGAGCTCAGCAAGAGCATCTTCATAGGCAAGGAGGGTATCCTTGTCATAGCCCTTACCGTAAAGGTTGGTGCTGTTTGCACCGTAAAGAAGAACGGAAACATCCGAATTCTTAGCTTTGATAGAATTGATTATACCGTTTGTGCTTGACTTGAAGTCAGCAGCAGCTACGCCGGCGTTGCAGTCGTTGATACCAAATCCAATGAGGAAGAGGTCAACATCATCATTATTGAGAAGTGCATATCTAGCGGCGAAGTTATCAGCACCCCAAGCAGCAGTCTTGCCGCCGAGAGAGAGGTTCTCCCAGGTGATGGTAGCGTCCGGATACTCAGCCTTGAGTCCTTCAACGAACATTGTCATCCAGTTGGGAGTGTAGGGAGCACCGTAATAGCCGGAGGATGTTGTAGTGCCGTCGTTAGCATCGGTATAAACGTCTGCCTTGCCTGCACTTGAACTCCAACCGGAGGTCATAGAATCACCGTAGAATACAATGTGAACATCGTCACCGTTGCGAAGCTTGGTGAATACGTCAAGCTCATCTTCAACAGACTTCTGCTCTACAGCGGTGTAACCCTCAACATCCTTGTCATCCCAAGTTTCAGTATGGGTGTAGGTAACAACGAAGGTGGCGTTGTAGGTGTTAGTTCTGCTGTACTGAGAAACAAACTTGTCTTCGTCATCAGAGGCGAAATTGTTTGTTTCAACGTCTGTGGTGGGCAAAGAAGCGCTGTAGGAACTTGCGAGCAGTCTGGAGCCGGCAGGAATTGTAAGCTTGCCGTCAACAACGTCGAAGTCAACGCCCTTTACATAGTAGGTTGAAAGATCGTAAGAACGAACCGAAACGATCTTGTCAATGGGGTAGAGCAGAGATACTTCTGTTCTGCCGTTGTAAGCATAAACAGCCTCGTGGTAAACGGTGTCACCTTCCCAAACAGGAGCAGTAAATGCTGCGTTGTTGTAGGTGGTGAGGTCGAAGCCGTCGAAATCCTTGCCGGCTACGGGGTAATCCGCATCGTTAGCAAGAGCAATGGTAACGTCTCTCGAATCGGTGAGAGTTAAGGTGTATACGTCGTTTACAGGTGTAACATCTGCGTTGTTGTACTTAACCGATGTAACAGCAACGTTAGCATCCTTTTCAAGGGTGAAGCTGTAGCTGTTGCCGGTAACAGCGTTGCCGAGCTGTGCGGGGACAGCGCGAACGTTTTCTTTGCTTATAAAGTTTACACAGTTTACTGTGTTTGCTTCATAGAAAGAGAGGTTATCAAAGTCAACAACGGTGCCGTTTGCATTGTTAAAGCCCATAGCCATATGATAGGTCATTTCGTCTGCGGTCATATAGTCGCCGGTGTTGAATTCAAGTGTGAAATCAAGCCATTCATTAAGATCGAATACGTTGAGAAGATCCTCAAACTCGATCTGCTCGTCCATCGCTTCCTCAGAGCCTGTGAGGCTGAATACAGCGCCGTCGGTCAGGGAGCGCATAGTAACCTTCCAGCTTTCAACCTTAGGCCAGCTGCCCCAAGCGCCGGTTTCGGAGATCATCGGAGCGATAACGGAAATATACTGAGAAGTCGGGTCATGCTGCCAATCGTTGATCTTAAAGTTGAACTGCCAGATATAATCTGTGTTCTTCTTAACGGTTACGGGAAGGTGGGTAGACATCAAGCAGTTGCCGCCTACGGTTGCTCTCATACCGTTGCCGGTCAGACCGGTAGTTCCGGTGTAATAACCGGTACGGTTTGCAGCGGTGTTTGACTGCCAGGAAGAAAGACCCATACCGGCTTCAAAGTTACCGTCAGCGATCTGGTTGATGTTGTTAAACTTAGCGGTCAGATTGTCGCCTGCCTTAAGTGTAGCGGTTGCATCGGTGGAAACAAGGGCATCGCCGTTGTACCAGCCCTTGAAGCTGTTGCCATAGTATGACTTTGCAACAGCAGCATACGGATCTACAGCAACATTTGCATAATAGGGGGTTGCAACGATCGGGGCAACATTGCCGTCGGTGCCTGTGGTCTTGTAGGCAACGATGTTATTTGCAAGACCGCCTTTAAGCTCTACCATACCGCCTGCTTCTGCAGTTGCTTTTGCAGTTGCAACGGGAGCGGTGGTAGTAGCCTCTGCTAAGCAAAGGTTGTCAAGATATATATCGGTATCACCGCTGGAACCGAAAGACATATATAATGTAGCAGAATCGCCGCCGTTGAATATAGCATCGGTAGAAGCAGGAGTGGTGAATATCGCATATACCTCGTGCCAAGCATTAACTGTCATCTCGGCCAGGTTGAAAGACAAAGCGAGGTTTCCGTTAGTGATGGGAGCCCTGTAGTTCCAACCCTTTGAGGTAGCAGTCGGTACTGTACCCTCTTTAAAGTGGTAGGAGTAACCCTCGGTAATGAGTCCGGCATCAGACCAACCGCCTGCTGTTTTAAGCAGGTTGTTGTATGCCCAGAATTTTGTATCATCTTGATAATAAGAATAAGAAAATACATAGGTAGTTGCGGGCTTAATAACTACCGGTAAAGAGAATGTACGCTGAGAAGCCGTGTTGGGTGAATCTGCGGGCATACCAACATGCAGCATTTTCTGACCGTGCTTGATCGGATTGCTGCCGGTGGGAACGTTAACGGTTTCAATTGTTCTCACCTTAGCGGGAGTATGAAGAGAAAGACCGTCAACAATGTCCTTTACAGCGGTTGTTCCGGATTCAAAGTCGCCATCCGGGAACAGGTTGTAAACATTGAACTTTGCGGTAAGCTCGGCTTCATTCGAAACATAGGTTGAGTCAGATGAAACGAGTTGATCGGCCGGCATTATACCAGCCAGCGAATGAGTTGCCATAATAAGGTGTGGCAACAAAGGTGTTTCCGTCAACGGTGGCAAAGCCGCCGGCTTCAGCTTTTGCAGTAGCAGCCGAAGCAATAACGGATGTCAGTACGGTGCAGGTGCCCATAAGCAACAGTACTGACAAAAGAATGCTAAGTACTTTTTTCATAATTTCTCTCCTTTTTTTTATTTGGGGATAATACACCATAGTTATTTTATCACCAAGGTAATCAAATTTCAATGCCCAAAGTAATAAATTTGTATTTATTTTTAACAAAATGTGCATTATGACTGTTTGAACAGTTATATATTGTATATGTTATACATTTAATCGTGTAACGCTTTTAATAAAGTGTTAAGGCCTGGTGATGTAAAAGAAAAAGCCATCCCCCGCGCAACTGATGCAAGGAATGGCTTTATATATAATATGTATTAAAGACTTTTAATAAACTTCCCCATTTTTTCTATCGCCGTAGAGATATGGCTGACAGAATAGGCGTAAGAGATGCGGGCAAAGCCTTCGCCCGATGCACCGAACGCAGTACCGGGCACGATGGCGACGTGCTGTTCCTCTAAAAGGCGGCCGCAGAACTCTTCGCTCGGCATACCGAATTTGCCTATATTTGGGAAAGCGTAGAATGCGCCCTCCGGCTCGAAACATTCAAGCCCGATAGACTCAAAGCCTTGTAGCATAAGCTTTCTGCGCCGGTTGTATTCGTCGCGCATATATTCGATATCCTCGTCGCCGTTTTTAAGCGCTTCGATAGCGGCAAACTGGCTTGTGGTCGGTGCGCACATAATGGCGAACTGGTGTATCTTGTACATTTGCTCGGTTATCTCGGCAGGGGCGAGGGTGTAGCCCATTCGCCAACCCGTCATAGCATAAGCCTTGGAAAGTCCGCTTGCGATTATAGTACGCTCGCGCATACCGTCAAGCTCAGCTATAGAGCAGTGTTTTTTGCCGT
This sequence comes from Acutalibacteraceae bacterium, assembly GCA_045596705.1. GTDB lineage: Bacteria > Bacillota > Clostridia > Oscillospirales > Acutalibacteraceae > SIG589. The sequence goes on from JAZOCW010000016.1 coordinate 66,818, forward strand.
AAGTAAGCTCGGCATATATCTCGTCCGAAAGCACGAGTATGTCGGTCCCGCGAAGCAGCTTTGCGATAGGCTCAAGATCTTCGCGCGTCATAATAGCGCCGGTGGGATTATTCGGAAATGCGAGAACGAGCATTTTAGTACGCGGGGTTATTGCTTTTTCAAGCAGCTCCGCCGTCAGCTTAAAACTATCCTCGTTTCTCAGCGGCAGGCTTACGGGAGTTCCGCCGGCGAGGGTTACTGTCGGCGCATAGCATACAAAGCAAGGTTCGGGTATTATTACTTCGTCACCCTCCTGCACGGTGGCGCGCACTGCAAGGTCGATAGCCTCGCTTCCGCCCACGGTAACGAGGGTTTCGTGCACGGGGTCATATTTAAGCCCGAAACGGCGCTCCATATATTCACAAATGTTTTCGCGCAGGGGGGTAAGACCTGCGTTGGAGGTATAATATGTGCGACCCTTTTCAAGGCTTTCAATTGCTGCTTCACGTATGTGCCAGGGGGTCTGGAAGTCGGGCTGACCGACCGTCAGCGCCGTGACGTCCTGCATTTTCTCGGTAAGGTCAAAAAACTTGCGTATGCCCGAGGGTTGCAGTGAAACAGCCCTTTTTGAGAGTATTTTTGTGTAGTCCATCATATCATGCAGCTGCCTCGCTCATCAATATTGTCGGGACCGTAGATAACACCCTCGTCCTTGTATTTCTTAAGCACGAAGTGAGTCGAGGTTGAAAGAACCGATTCCAGGGGTGCGAGCTTGGCGGCGACAAACTGCGCTACCTCACGCATGGTGCGGCCTTCGATAATAAGGTGCAGGTCATAAGCACCCGACATTAAATAAAGGCTTTTAACCTCGGGGTAGGAATATATCTTTTCTGCAACCTTGTCAAATCCGCGGTCGCGCTGGGGAGTTATCTTAAGCTCTATTATAGCGCTGACATACTCGCGGTCGGTCTTGTCCCAGTCAATGAGTGCCTGGTAGCCGAGTATGGTTCCGTTCTCTTCATACTCCTTAACCGCCTGTTTTATATCGCCCTCGTCACGCTGTGTCATAACAGCGAGCTGTTCGGGTGTAAGACGCGCGTCCTTTTCCAAAAGCTTGAGTATTTTATCCATACAGCACACTCCTTTATATATAATATGTAAGGCTTACTTTTAAAGTTTATTATATTATAGCACAGGGTAAAATGCAACATATTTTAAATAAATAAAAAATAACTCTTGATTTTTTATAAGTGTTGTGATACAATACCTAAGCATTTGATTTCGCTCGGTCCTTACGGGCGGCTTGAATGCCGAAATTCGACATTGAAGCGGGCGGTCCTCTGGCGCTGTGCGTCCATGAACGTCTGGATATTTAAGGAGGAAAACTAAATGGACGCTATTAAGCAGCTTGTAGCCGGACAGCTTCGTGAAGATGCACCGGTTGTAGCCATCGGTTCGACCGTTCGCGTACACGTTAAGATCCGTGAAGGCGAGCGCGAGAGAATTCAGGTATTTGAGGGCACCGTTATTGCCAAGAACGGCAGCGGTATTGCCGAAACATTCACGGTTCGCCGTGTATCCTACGGTGTAGGCGTGGAACGTGTGTTCCCGGTACATTCTCCAAATGTTGCCAAGGTAGAGCTGGTAAGAAACGGCCGTGTCCGCAGAGCAAAGCTTTATTATCTGCGTGACCGCGTTGGTAAGGCTGCCAAGGTTAAAGAGCAGATTGGTTAATGAGAGAAGGGGACTTATCAAGTCCCCTTTTTTTGCTTTAAGGGTGATAAGATGGATTACTATTATGCTCACGATAAAGCCGGCATAAAAGAAGAAAAAAGTCAAAAAAACACGCCTAAGGGCGCGCTGTTCGACTGGGTGGACGTTATCGTTACCTCGGTTATAGCAGTCGTGCTCATTTTTACTTTTTTGTTTCGCGTAGTTACCATAAGCGGCGATTCCATGCTTGACACTCTGCACGAAAATGAAAAGGTAATAATCTCTAATACAGCTTACACCCCCAAGCACGGTGATATAGTCGTTATATCCCGTAACACCGACAACTCACTTGACTCGGATGAGTTTGCCGAGCCTATCATCAAGCGTGTTATCGCCGTTGCAGGCCAGTCGGTGGATATTGATTATGAAAAGGGAATAGTTTATGTTGACGGCGTGGCCCTTAAGGAGGACTACACCAAGACCTTAACTACCCTTAAACACGATTACGAAATAGATTTTCCCGCCTATGTGCCCGATAACTGTATCTTCGTTTTGGGTGATAACCGTAACGAATCGCTTGACAGCCGTTCTACCCTCATAGGCGATAACGGTATGATCGATGTCAGATATGTTCTCGGCAAGGCGATATACCGCATATACCCCCTTGAAAAAATCGGAGGACTGTACAAATGAGTGAGGCTCAGAATATCCAGTGGTTTCCGGGGCACATGGCTAAGACCAGACGTTTGCTTGCGGAAAGTCTCGGTTTGGTGGACGCGGTTGCCGAAATAGTCGATTCACGAATACCCGCCAGCAGCCGAAATCCGGAGTTGGCGGGTATCGTTGCAGGTAAACCGCGCATAATTTTGCTTAATAAATGTGATATGGCTGACCCTGCCGCTACCGAAAAATGGATAAAGCGTTACCGTGACGAAGGGCTGACGGCTATAGCTGTCGACTGTCGTTCCGGCAAGGGGCTTAACGTTTTCAAGTCCTCTGTTAAGGAGCTGCTTGCAGACCGGCTTGAATATTACCGTTCTAAGGGAATGGTCGGTAAGCCGCTTCGTATAATGGTGGTCGGAATACCAAACGTTGGAAAATCCTCGTTCATAAACCGAATGGCGGGTGCGGGACGTGCGAAGGTCGAAAACCGACCCGGAGTTACCCGCGGCAACCAGTGGTTTAGAATAGACAGCGAGCTTGAATTGCTTGACACCCCCGGAGTGCTTTGGCCTAAGCTTGACGATCCCGAGGTGGGAGAGCGGCTCGCATGCACCGGCGCCGTAAAGGATGAAGTGGTAGACACCGAATGGTTGGCGGTTCGATTGCTTGAACTGCTTTCGGACAGATATATGCCATTGCTGTCTCAGCGGTACGGTGTTGAAAAGGACGAACCTTATGAGATGCTGTCACAAATAGCACGCAAACGCGGAATGGTGGTTCGTGGGGGCGAGGGAGATACCCTTCGCGCGGCAAATATGCTGCTGACCGAATTCAGAACCCAGAAGATAGGCAGAATAACGCTGGAGGTATAATATGCCCGACTATTCATATGAACTTGCCGCAAGGTCACAGGGTAAAAAACTCATATGCGGCGTTGACGAAGCAGGCAGGGGTCCGCTTGCAGGGCCTGTATGCGCCGCGGCGGTCATACTGCCGGACGGGTGTGTTATTGAGGGACTTAATGATTCCAAAAAACTGACAGAGCGTGCCAGAGAACGGATCTTCCCCATAATACAGGAAAAGGCGATTGCATACTGTGTAGCATATGCCGATGTGGATGAGATAGAGGAATTTAATATCCTCAATGCTACTTTCCTTGCGATGAACCGTGCTATAGCGGGGTTGCAGCCGTGTCCTGAGTATGCACTTATCGACGGTAACCGTGTGCCGACAGGCATAACTATAGATTGTGAGACGGTAGTAAAGGGCGATGCCAAAAGCTGTTCGATAGCGGCGGCATCGGTGCTGGCCAAGGTCAGCAGGGACAGACTGTTGCTTGAATATGATAAAGAATATCCGCAGTACAATTTTAAAAAGCACAAGGGCTATGGCACTGCCGAGCATATCGCGCTGATAAAAGAGTACGGTCCCTGTCCGATACACAGACCAAGCTTTTTGAAAAACATATTATGAGAAAAACATCACAGACCGGCCGCGAAGGCGAAAAGCTTGCAGCCGAATATTTAAGAAAACAAGGGTTTATAATAACCGAGAGAAATTACCACTCGCGCTACGGTGAGATTGACATTATTGCCGAAAACGAGGAGTATATATTATTTGTAGAGGTAAAGACCCGACGGGAGGGTGCACTTGTGTCACCTGCCGACGCGGTCGACCGCAACAAACAACGAAAAATAGCGATGACCGCCGCGTTTTATCTTATGAAGTCGTTTTGCGAGCTTCAGCCGAGGTTTGACGTAGCCGAAATAACCGTCTTTGGGAATAACGGACGAGAGGAATATAAAATAAATTATATTGAAAACGCGTTTGAACCGGAGGCTTATTGATGAAATATTTTGATCTGCACTGCGATACCCCCTATGAATGTTATAAAAATGGCGAGCCGTTTTTTGACGGTAACCATGCCGTCAATCAAAAGAAGGGCGGAGTATTTGAAAAGTGGTGTCAGGTCTGCGCTGTATGGATACCCGACGAATGCCGTGATCCTAAAGCGCGCTATAATGCAATAGTAAACAACTTTAAAAAACAGGTAACACCTGTAATAGACTCCCGTTCGCTGGACGGCTCCCAAAACGTTATCCTAACTGTTGAGGGCGGCGCGGCGATCGATGACATCTGCGATGTCGATATGCTCTATGCCGATGGGGTAAGGGTGGTTACGCTGACATGGAACGGCCAAAACCGTATTGCCGGCGGAAGCAACACAAACGCACCGCTGACCGACTTCGGCCGCGAGGTTATAGCGCGTATGAATGAGCTTTCTATGGCGGTAGACCTGTCTCACTTGAATGACCGCTGTTTTTTCGAGGTGGCAGAGCTTGCACGATACCCTATAGTTACCCATACTTGTTGTCGCACGGTGCACCACGTTCGCCGAAACCTGACAGACTCACAGATAAGGGCAATAGCGAAAAAGAACGGATTGATAGGTTTGTGTTTTTATCCGCGCTTTTTAGGTGACGGTGATGTGTTTGAAAATTTTGCCGTTCACCTGTCACATCTGTTGTCGGTCGCAGGAGAAAATGCTGTCTCGATAGGCTCGGATTTTGACGGAGCCGAGATGGATAAAAAACTCAACTCGCTGGAAAAATCGGAAGATCTTTATTGGTATCTGCTTAAAAGCGGATTCGAGAAAAATATATTAAATAAGCTTTTTTATGAAAATGCTTTTGAATATTTTAAGGAATTATTAAAATAACGGAGGAAATCAAAATGAATTATGTAAGCACCAGAAACAGCTCTATATCAGTACCGTCTGCTAAGGCGATCGGCCTCGGTATTTCTGCTGACGGCGGACTCTTTTTGCCCGAAAGCATACCTTCTCTCACAGCCGAGGATATAGAAGCCCTAAAGAATGCCAATTATAAAGGCAGAGCGCGTCTGGTGCTCGGCAAATTTCTTACAGATTTTACGGCTGAGGAGATAGCTGCCTGCGTTGAGGGTGCCTATACCGGAAGCTTTGATAACGAGCAGCCGGCTCCGATACATAAGCTGGCGGACGGCGTAGGCATACTTGAACTGTGGCACGGCCCGACCTGCGCGTTTAAGGACCTCGCTCTTCAGATACTGCCGTACCTTCTCACCGCTTCGGCAAAGAAGATAAATGCAGGCAAGACGGTAATTCTCGTTGCAACCTCAGGTGATACCGGAAAGGCGGCACTCGAAGGATTTAAGGATGTAGAAAATACCGATATTATCGTATTTTACCCCAGCGAGGGCGTCAGCGCTATGCAGAAGCTGCAGATGGACAGCCAGGAAGGCGAAAACGTCTGTGTCTGCGCTATCAAGGGCAACTTTGACGATGCGCAAAGCCGTGTTAAGGAAATATTTACCGACAGCGTAATGAATAAGAAGTTAGCCGATGCGGGCTATGCTTTCTCAAGCGCTAACTCCATAAACTGGGGCAGACTTGTTCCGCAGATAGTTTATTATGTATCTGCCTATTGCGATATGCTGCGTGACGGATATGATCTGTCAAACGGCTTTAACGTTACCGTCCCCACCGGCAACTTCGGAAATATTCTTGCAGCATACTATGCAAAGCAGATGGGTGTGCCGATAAACAAGCTTATCTGCGCTTCAAATAAGAACAACGTCCTTACCGATTTTATTAAAACCGGTGTTTATGACCGCAACCGAAATTTCCACACCACCATCTCTCCGTCAATGGATATTCTTATATCCAGCAACCTTGAACGTATGCTTTATATGCTCTGCAAAGAAAGCGATCAGGTTTCGGCTTGGCAGAGCGACCTGAAAATAACCGGACGTTTTGAGGTCAGCGGTGAGGTTAAGTCCAAGATCAATGATCTTTTCTACGGCGGTTGCTGTGATGATGAAAGCACACTTGCTACCATAAGAGAAACCTACGAAAAATACGGATACCTTATTGATACACATACTGCAGTTGCGGTAGCGGTGTATAATGAGTATAAAAAGTCGACCGGTGATAAAACGCCTGTTGTTATCGCTTCTACTGCAAGTCCCTATAAGTTTGCAGACAGCGTGCTGAAAGCGGTTTGTGATGAGAGCCGAAAGGACGATTTTGAAAAACTAGAGCTTCTGTCTCAGGTTACAGGAACCGCGATCCCCGCACCTATTAAAAACCTTAAGGGTAAAGAACGCCGCTTCGGCAGTGTTATAAAGGCTGACGAGATGCGCACTGCAGTCTGCAAATATCTGAACATATAAAAAATTGCCCCGCTTATGCGGGGCAAAATATTAGGACTTAGCCTTAAAGGTTCTGCATGATGTTTCGGAACATTCACAAGCTTTACTGTCTCCGCCTACCATGATATGGCCGGCGTGGCAGCTATCCTCGGTAGAGTGATATATGCAGCTTTCAACACTGCATCTGATACCGTTTATAATGTTGCAATCCTTGCAATCGTTCATCATTCTTTCTTCCTCCCGTAAAAAAAGTAGACCAAGCGGTCACTATTATTATGCACCGAAAAGAAGAAATTATAGGAGATAATTTATGGCTTTATACGCAATTTCGGATTTGCATCTGTCACTCGCGGCGGACAAACCTATGGATGTCTTCCGCGGCTGGAACGACTATGTAAACAGAATACGCGCTAACTGGACCCGTATCGTAAAGGACGAGGATACCGTAGTGATACCCGGCGATATTTCCTGGGCTCTGCAGTTGCCGGACGCTAAAGAGGATTTCGCTTTTATAAATTCGTTGCCCGGCAAAAAAATAATTCTTAAGGGTAATCACGACCTTTGGTGGTCAACTGCTAAAAAACTGAATACTTTTTTGGAGGAAAACCAATTTGATACAATTTCCTTTGTTTTTAACAATACGGTTGTAGCCGAAGGCAGAGCCATCTGCGGAACACGCGGCTGGTTTTACGATCTGGGCAGTGAGGATAAGGTAGTCCTGCGTGAGGCAGGCAGACTGGAAACTTCCATAAAGGCGGCACTTGATACGGGACTCGAACCGGTAGTTTTCACCCATTATCCGCCTGTATACGGCGACTGGGTGTGCGAGGAAATTTTTTCCGTAATTAAAAAATATGGTATAAAACGTGTATGGCACGGTCACATCCACGGTTCGGGTTTTCATAACGCAAAAAGTGAATACGACGGCGTAGAATTTAAACTTTTGTCGGCAGATTGCGTCGATTTTTCCCCTGTTTTAATATTATAATTAAAAAAACTTAAATAATTGCAAAAAAAATATGGAAAAATCAGTAACTATGTGCTATATTTATATGGAATGATTATCTCGGAGGTAATAAAATGAGTTTAAAAGAAGCAAAAAAGGTTGATACTAACAGATATCAATTGGAGATCACAATAGACGGCGAGACCTTTCAGTCCGCCATCCAGACTGTTTATAAGAAAAACAAAAATCAGATAAACGTTCCCGGATTCCGTAAGGGTAAGGCTCCGCTCAGCCTTATCGAACAGTATTACGGCGAATCGGTATTTTATGAGGATGCTCTCAATCTGCTCTATTCTGATGCGCTCGAAGCAGCTGCAGAGGAAGCAGGAGTTGAAATAGTAGATGATAAAATGGATTTTGACCTTGTTTCTATCGACAAGGCAAACGGAGTTGACTTTAAGGTTACATTGACCGTAGTTCCGGACGTTGAGCTGGGCGAATACAAGGCTTTAAAGGCAGAGCGTGTTACTCCCGTCGTAACCGATGACGAGGTTAAAGCAGAGCTTGACCAAATGGCTAACCGCAATTCGAGAATGGTAGCTGTTGAGGATCGTGCAGCAGCCGACGGCGATATTGCCGTTATCGATTTTGAGGGCTTTGTTGACGGTATTGCTTTTGAAGGCGGTAAGGGCGAGGGCTATTCGCTTTCTCTCGGCTCGGGTCAGTTCATCCCCGGCTTTGAGGAGCAGGTAGTTGGCCATAATGTCGGTGAAGAGTTTGACATCAATGTTACCTTCCCCGAGGAATATCAGGCTGAAGACCTTAAGGGTAAGGCTGCCGTATTTAAGATCAAGCTTCATGAGATAAAGAAGCGCGAGCTTCCCGAGATCGATGATGAGTTCGCAAAGGATGTATCTGAGTTTGATACCCTAGCAGAGCTTAAAGAGGATATAAAGAAGCGCCAGCTCGAGCACAAGGCTCACCACGCCGATGAGGATGTTGAGAACACCCTCGTTGATATGATAGTTGATTCGATGAAGGCTGAAATTCCCGAGGCTATGATCGAGTCGCGTTGCAATCAGAGCTTGCAGGATTTCGCTTACAGACTTCAGATGCAGGGAATGAACCTTGATACCTATCTTAAGTATACAAACTCCACCGTTGAGGATTTCAAGGCAAGCTTCCGTCCGCAGGCTGAGAAGCAGGTCAAGATGCGTCTGGCACTTGAAAAGATCGTAAAGCTTGAAAACATCACCGTAACCGATGAGGATGTTGCTGCCGAGATAACCAAGCTTGCCGAAAGCTACGGTGTAAGCGAGGATCAGGTCAAGTCGGCTGTTCCTGAGAAGGAGATCAAGAAGGATCTTGCTGTTACCAAGGCTTTAGATATTGTTAAAAACACCGCGGTGATCACCGAGGTAGAAAAGAAGTCCGAAAAGCCCGCCGCCAAGAAGCCGGCCGCTAAGAAGACAACGACCGCTAAATCCACTACTGCAAAGTCCTCTACCAAGCCCGCCGCTAAAAAGCCGGCTGCTAAGAAGACCGCAGAGAAAAAAGAAGAAGAATAATAATAAAAGGGAGCTTGTCTCCCTTTTATGCTATTTTCCGATTCTGTTTTTGATTATAATTAATTTTACCGGTTAATAATCTATTGGGAGGAATAAAAATGGATATGAATCTTGTACCTTATGTTGTTGAACAGACCAGCAGGGGAGAACGCTCCTATGACATTTTTTCCCGCTTGCTCAATGACCGAATCATTATGCTCAACGATCAGGTAGATAATACCTCTGCAAGCTTAATAATCGCACAGATGCTTTATTTAGAGGGACAGGATCCTGATAAGGACATCAACTTCTACATCAACAGCCCCGGTGGCTCGGTTTCTGCCGGTATGGCTATTTATGATACTATGCAGTATATCAAGTGTGATGTCAGCACTATCTGCATAGGTATGGCCGCCAGTATGGGAGCATTTTTGCTCTCAGCCGGTGCAAAGGGCAAGCGTTTTGCTCTGCCCAACAGCGAAATTATGATACATCAGCCCCTCGGCGCCGCCGAAGGACAGGCAAGTGATATCATTATTCACGCACGCCATATTGAAAAGACCCGTGAGAAGTTAAATCAGATATTATCTGAGAATACCGGCCGTCCTATTGAGGATATTCGCCGTGATACCGAGCGCGATAACTTTATGTCGGCGGCCGAGGCTGCTGAGTACGGCCTTATCGATAAGGTAATTACAAAGCGTTAAGAGGAATACCAATGTCTAATAACACAAACGACAAACAGATTCGTTGCTCGTTCTGCGGAAAAACACAGGATGAGGTTGCCCGTCTTGTAGAGGGCCCCGGTGTATATATCTGTGACAGCTGTGTTGAGTTTTGCAGTTCTCTTATATTTGATGAGCCGTTTCCCCACAGCCGCGATTCGCGTGCGAGCAAAAAGGAATTTGCGCTCTTAAAGCCGCAGGAGATAAAGCAAAAGCTTGACGAATATGTGATCGGACAGGACGAGGCGAAGATCACCCTTTCGGTAGCGGTATATAACCATTATAAGCGTATAATGGCAGATAAACAGAGCGATGTAGAGCTTACCAAAAGCAACGTGCTGATGCTCGGACCTACCGGTGTGGGCAAGACACTGCTTGCTCAGACACTTGCCCGTATACTCGATGTGCCGATAGCCATAACCGACGCCACAACATTGACCGAGGCAGGTTATGTAGGCGAGGACGTTGAAAATATCCTGCTTCGCCTTATTCAGGCGGCGGATTTTGATGTTGAACGTGCTCAAAAGGGTATAATCTATGTTGATGAGATAGATAAAATTGCCCGCAAGTCGGAGAACGCCTCTATCACGCGCGACGTAAGCGGCGAGGGCGTTCAGCAGGCGCTGCTCAAAATCTTGGAGGGTACTGTTTCCAACGTTCCGCCGCAGGGCGGAAGAAAGCATCCGCAGCAGGAGTTCATACAAATAGATACTACTAATATTCTCTTTATCTGTGCCGGTGCTTTTGACGGTATTGATAAGGTAATAGAAAAGCGCATAGGCGGAAGCAGTCTCGGCTTCGGCGCAGAGGTCAAGTCCGAGACCGATATAAAGAACGAGGCCGCGGCAGTTATCCCGACCCATCAGGACCTTGTCAAGTTCGGTATGATACCGGAACTTGTCGGTCGATTGCCCGTCATAACCGCGCTTAAGGGTATGGACAGAGAGTCACTCATACGTATAATGACCGAGCCGAAGAATTCGGTTATACATCAGTATCAGGCGCTGTTCGAGATGGACGGTGTGGAGCTTGAGTTTGAAAAGGCGGCTCTCGAAAGAATCGCCGATATAACCATCGAACGCAAGACCGGCGCGAGAGGCTTGCGCTCGGTTATTGAAGGTATTTTACAGAAGATAATGTTTGAAATACCTTCGGATGACACGGTGGAAAAAATCGTTATAACCGCCGATACGGTCGACAACGGTGAGCCGTTACGCGTAAAGCGTGCCGCAGCCGCGAACCAGTAATTTATTAAAGCAGGATCGAAGATTCACTTCGACCCTGCTTTTTGTTTACACCGATGCAACCTTATGTTAAAATTAAATAAGGAAAACCTGACTTAACCATCGTATAATAATTGAAAGGTATAAAATGGAGGACCGAATATGGATAACGGTGCAAGTAGCTACCGCCGTTTCCTTTTAGGTGACGAAGAGGCCTTTGAAGAGATAGTAAAGGACTATCGCGACAGCTTGACATTTTTCATTAACAGCATTGTGCACGACGCCGCGGCAGCCGAGGATATAGCCATTGATGTATTTACATATCTTTTGGTGCATCCCGGCAGGTACAACCAAAAAACAAGTCTTAAAACCTATTTGTTTATGCTTGGCCGCAGCCGCTCTATCGACCATCTGCGCCGCCGCCTGCGGCAAAAGGAGGCCGCTATTGACGAGGCGCAACCGCTTGCAGACAGCACTTGTCTTGAGGAGGTTATCCTTGCAGATGAGAGGGCGCGCGCTGTAAACCGTGCGCTTGAAACATTGCCGAGTGATATGCATACGGCAGTGCATCTGGTCTATTTTGAGCAGCTTTCCTATAAGGAAACTGCCGCTGTTATGAAAAAGAGTACAAAGCAGGTCGATAATCTTATCTATCGCGCAAAGGCTCAACTTCGAACCGTCTTAGGAAGGGAGGGCGAGCTGTTATTATGAGAAGAACAAACGACGAATTTATGTCTGAGGTGTTGCGCCGAGGCAGTGAACTGAAAGCGCGGGAGCGCCGCCGAAAAAGAACCCTGCTGGCTGTGGTGCCGTCGGTGTTTTTGGTAGCTTTGGCATCATTTATACTGCTGCCCGACTATTTCGCAGAAAAGAGTGTGGATAACGCTTCGGACGGGTTTGCGGATGAACATGAAATAGAATATGAGAACAGGTATGAATACGAGTACGCTGCCCCCGACGGTGCTGTAGAACAAAAGGTCATTACGGTCGAGGTGGATCGCAAAGGGTATATCGAGCCCAAAAGCTACAAAGAAAAAACCAAGGTGGAAAGCATAGTAACGGCGGTAAATGCCGTCATAGATGCAGATGCGGGAGATGATGCTTCCGATAAAAGCAAATCCGCAGGTACCAAATCACTCGATTATACAATAAGATTTTTTGGCAATGAGGGTGAACTTACAGAATATATCCTCACCTCAAAGGGGCTTTATATCTGCAGTGAGCAGAGGACTGTTGAGTTGTCCGCAGAGGATAGAAAACGGATAATGCAGGCTATTCAAGATTAGCAATAAAGGAGGGCTTTAAATGAAAATAACGCGAAATATCATAGGACTTTTACTTGTGGTCTCACTTGTTCTGGGTCTTTCGTCCTGCGGTACCAAAGTGCAGGCGACCGACCTGATGAAGGGTATTAAAGAGTCAAATGTGACTGTCGTTATCCCCGACGGGGAGTTTGAGGAGGCATATTTGGATTTTGCGCTTAAAACTTTTAAGTCCACCGCAAAGGAAAAAAGAGATGAAAATCATCTGATCTCTCCGCTGTCTGTTATGTATGCCGTTGCAATGACGGCAAACGGTGCCGAGGGGGAGACAAAGCGGGAGATGGAACGGCTTTTAGGCGGAGAGTTGTCCATAGACGAGATAAACGAGTATTTGGGCGGACTTTCGCTCCCGTCGGACGATGAGTATAAGCTTTCGCTTGCCAATTCCATATGGTTTTATGAGGATGAAGGCAGATTACAGGTCAAACCTGAATTTTTGCAAAAGAACCTTGATTATTATTCTGCTTCGGCTTACAAGGCTCCGTTTGACAGCCGCACCGTCAAGGATATCAATAATTGGGTAAACGACAAAACCGACGGAATGATAGATAAAATAGTTGACGACATCAATCCGCGTTCAGTAATGTATCTTATAAATGCGCTCAGTTTCGATGCGCAGTGGGATGACCGCTATATGAACTACAATGTTGCCGACGAAATTTTTACAAACTTAAAAGGCGAAAGAAAGACCGTAAGTATGATGAGTTCGGCAGAGGAATTGTATCTCGATGACGGCAAGGCAACCGGTTTTGTGAAATATTATGAAGATAAAGCCTATAGTTTTGTCGCTTTGTTGCCGAATGAGGACGTAAATATATACGATTATATTGACTCCCTTAACACAAAAACGCTTAGCGAAACAATATCAAATGCACAGGACGTGACGGTTTATGCAAAGCTGCCCAAGTTCAGCTATGACTATTCCCTTGAAATGAACGGAACACTTTGCGGCCTCGGAATGCCCACGGCTTTTGATGCGTCAAAGGCTGACTTTTCGGGCATTGGCCATTCGTCGATGGGGAACTTATATATAGGAACTGTACTGCACAAGACGCATATAGATGTTGATGAGCTGGGTACAAGAGCCGCGGCGGTCACCAAGGTGAATATGGAAGACGGCTGTGCGATGGAACCGCAGGACGTTCGCAATGTTACGCTTGACCGTCCGTTTGTGTATATGATAATGAGTGAGTATGCAGATCTGCCGATATTTATGGGCGTCGTGACCGATATAGGTGATTGATATGAAGAAAACTACAAAAGCTATAATTTTATTGATAGTTGTAATTCTGCTTTTCCCTGTTCCGTCGGGCGTTTACAAGGACGGCGGAACAAGAGCGTATACCTCTTTGACGTATAAGATAGTAAAATGGAACCGCCTTACCGAATCGGGGGAGACCTATGAGAAGCTGCGGTTTTATCCTATACCGTTTAACTTCTTTTCAATAGGCTCGCTTTGGGAGCGCGAACCTAAGGACGGACCGGCGAAAGGCATTTACTACACAGCCTACGATGCTGATTACACCCGTATAAACTATTCGGAAGAGAACTTTGAAAAAATGGTACAGCAAAGCGAAAATTCCGATCAATTTACAGGGTTTACAAAAGAAAAACTACCAATAATAAGGATAGACAGTCCGCTAAGGCTTTCTAAGATGCTGGCTTCTATAGGATGCGACAAGGATCTGTTTTCGGATAAGGATTATGATGACGAGTTTTTTGAGGATAAGACCCTGTTCGCTATATATGCTGATGAGGGTAGCGGCTCTATCCGTCATAAGCTAACGGGACTTAATATTGAGGACGGCATTATGTCGGTTGAAATAACTCCGCAAATACCCGAAGCGGGAACGGCGGATATGGCGGCATGGCTCATAACATTTGAGGTAAAAAACGATATTGTTGCAGACTGCACCCAGTTTTACGCTTCATATCTCATAGAATATGGAACCGATATATCTGTAAGCAGCTCGGCAAACACCTCCTCCGACACGTCATCCGTTGTCGTCCAAAATACCGATGAGAGCAGTTCGCAAACCTATCTCTACTGTGGAAATACGATGACCTCAATAAAACCTTATAAGGATAAGGACTCTGAGGGTGTGTCTTTTGACGGTGACGACTCGGTGACGCTTACGGATATGCTTAGAAAACTTGATTATTCGGGCGGAATATGTAAATGTTTGCCGCAGTACCTTATAAAGACCGAGATAGGCAGCTACGGAGTCAACCTGAGCGAAGGCTATGCCCGAACCGAGCAGGGGCAGGCAAGGCTCAGCGATGAACAAGTAAAGATCATACGCGAGATAATAAACCGCAGATCGTCATAAAAACAGAATAATAAAAACCCGACAGACTTTGATATCTGTCGGGTTTTTTATAAGGCTCCCTCCCAGAGGGAGGATTTTACGGCGGCATCTATATACTTACACACACCGTGAAAGTTTGTGCTGATCTGACGGTTTGTAAATCGTATAATTCTCAGAAATTTTACTACATCCATTATACTACAAAATCGGCAGAGGAATAACACCTCTGCCGATGGTTATTTGGCTTGATATTTTCCTGTAAGGCTCCCTCCGGGAGGGAGCTGTCACCGTAGGCGACTGAGGGAGAGTGCGTAACAATAGAGGTTAGACAGCTCTAAAGCAGCGCAGGCTCCTTCCACCGCTATCGCGGTCCCCCTCCATCCCGGAGGGAGGCTTAAATTATTTATTAGAGTTAAGCGTGCGAATCATTTGCATAACAGCATTTTTCTGCTCTGCTGTGAGGCTGATCCACGAATCAAAAAGTTCTTTGATCTCAGGTGTCATTTCAACCATATCGCCCTCTGCAAAAAATTGAGACACCGTAATACCGAAACCCTTACATATAGCCTCTAACGTGCTGATAGATGGCAATGTATTTCTTCTGAAAATATTCGCAACCGTTGATTCGGACAAACCACATTCCTTTGATAAACGGTATTCCGTCCAACCGCGTTCATCCAACAACTGACGAAGCCGTTTATGTGTATCCATAGCCTCACCGCCTTTCATAACTATATTCTACTGTCAAACTTAACGGTTTTATACCCAATACTTGTAATGCAAATACCGTTATGTTAAACTGTATAATATAATTAAGTTGAAAGGTATTGAATGACATGCTGGATATTTATACAGTAACCTTTTTCGGTCATCGGTATATTGATGATCCGTATACGATAGAAAAAAGTTTAGAAAAATATATACGCTGTCTTATTGACCGAAAAGAGTATGTAGATTTTCTTGTGGGGAGAAACGGGGATTTTGATAGGTGTGTTTCCTCGGCTGTGCGCCGAGTGCAGAAAAATTACAGGGATGATAACAGCTCCTTGTGTTTAGTGTTGCCTTATTCAACGGCGGAATATCTTAACAATCAAAATTACTTTGAGAGGTATTACGGCGAAATTGAAATATTGGACACAAAAGCGCATCCTAAAGCCGCAATAGGTGCTCGCAACCGTCAAATGGCTGACAGAGCAGATATGATCATATGCTATATTAAAAACAAAAACGGCGGTGCATATCAGTCGGTAAGATATGCCGCCGAGCAAAACAAAAAGATTATCAATCTGGCTGAAGCAGATGATATTAAAAAGTTTATAAAATTAATAAATACTTAAATTTACTAATGCATGGCTATGTGGTATTATTAACTTAAAGGAGTGATGATATGAGCAGGCGGGCAAAAGTGTTTTTAAGAATTGCGTCCGAAATAGTTTTTTCCATAGCGATAACGCTTTTGATCTTTTATGTAACCGGTTGGTACAGTTTTACAACACTGCCCACAAGGCTCGTATTCATACGTATGGTGCTGGTGGCAGCATTTTTGATCGCGGCTGCGGAAACTGTGCGGCTGTTTATTAAAAAAATCTAAATTAAAAAAGCAGAGCGATTAGCGTGATACTCCAAGCGGAGTATCACGCAACTCTATTCGCCTACGGCGAGTGATATTGCTACGCAGTGCTATTCGGCTTTCAGCCGAGTGTTATTTGCTTCGCAAGTTTTATAGCGAATAGAATATCACTAAACCGATAGGTTTAATATCACTTTCTTTTGGAAATATCTCGCTGTAGGCGAGGAATTTTCAAAAGAAAATATCACGCTGACAACAGTCAGCATATCACTATACAGAGAAAAAGAAAGAGAAGACTCGTGATAAACGAATCTTCTCTTTTCTGTTGTTAGTGGGTTTGGGCTACTGCCCAACTGCGTTTGTACATACAAATGCGATGCTGGTTCTTAACAAGAATTGAAAAAATTTCAAATTCTCCGCTAAGGACATCACACTTTTATCTCTGCTTTTTTAATTATGTCCCATCGGGTTAGTTTTGGCTTTGGTACTTGTCCACTACCTTCTTTATGCGGTCGGCAGGGTCAAGAAGCTTGCTTATTGAGTTGTCGCAGTTGAGTGTGTCAACCAGTAAGGCAATGTACTTCGACATATTTACACTGCAGTACCATTCGCGGCGGAGCAGTTCCGGTGTCTGATAAATGAGGTTAGTGGTGAACACCTTGTCGATGTAGCCGTTTTTATAGTATTCATCAAACTTTTCGAGTCCGTCAACGAACAGACCGAAGGTCGAGAACATAAATATACGGTTGGCGCCCATATCTTTGAGTTTTTTGGCTATGTCAAGCATTGATTCGCCGGAGGATATCATATCGTCTACAATGATAAGATCCTTGCCGGCAATATCGCTTCCTAAGAATTCGTGCGCAACGATGGGGTTTTTACCGTTTACAATTACAGAATAGTTGCGGCGCTTGTAGAACATACCGAGGTCAAGACCGAGTACGGAAGAGTAGTATATACATCTTCCCATACCGCCCTCGTCGGGAGATACGATCATAAGATTGTCGCGGTCTATCTTAAGGTCGGGCACGGTTTTAAGCAGTGCCTTGATCATTTGGTAGGCGGCCTGAACGTTGTCAAAGCCTTCGAGCGGAATGGCGTTTTGAACGCGGGGGTCGTGGGCATCAAAGGTTATGATGTTTTCAACACCCATATTCATTAGTTCCTGAAGCATTAAAGCACAGTCAAGCGACTCGCGTGAGGAGCGGCGATGCTGTCTGCCTTCGTAGAGCATAGGCATTATAACGGTGATTCGTCTTGCCTTGCCGCCGAGCGCGGCAATAACACGCTTTAGGTCTTGATAATGGTCGTCGGGTGACATCGGAACCGTCTGTCCGTACATTTTGTAGGTTACGCCGTGGTTAAAGCAGTCGCACAGGATGAAAGCGTCAAGTCCTCTTGCAGAGTGGTGGAGCATACCTTTTCCTTCGCCTGTGCCGAAGCGCGGGCAGTCAGCCTGAATAACAAAGCTGTGCTCCTCGGGAGTTTCGCGCCACTGTGACAGATAGTAGTCAACGCTTGCCGCAATGTCCTCACATCCGCGCATGCTGATAATAGCCAGCTCGCCGAACGGAGCATGTGTAAAATCAATACTTGCCATATATAATAGCCCTCCAAATGATTCTTTAACTATATAATACCACATCTTGTGGTTTATGAAAAGAGGAAAAACGACAAAATTTAACTTTTGTGCGAAAATATTTTAATTGATAATGTATATTACTTTTGTTATAATGTATATAAAATACAAAAAGGGTGGATGAAAATGGCAAAGGTAGCACTTATAACCTACACTCCTGACCCTGAAAGGGCGGTTGCCGCGGCGGCAAAGCTTTGCTACTCGCCGTCGTCTATTGACGACATTCGCGAGGGGCTCACCGATGAAAAAGTTTCGTCGTTTGTCGATATGCTGGCGACCATAGGGCACGAAAGCCCGATAGAGCACGTATCCTTCACTTTTGGTATCGAAGGTATATCAAGGGCCTGTTCTCACCAACTTGTGAGACACCGAATCGCATCCTATTCTCAAAAGAGCCAACGCTATGTAAGCGAGGGTGGGTTTGATTATATCACCCCGCCCGAGATAGCTGCTGTGCCCGAAGC
This sequence comes from Acutalibacteraceae bacterium, assembly GCA_045596705.1. Lineage (GTDB taxonomy): Bacteria > Bacillota > Clostridia > Oscillospirales > Acutalibacteraceae > SIG589. The sequence goes on from JAZOCW010000016.1 coordinate 85,109, forward strand.
GCTGGAACTTTATAACAAGGCTATGCAGGAGGACCAGCAATACTACGAAAAGATCACTGCAGTTTTAAAGGACAAGCATCGCGCCGAGCTTATTGCCTCGGGTATGGATGAAAAGGCCGCTGATCGCGCAGCTGAAAAGAAGGCTATCGAGGATGCGCGTTTTGTGCTTCCCAACGCCTGTGAGACCAAAATAGTTGTCACTATGAATGCGCGTACACTGCTTAATTTCTTCCGTCATCGCTGTTGCAACCGTGCGCAGTGGGAAATACGTGATGTGGCGGACCAGATGCTGAAGCTTGTAAGCGAGGTTGCGCCCAATCTGTTTAAAAAGGCGGGCGCCGCTTGCGTGAGCGGACCGTGTCCCGAGGGTAAGATGTCCTGTGGACGTGTAGCCGAAATGCGAGAATATTTTGAAAAATTAAAAGGAAAAAATAACTGATATGGGAAAGCTAATTGTAATTGAGGGGCTCGACGGCAGCGGAAAATCAACCCAGCTCGAGCTTTTGGCAGCTAATCTCGAAAAAGCCGGAGTAGATGCAAAAACCATATCCTTTCCAGATTATAAAGAAAAATCCAGCACGCTGGTGAAGATGTATCTTAACGGGGAGTTCGGCAAAGAAGCCGGCGATGTCAACGCGTATGCCGCTTCGCTTTTCTATGCAGTCGACCGTTTTGCATCGTTTCGTTGCCATTGGAAGGATTATTATGATGCCGGCGGTACTGTAATAGCGGGCAGATATGTCACGTCGAACGCCGTACATCAGACCGCAAAGCTCCCTTGTGAGGAGTGGGATAATTATCTTTCCTGGCTTTATGAGCTTGAATATGAAAAGGTCGGCATTCCGAAGCCTGATCTGGTTATATTTCTCGATATGCCTACCGAGCTTTCAAAGAAGCTGCTTGAAAAACGCTACGGCGGCGATGAGGGGAAAAAGGATATCCACGAGCGTGATGAGGATTATCAGCGCAACTGTCGCAAAGCCGCAATGTATAATGTTGAGCATTCCGGGTGGAAAGCCGTATCCTGTGATAAGGACGGCAAGGTGCGTTCGGTTGAGGATATAGCGGCTGATGTGCTCGAGATGTCAATGAGTGTTATTAAGGAGTAAATATGATATATGTTTTTCTTGCCGATGGCTTTGAAGAAGCCGAGGCACTTGTAACGGTCGATGTTTTGCGCCGTGCCGGCTATGATGTAAAAACCGTTGGCGTAACGGGTGAGTCGGTTGTAGGTGCTCATAACATCACCGTAAAAAGTGATGTGCTTTCGGACGATATAGCTCCAAGCGATTTGCTTGAAGCGGTGGTGCTTCCGGGCGGTATGCCGGGCACGACTAATCTCGAAAAATCACAAAAGGTCTGTGATTTTGTCCGTTTTGCCGCCGAGCGCAGTATAGTTATAGGTGCTATTTGTGCAGCACCGTCGATACTCGGTAAAATGGGTCTGCTCGAAGGCAAGGTTGCCACCTGCTATCCCGGCTTTGAAGAATTTCTTGTCGGTGCCCAAAAGGATGACGCTCCCTGCTGTATAAGCGATAACATCGTTACGGCAGACGGTGCAGGCTCTGTGTTCCGCTTCGCGTTCGCATTGGCTGATATGGTCGGTTGGTATGTAGGCAGAAATCCGTACGGCGATTTTTCGGTCTCTATGAAGCTTGAGGAGACGATGCAATGCGGCCGGTAGACATACGAAAATATAAACAGTCAATACGTGAAAGCAGCCGCGCACGGCGTATGGAGGTACCGACGGAGGTGCGCGCCGAGCAGGACAGGCGAATAGCGCAAAATGTCCGTCGGTTACGGCAGTATCCGCCGTCGGGAACTATACTTATATACGTTTCTACCCCCATAGAGGTGGACACCAAGCGTATAATCGAGAACGCATGGGCAGACGGTAAACGCGTTGCGGTTCCGCGCTGTATTCCCGATACCAGATTGATGGAGTTTCATTATATAACCTCGTTTGATGATCTAAAGCCGGGTATGTTCGGCGTGCTTGAGCCGGATGAAAGCTTAGAGATAGTAACCGATTTTGACGGATGCCTGATGATAGTTCCGGCAATGCAGTTTGATATAAACGGATATCGTCTTGGTTACGGCAAGGGTTATTATGACAGATATATGTCGCGCTTTAGCGGAGTTTCGGCGGGACTTTGTTATATAGAGGAGCTGCGCCGCCATATGTACCACGGCAGATATGACCGTCCGGTCGATGTTATCGTGACCGATAAGTGCATAAGGACCTGTAAAAAATAAAGGACCCGATAACTCGGGTCCGGAAAACTGTTCTAGTTGCAGCAGCAACAGAGAACGACCAATACGATAAGTATCCACAGACAGTTATTAGAGCAACCACAATTACCGTTCATAGTTGTACCTCCTTAGTCTAATCAAACTTTGGTTTGTTACATACTATGTGACGGGGACGGGTTGCGTTACAAAAGGAGGCAACAAAATGGAAGATTACAACACCAAAGAGGTCGATACCACTGCGGTGAAGCAAGGCGGCGACGAATTTGTTATAGGTGAGGGCTTTAAGGTCGACGAAGCGGCAGATATCGCTCCTGCACCCGCGCCTAAAAAACGCCGTAAAAAGAGAAAGGGCGTCGGTTCGGCCGTTATAAGAATAGTTGCTATCTTCGGCATTTCTATTATATTGGCTACTGCTATAATTATTGTCGGTGCCGATTATCTCGGAATAGGTATAAACCGCGGAAACGAGGTCGTACTTGAGATAGAAAAAGGTGCCTCTACAAGTGAGATAGCTGAACAGCTTAAGGAAAAGAATGCTATAAACAGTACGATTTTGTTCAGGGTGTATTCAAAACTCATGGGCTATGACGGTCAGTATCAGTACGGAGTTTACAGCTTTAATAACGAGCTCGGCTACGAGGAGCTTACTAATCTATTGCGTACCGAGGGCGCGACGGCTGAAAGCGTTCGCGTTACTATTCCCGAACGCGCTTCTATAGATGATATAATAGCCTTATTGGTTGAAAATGAGGTTTGCACCCGCTCCGACTTTATAAATGCAATGGACAGCGACAGATATGATTATGATTTTATAGACGATCTGCCCACCGAGGAGGTATACTACCGTTTTGAGGGTTACCTTTTCCCCGACACATATGATTTTTATTGCTATGACGATTCTGCAGAGTGTGCCGAGCTTGCTATTGATAAGATGCTTGCCCGAATGGACAGCGTACTGACTGAGGATGTCAAGAAAAAGGCAGATGAGATGGGATATTCCATCCACGATATACTTACTATGGCTTCTATAGTAGAGCTTGAGGCTTCGGGCAACCCCGAAGAGATGAGCAGTGTTGCACAGGTGTTTTATAACCGCTTAAACGAGTGGGAAAATCCGTTGCTCGGTTCTTTGCCTACCGCAAGGTATAAGTACGGTAAGGGAAGATATGATACTAATACAAATCCCGGTCTGCCGCCCGGACCCTACTGCTCGCCGAGCGAAAAAGCGATAAAAGCGGCGGTCGAACCTAATACCGAATGCAAGGCGACATATTTTGTTACCGACGCTTCTATGAAGTTCTATTATACCTACTCACTTCAGGAGCACAACCAGATCATAAGACAGTTAAAGGCAGCGAAGAATTGGATATATGAAACCTATTAATTTGCCGGAGCTTTTATGTCCGGCGGGAGATCTAAGCAGGCTTAAAGCCGCAATTGACTTCGGTGCGGATGCAGTCTACCTCGCGGGTGAGGAGTTTGGAATGCGCACCGCGGCAAAGAACTTTGATATGACCGACCTGCGCGAGGGTGTGCGTTACGCACACGAGCGCGGGGTCAAGGTCCACGTTACCTGTAATACAATACCTCATAACGACGAAATTGCGCGTATACCCGAATATCTTGAGGGGCTGGCAGACGTCGGGGTGGATGCTGTAATCGCCTCCGACCTCGGTACTATCGGTCTTGTTAAAAAGTATGCTCCAAAGCAGGAGCTTCATATCTCGGTACAGTCGGGTATCGTAAACTACGAAACTGCACGTGCCTTTTCGGATATGGGTGCTGACAGGGTAGTGCTCGCACGTGAGCTGTCGCTTGAGGAAATTGCCGAGATAAGGGCGAAGACCCCGTCTTCGTTACAGCTTGAAGCCTTTGTACACGGAGCGATGTGCGTTTCCTTCTCGGCAAGATGTTTGCTTTCAAGCTATATGACAGGCCGCGATGCAAACCGCGGCGATTGTGCTCAGCCTTGCCGTTGGAGTTATTCTCTTATGGAGGAAAAACGCCCCGGTCAGTATTTCGACATAACCGAGACCGAAAAAGGCACCTATATACTTAATTCCAACGATCTTTGTATGGCGGAGCATCTTGATAAGATGGCGGCTGCGGGAATCAGCAGCCTTAAGATCGAGGGCAGGGCTAAATCACACTACTACGTTGCCGTTACTGCAAACGCATACCGCGGCGCGGTAGACAGCCTTTTGTGTGACGGTGAGTGGAAACTGCCCACCTGGGTAGGAGAAGAACTTAACAAGATAAGCCATCGCACCTATTCCACCGGATTTTATTTCGGGCGTCCCGAAAACTCACAGACCTACGGTTCGGCGGGATATATCCGAGATTACACCGTAGCCGGTGTGGTCGAGGGATACGAGGACGGCAAGGTCATACTCACGCTTAAAAATAAATTTTTGCGCGGACAGGTTTTTGATTGCCTCGCACCCAGACAGGTGCCGTTTATGCTTTCGGCAGACGAAATGTACGATGCCGACGGCAACAGCATCGAGGTAGCACCCCACCCAATGATGACGGTAAAAATACCTTTTGATAAACCGATAGCTAAGGGTGCACTTCTTCGTATGGCAACACCGGATATTTAAAAATATCCGGTGTTTTTGTTTTTATAATGCTTCTGCGGTCAATAATATTATCGGTGATAATATGAAAAAGCAGGATGATATAGCCTCGCGCAGCGCGATTTGTATGTTTCTTATTATGGTAATGCTTCTTATTTCAGCACTCAGGTTGATAACGGTAATGAATGATGAAAATCTGAGTGCAGCGGCAACCAAGCAGACTTCTTATAGATTGACGGTGTCGCGCCAGCGGGGAACCATATTTGATACTAATATGAGATCGCTTACAAATGATACGACCAGAACGGTTACTGCCGTTGAACCCACCGATGACGGCAGAAATACTATGAGTAGGGTGCTCGAATTTGAACAGATGAAACAACTGTCTGAACGGCTGTCAGACGGCAAGCCGGTGCTTGTGACTACACAAAAGGAAATAGAGGGCGAGGGTGTCAAGAGCATCACCGTGCCGGTAAATCAAAATCCCGACAGTTTGGCAGTGCACGTAATAGGCTATACCGATAGTTCAGGTCATGGGGTGAGCGGTCTGCAGAGGGCGTTTGATGACCTGCTTTACAGCGAAAGCACGGTGGACTTTCTGTATGTGCGTGACGCCAATGGAAATATAGTAGGCGGATTTGAAACCGAACTCTCGGGCGATGTTCGTATAGAGGCGAGCGGTATAAAGACTACCATTGATGCAGATATTCAAGCACTTGTCGAGGAAGCGGCGAGTAGTTTAAAATCAGGTGCCGTTATAGTCAGCGAGGTCGGCACAGGTAAGATACGCGCGCTTGCAAGCTATCCTTCTTACGATGTAACAAGGGTAGCGGACTTTTTGCAGGATGATTCGTCACCGCTGCTCAACCGTGCCTTTTCGGCGTACAATGTCGGCTCGGTTTTTAAGTTGTGCGTTGCCGCCGCCGCAATGGAGCAGGGCGTCTACGGTACGATGCTTTACGAATGTACGGGAAGCAAAACGATAACCGATAAGGTCTTCGCTTGCCATAAAGCCGACGGTCACGGTCTTTTAGACCTTAAAGGCGCAATAACCTATTCCTGTAATACATTTTTCTATACACTTGCTGAAAACACCGGAGCTACTGCCATATACAATATGGCATCTTCGCTCGGCTTCGGGCAGAGATATGTCTTTGCCGACGGGTTTTATACCGAAAAAGGCAATATGCCTCAGCCTTCTGTATTCGGCGCGAGTGAACAAAGCATTGCCAATATAGCCATCGGTCAGGGGGAATTGATGCTGACCCCGGTGTCATTGCTCACGCTGTACGAGGCTATAGCCTGCGGCGGTGAATATCGCCGACCGACGCTATTTGAGGGTGTGGTCAAGAATGGCGTCGTGATCAAACCGGCAGAAGAAAACCCACCGACACGCGTGATGACAAGTCAGACAGCGGACTATCTTCGCGAGGGGCTTATGGGGGTGGTCGAGATAGGTACGGGTCGGAGTGCCGCCCCTGTAAGCTGTAAAGCCGCAGGCAAGACCGCTACGGCACAGACAGGCTGGATATCTAACGGTAAAAATGTTGATCATTCGTGGTTTTGCGGTTTCTTCCCGGCGGAGGATCCAAAGTATGTTGCCGTAATTATAAGTGAGAATACAAGCGGCGGCGGAACCCCCTGCGGACCTGTGTTTTCAAGGATAGCGGATGCAATTTACAACCTTAAATTAAGTTGACAAAGACGGGCTTTGGATATATACTTAATATGAGTATTTATGTAGTGAGGAAGATAAAAATGGAATGGACATCACTTAATGATCTAAGAGAAAAATATTTATCGTTTTTTGAGTCGAAGGGACACCTTCGTCTCGGCAGCTTTTCGCTGGTACCGAATAACGATAAATCTTTATTGCTTATAAATTCGGGCATGGCGCCTATGAAAAAATATTTCACAGGCGAGGTAGTACCTCCGCGCAACCGTGTTACTACCTGCCAAAAGTGCATTAGAACGCCCGACCTTGAGCGCGTAGGCAAGACCGCGCGCCACGGTACATATTTTGAAATGCTCGGTAACTTCTCGTTCGGCGATTATTTTAAGGAAGAGGCAATTGCCTGGGCTTGGGAGTTTTTGACAAAAACGCTCGAAATTCCCGAAAACCTGCTTTGGCCCTCTATATATGAGAGCGACGAGGAAGCTTATAATATCTGGCGCAATGTAATCGGTGTGCCGGCTGAGCATATTGTAAGACTCGGCAAGGCGGACAACTTCTGGGAGCACGGCACAGGCCCTTGCGGTCCCTGCTCGGAGATATATTTTGACCGCGGCGAAAAGTATGGCTGCGGCTCGCCCGACTGCAAGCCCGGCTGTGACTGCGACCGTTATATGGAAATCTGGAACAACGTTTTCTCGCAGTTCAACAACATGGGCGACGGCACCTATACCGAGCTTGAAAACAAGAACATCGATACGGGCATGGGTCTTGAGCGTCTT
>JAZOCW010000017.1:0-16778 GCA_045596705.1 Acutalibacteraceae bacterium
GAACAGCAGTAAGGTTAACGTCCTCACCGTTGAAGTATTCATCCTGAGTGATGTTGTCAACTATATAACCGCCCAAAACGCCGTCCTGAGCCTTTACAACAGTATCAACTCTGTACTTGTTCGGGTCGGCTACAAACTTAGCGGTGTAGTTGCCGTTAAGTGAGTATGCAACGAAGATATCATCAGTAGAAACCTTGGTGCCTTCTGCGTCATACCAACCGTCGAGCATATAGCCGCGCTCTGCAACGGCATAGTACTTGTTATACATTTTGCCGTAGTAGGGGTTGGGATCTCTGCCGGTGTAGGCAGTTGCAGTACCGTAACGTGCATTTGAACGGTAAGCGGGCACGTCGGTCTGATAGGAAGCAACACTTCCGTTTTCACCGGATGCAACAACTGTAGCAGTATCGGTAGATTCAGCAGTGATCTGAACTACCTCAGAGCACGAAATGTTGTCAAGTGCAACAGGTGTGCGCAGACCCTGTACAGTACCGAGTGTGATGTAATGTGTCTCATCGGTATCAGCGGTAAAGATGAAGTACTGATACATCCATTCGTTGCCGGTGGAGTAGTTGTAGTTACGTACGAAAACGTCAAGACCGGTGCCTGCTGCATTAGCATTGGTACCCCATACGTACTGTGTGGTATCTACTGTAGCAGAAGAGGCATAGTTCTGGTGCCATGAAAACGCAGCAGTACCTGCCCATACGATGTTGTCACCGTTGTTCGGTCTGTCGATCGAGAACATTAAATAATGTAATGATTGATCATAACCAACATGCGGGAATGCTACTGCGTATTTAACGATATAGGTCTTACCTGCAGTAACATTAACGGGTATGGAAATAAGTCCCTTAAGTTTGTCATTGCTGGCGGAACTGTCAGGTGTTACCAGCAAGCACTTCTCACCAAATTCTGCGCCGCTACCCGGAACGCAGGTATCACCTACCTCAGCAGAGGGGAACAACGTGGTGGAATAGTTTTCAAGAGAATTATAGTAGGTTTCGGTAGCGGGGTTGCCGCTCTCAAAGTCGCCGTCATACACGAGGTTGTCGGTCGAGAACAGAGCAAACTTACCTTCACTGTCCGAAACAGAGATAGTAGCAGCAGTAGATACTATTGCTGTACCGTCCTCAGACCAGCCGAGGAAGATATTTCCGTAGAAGGGAACTGCTGTTACGGTGTCATCACCGTTATTCTTGATATATCCGCCGCCCTGAGCAACTGCAGAGTTGTCGAACTTAGGAGTATATTTTTCACCGGTTGTGAGAAGCTGTGCAGTAGTTTCCTTAGAAACACACTTGTCAGCCTCGTTATACCAACCAAGGAATTCCGCACCCGAAGAATGTGTAGCGGTGTAGGATTCGTACATAGCGGGGTAATAAGTCTTGGTCTGGTCGGTATCAGTATAGCTGGTGTTTACAGAAGTATACCAGTAGTTGGCATCATCATAACGATCGGTGTTGTTCTTAACAGTAACACCCTTCGCATCAGCTATAGTAGTACGGTCATTGGCAACTGCCTCGGAGAACGAGATGTTGTCAACTAGGTATACGGTGTTTGTGTTGGTGTCGCGGCAACCGAAGTTGAGATATACTGTAGCTGTATTGCCTTCGCCGAAGATAGAAGCATCCTCGCCGAAGTTCATGAGCATAAATACATCTTCCCACTGTCCTTCGGTTCTTGAACGGTTGAACTCTTGAGACGCACCAGTGAAGGTAGTGCCGCTCTTCCAAGTCCAATTATCGGTTGCGTCAACATTGGTAACAGCTGTCTCACTGTGAGCGGTCCACTTTATCGGAAGTGTCGGAGACCATTCAATTGCACCAACAGAAACCGAGAGATGCAACGCATATGTAGAACCGCTTGCCGGGGTTCTGTAGGAATAACGCCAGATATAATCCTTGTTCTTCTCTACAGTAACTGGGAAAGAGAGCAAAGATTTTTTCATAGCTGCATTTCCGTTCTGAGCAGATGTCAGCGACAGTGCATACGAGCCATACTGTGATGCCAGTGTAGCGTCAACTGCGCTTATAGCTGCTGTGCCGCGATATGTGGGGCTGTAGTTGGTATATGAGTTATACAGCGCGGCTGTAGCTTCGTTAGCCGAGGCAACCTCATAGTTACCGTTTTCAATTTGATTTCGAATATCGAACTTAGCTTTAAGTTCAACACTCTCGGAAGCTGTGAATGTGTAGTTTACATCTGTAGAAACACATTCATTTCCGTCATACCAGCCTAAGAAGCCGTTTCCGTAGTAGGGCTGTGCAGAAACGGTAACTTCCTGTCCGGAAACGACGTTCTGCGTAGCATTACCTGCTATAACGCCGCCCTGAAGACCGTTCTGTGGCTCAACTGCGCAAGCAACAGTCAGGCTGGCACCGCCGTCGGCAGAACCTGATAACATAGTAAGTCCAACGGACATACAAGAAACCAGCAAAAGAACCGACAAAGCGATGCTTAGTAGCTTTTTCATTTGCAACACTCCTTGCATAAAATAATAACGGTATATTCATCCTACACCGTAGACGCATGCGGAGAAAAGATATTTTCCACCACCATACAGTTCTAAACACATTATACAATCAACCCACCCAAAAGTCAATTACATTTTTGTGTTTATTTTACAAAACGGATGTAATTTTAGGCGTGGGAAATGTGTAAATATGCGCTTTTTTAGCACTATATGTTAATATTATATAAAAAAACCTACATATTTTTTACAGATTTTAAATGAAGACATAAAAAGACAGACACACCCAATGTGTGTCTGTCAGAATATTACTCTAAAATATAGATTTCAACGTTGCGTCTGCCGAAGTTAGTACAGGCGGCGCTGGTTGCGAATGAGAGATCAACCTGTGTCGGGTTGTTTCGTACGAATCCTCCGGTGTCAGCTGCAACGGCATAGCCGTAAACATATTTGCCGTCGCTGGATTTGATATACATCTTTGTTCCGTAGGGTATATAGTTGGGATTAACCGCAATATATCCGGGAACACATTTAACTCCCGTAGCACAGTTGCCGGCTGCAAGATAAGCTGTGGCCTGTACGGTCAGGTGCTTTGTGTAATTAACAGGGTTGCCGTTTGCATCAAGAGCAATTTCTGCGGCAGGAGTGAGGGTTGAAATGCAGGAAACGCTCGAACTGGTGCTTACCGCCGCGTTAACGGTCTTGCTGGGTTCTTCAACCTTTGCGGGAACCTTGACTGCCGATGCAGTCTTCTTGGTTCCTACTATTATCTGTCGGTCTACCGCTTCGGTGATAACCGTTTCGCTCAGTATTAACTCTTCGGTTACGACTCCGTTTACAATGGTCTTCTTGCAGGTTATCTGCTTTTGACCTTCAACACCATCCTTAACTATACGTGTTCCGCGCGGATAGTCAGAAGAGTATATCGTTTTTTCCTGAAAATAGATGCGCTTATTATATGTTTCGGTTACATAGTCGATATCTATTACATCTATATAAGCTGTAGAACATATTTCAGTGTCAAGGTCGTAGTTTATAATGTCGTTTTCACTTACTATAACATTTGCCAGGTCAAGCAGCTCGCCGACCGATGCGCCTGTGGTGGTTACGGTCGTGGTGGTGTTGCCGACGGTAATGTATACGGGGAAGGAGTAGCGAACCGCTATATTAAGTGTCCTGAAGGATGGCTTTGAAACGGTTACCTTGTCATTCTCGCCGTAGGTGATGTCAACTGTCTTCAGTATTGATTCGGGGTCAGAAAGCAGAGTTTTCATTTCTACTACATTCTTGCCGTCGGTGCTTACCGATACGGTATTAACCGAGAAACCGAGCATGGAAAACAGCACAGCCGTGAGCAGTGCAAGAGCATAAATGCAGTGTGCTCGTTTTGTGAAAAAACCGACACCCTTGCGCCACACCGACTTGATTTTGTTTATCATTGAATTTCCCCTTTATATATATAATAGGTAGACGCTTGAAAAAGCCGTCCCGTAGTGGCATATAGATATACGCCACCCGTTAAAAAACAATGCAACTGGATTATATCGGTTGTTTCGGTTATTGTCAAACTAAAAACCACTTCCGATTTTGTAAGTTTTGCACAAAAAGTTTTGTAAAAACAAAATAGTTACAATTTTGTAACTTTAATTTTTTGCTTGTTTTTTGGAAAAAAATGTAAAAACGGTTGTGCAAATTGATAATTTTTTACACTCATCGTGTATAACAACGGCCTGTACAACTGATTTATGCAATATTATATGATAAAAAAATATAAAAAATTCTTTTTTTGTTTACAAAATATTAAATATGTGGTAATATAAAAAACGAAAGAAATCTTTAAGACGGTACCGCGATACCGACAAGATATCAGATCAACAGCCATTTTCAGCTGTGTGAATGTGCCTTGTCGTGCGGACAAGGCGTTTTTTATGTCTTTTCCAAAAAATAAGGTGATATTATGGTATTTAAATATCAAATAATGGACGAGCAGGGTGTCCAGCGAGCACTTAAGCGTATGTCACATGAAGTAATAGAGCGTAACAATGGTTGCGAAGGTCTATGCTTTATGGGCATTCGAAGGCGCGGCGTCCCGCTTGCACGTACTATGGCGGACAACATAAAGACCTTTGAAGGTGTGGAGGTGCCGGTAGGAACTCTTGATATAACATTATATCGGGATGATCTCAGCAGTATGTCTGAACCGATAGTGCAGGAGCAAAATAGCGGTTTTGATGTGACCGGCAAAAGGGTAGTCCTTGTGGACGATGTGCTCTATACCGGACGTACAGCCCGCGCTGCGATGGATGCGCTTATGCGTATGGGCAGACCTGCGAGTATTCAGCTTGCTGTGCTTATAGACAGGGGACATAGGGAACTACCGATACGTGGCGACTATGTGGGAAAGAACGTACCTACCTCGAAATCGGAACTTGTGGCAGTTTCGGTGCCCGAGTTTGACGGAGAGACGTCTGCCTGCTTATTTGAGAAATAACCGGTAAGCCAAGCTTATTGCAACTTGGCAGGGGACCGGATATTTTATAAAAAACGGAGGATGAAGAAAATGAAAATGATCTACAACCTGACTGATAAGCCTAAGTTTCCACAGCTTATCGTCTTCGCGCTCCAGCAACTCCTCGCAATTATGGCTGCTACACTGGTCGTTCCGGTAATCGTCGGTAACGGAATGCAGCCCTCCGCCGCACTTTTCGGTGCAGGCTGCGGAACTATCGTATACCAGCTTTTCACCAAGGGTAAGAGCCCCGTATTTTTAGGCTCTTCCTTCGCATTCCTCGGCTCTATGGCTGCGGCCTTCGCCGGTGCCGTTTCGGTACAGCTCGGTTATCTCGGCCTCATCATCGGTGCCGCATTTGCCGGCCTTGTTTATGTGATTATCGCCGTAGTAGTAAAATTTGTCGGCGTTGGTTGGATAAACAAGCTTATGCCCGCCGTTGTAATTGGACCTACAGTTGCTATTATAGGCCTTTCACTCGCTAAAAATGCGGTTGGAGACCTTATGACGACCAAGGTTGCCGATGCTGACGGTAACGTTCTTACATCGCCCTATGTAGCTATTATCTGCGGACTTGTTACCTTGGCTGTAACAATGCTTTGCTCTACATACGGCAAGAAGACCTTAAAGCTCATTCCTTTCGTAATGGGTATTTTAGCCGGTTATGCAGTTGCTTCGATATTCACAGTCATCGGTATTGCATCCGGTAATGACGCCTTAAAGGTAATTGACTTCTCGATATTTGCGGCTATGGACAGTGTTGTAAGCGTTCCTGAGTTTACATTCCTCACCGCGGTAAAGGGCGTTAAGGACTTTGATTGGAGCTATCTTGCTACAGTTGCTGTTGCTTATGTGCCGGTTGCTTTCGTTGTTTTTGCAGAGCATATCGCTGACCATAAGAATTTAAGCTCTATAATAGAGAAAGATCTGCTTGAGGAGCCGGGTCTGCATAGAACTCTCCTCGGCGACGGCATAGGATCTGTTGTCGGCTCGATATTCGGCGGCTGTCCCAACACCACCTACGGCGAGTCGGTAGGCTGTGTAGCTATAACCCGCAACTGCTCGGTTATCACCATTACCGCTGCTGCGATCGGCGCTATCCTTATCTCGTTCATAACCCCCTTTGTTGTATTTGTAAATTCCATTCCGTCCTGCATAATGGGCGGTGTGTGTATGGCTCTGTACGGCTTTATAGCTGTAAGCGGTCTTAAGATGATCCAGAAGGTAGACCTTGAGAAAAACCGCAACCTCTTTGTTGTTTCGGTAATCCTCATTGCCGGCATCGGCGGACTTACGATCTCCTTCGGCAAGGTTCAGCTCACCGCTATTGCATGTGCGCTTATACTTGGTATACTTGCCAACGTAATGCTTTCCGGCAAGGAAGCCGAAGTTACCGAATAATATTTTTTATACCAAACAGGACAGAGACTTGCTCTGTCCTGTTTTTTATCTCTGCATTAAAATATATAAGAAAGCATACTCTTGTATTAGATATACGGAGGTGCAGACATGAAAAAGATCATCAGCATTTTACTTGCGGCAGTGTTTATTGTTTCGGCATTGCCGGTAGCAGCAAGCGAGCCAACGGTTTCTACCGAATATTATTCCGACGACCTGTATACACCGCTTGCTGAGTCGACCGAGGCGGTTGCACTGATAGACGGAAGCCTTGATATAAATGCAAAATCCTGTGTACTTATCGAGCCGGCTACCCATACCGTTTTGTATGAGAGCAATCCGTCAGAGCAGTTAGCTCCCGCATCCATAACCAAGATAATGTCGCTGTTGCTTATAATGGAGGCTATAGACAGCGGCAAGCTTACTACCGAAACTATGATAACAGCCAGTGAGCACGCTTGCAGTATGGGCGGTTCGCAAATATGGCTCGAGCCGGGCGAAACCATGACACTTAACGATATGCTCAAGGCTATCGTTATCGCCTCTGCAAATGACGCTACCGTAGCCGTGGGGGAGACAATAGCAGGCAGCGAAGAGGGCTTTGTTGCGATGATGAATAAACGTGCCGAGGAGCTTGGTATGACCGGAACACACTTTGTTAACTGTACCGGTCTTGATGCCGAGGGACACCTTACGACCGCATATGATGTTGCGCTTATGTCCTGCGAACTGGTAAAGCACGAACTTATAACGCAGTATTCCACCGTCTGGATGGATACTTTGCGCGGCGGAGAATCCTCGCTTGTGAACACAAATAAGCTTGTGAGATTTTACAATGGCTGTATCGGTCTGAAAACCGGCACAACAAGTCAGGCAGGAAGCTGTCTTTCGGCTGCCGCACAGCGTGACGGAATGACGCTTATCGCCGTGGTAATGGGTGGCGCCGACAGTAATTCACGCTTTGACGGTGCGCGTAAAATGCTTGATTTCGGCTTTGCTAATTACGGTGTAAGTAAAATCGAAGCAGAACTTGAGGAAGACTTGACCGTTGCGGTCAAAAAAGGGGAACGTAAAAAAATTAAATGCCGTGCAGACGGAATGCTTTCGGCACTCACCTCAAAAGGTTCGCCCGAAATAACTCGTACTGTGGAACTGCCCGATGAGATAAGTGCACCTGTAAACAAGGGTGATGTGATAGGTAAGGTTCACGTTTCGGTAGATGGTGAGGAATTGGGAACTATAGATATAACAGCCGATGAAAGCATAAAAAAGGTGAATCTTTTGATGGTATACGGCTGGTTGCTTAGAGGACTTGTGCAGTTTTGATGACAAATTTGTTAATTTGTAATTATTTCAGTTGAAATGCGGACGAAAATATAGTAAAATACTATTGAAAAGAGGTTGTTTAAATGGCAATTAATTTTACTGAAAAATATGCAAAAGACTTTTTGCGCGAAGGTGACTTGGCCGGACTGCAGGCACAGGTAACTGCTGCACACGAAATGTTGCATGCAGGAACAGGTCTTGGTAATGATTTTCTCGGTTCGGTCGATCTGCCCGTAAACTATGACAAAGAGGAGTTTGAGCGCATCAAAGCTGCCGCAAAGCGCATCTGCAGCGATACTGACGTGCTTATCGTTATCGGCATCGGCGGTTCATATCTCGGTGCCCGTGCTGCGATAGAA
Source organism: Acutalibacteraceae bacterium (assembly GCA_045596705.1). GTDB lineage: Bacteria > Bacillota > Clostridia > Oscillospirales > Acutalibacteraceae > SIG589. Next base: position 8,066 of record JAZOCW010000017.1, read on the forward strand.
TTCCTCAGATCTCCGTATTACAACTCGCTTAAAAAGGATACACCGGATATATATTTTGCCGGTAATTCCATAAGCGGCAGTGCCCTTAGCGATATATTGAAGCTTTGTGAGGGCAAGCGCGTGTCGGTAAATATTATTTCAAAATCCGGCACAACTACCGAGCCGGCGGTCGCATTCCGTGTATTGCGTGAATTGCTTGAGACCCGCTATGGCAAGGATGAGGCCGCAAAGCGCATTTACTGCACTACCGATAAGGCATGCGGAACACTCAAACAGCTTGCTGATGAAAACGGCTATGAGTGCTTTGTAATTCCGGATGACGTAGGCGGTCGATTCTCGGTTTTGACCGCTGTGGGTCTTTTGCCTATAGCAGTTTCAGGTGCTGATATAGATAAGTTGATGGCCGGTGCCGCAGCCGCACGTGATGAATATATGGATACCGACCTTACAAAGAACGATTGTTACCGCTACGCGGCTATTCGTAATGCCTTTTACCGCAAGGGTAAGGAAATAGAGCTGCTCGTCAGTTACGAGCCTCGTTTTACAATGATGGCTGAGTGGTTTAAACAGCTCTACGGTGAGAGTGAGGGCAAGGATAATAAGGGACTTTTCCCGGCATCCGTAACCTTCTCGACCGATCTGCACTCTATGGGACAGTATATTCAGGACGGTAAGCGTATGCTGTTCGAAACCGTTGTCACTATTGACGATTGCGGAGACGATGTTATAATAAAAGAGGACAGCGAGAACGGCGACGGTCTTAATTTCCTCTCGGGCAAGCCGCTTTCGTTTGTAAACCGCAAAGCGTTTGAGGGCACGGTTCTGGCCCATACCGACGGTGGTGTTCCCAACCTTGTCATCAGTATGGATAAGGCGGACGAAGAAGATTTCGGCAGACTGGTGTATTTCTTTGAGAAAGCCTGTGCTATATCGGGATATATGCTGGGTGTTAACCCGTTTGATCAGCCGGGCGTAGAGGCATACAAGAAAAATATGTTTGCTCTGCTCGGTAAACCGGGTTACGAAAAAGAAAAACAGGCTCTTGAAGAGCGTCTTTCAAGGTAGTTTACCGCTTTTGCGGTTTTAAATAATAAGGAGTTGATAACTATGGTAAAACTTATCATTGGAAACAAAGGATCTGGAAAGACCAAAAAACTTATCGACATGGTTAACAATACCGCTGCCGCTTCCAACGGCAATGTAGTATGTGTTGAGCTGGGCGACACCCTTACTTTCAGCATCAGCCATAAGGTTCGCCTTATAGATGTTAAGAATTACAGTATATCCGGTTACGGTGAGTATTACGCAATGCTTTGCGGCATATGTGCCGGCAACCATGACGTTACCCACGTATTCGGCGATGCCACCCTCAGAATAGGAACTCGTGATTATGATGAGTTGGCTGCTTTCCTCGCCCGTGTTGAGGATCTTTCAAAGAAGAATGATGCAGAATTTATATTCACCATCTCCTGTGACGAGAGTGATCTTCCGGCTTCTGTTTTCGAAGTTGCGGAAAAAATCTAAGCGGTTTTACATCCGGGGCGCTTAAGGCGCCCCGCTTTTTATGTATTAAAAAAATAAAAAGCCTTGACAAACGTTGCACGCGCATATATAATAATCGGTGTGACAAATGAGGTGGGACTGTGATTCTTGATCTTAAATCTATATTTATATCAGAGGGCGCAAGTCTTGCCGTAGATTTTGAGCTGGACCTGAGCAAAATGGACTTTTCGGGTGTCTGCCCGATAGAAAAGCCTGTTCCTGTAAAGGGTAGCGTTTATAACCGTGCCGGAATCGTCACCGTTGACGTTGTATGCGATGTAGCTTTTTGTGCACCGTGTGACCGTTGCGGTAAGCAATCAGACGGTAGTTATAGGGTTGAAATTAAACGTACGCTTGTGTCACAGCTTGCCGCTGAAGCAGATGATGAAATAATCGAGATTCCCGATATGCAGCTCGATATAAGCGAGCTTTGCACAACCGAGATAGTGCTTTCATTCCCGATGAAGCACCTATGCAAATCGGATTGCAAAGGCGTTTGTGCGACCTGCGGAAAGGATTTAAACGAGGGCGACTGTGACTGTAAGCAGGACAATGTCGATCCGCGGCTTCAGGCGTTGGCACAATTGTTAGATTGATTATTATCCACACTTAAGGGGGTTAAAAAATGGCAGTACCGAAGAGAAAAACATCTAAAGCAAGAAGAGATAAAAGACGTTCAAATGTATGGAAGATCGAGGCTCCTGCTCTTGTAAAGTGCTCACGTTGCGGTGAATATAAGAGACCGCACAGACTTTGCAAGGCTTGCGGCTATTACGGAGACCGTCAGGTAGTCAGCGTAGAAGACTAAGCTTTGGGATGATTAGGGGGGAGGAGCGATCCTTCCCCTGTTTTTTTAGGTTGTAAAGGGTGGTGAATGTTTTGTCAGTTGTTGTAAAATCGGTGGATAAAGGGTCGGCTGCCGCGCGTGCCGGCGTGAAAAGCGGGGATATACTGCTTTCGCTCAACGGCCATGAAATAATGGACGTGCTGGATTACCGTTTTTATCAAAATGATACTAAGATAACAATATGTTATATGACCGAAAAGGGCAAACAACGGACTAAAAAGGTCAAAAAGGCTGAGGACGAGGAACTCGGTTTTCAGTTTGATACCTATTTGATGGATAAACAGCGCGCCTGTAAAAATAAGTGCATCTTCTGCTTTATTGACCAACTCCCTAAGGGACTGCGCAAAAGCCTTTATTTTAAGGATGATGACTCAGGGCTTTCGTTCTTGTTCGGCAATTATATAACGCTTACAAACATCACCGAGCACGAAATAGACCGCATTATCAAGATGCATATAAGTCCCGTAAACATTTCGGTGCATACCACCAATCCCCAGCTGCGTGTTAAAATGATGCGCAACCCCGATGCGGGCCGCGTGCTTGAAATAATAAAACGGTTTGACGAAGCGGGTATTTCAATGAACTGCCAATTAGTGCTCTGCCCCGGATATAACGACGGGGAAGAGCTTCGCCGCTCGCTTAATGACCTGACAGCGCTTCCGTCAGTCGTTAGCATAGCCGCTGTTCCCGTGGGACTCACGCGCTACCGTGAAGGACTGGCTCCGCTTGAAAAATTCACAAAAGAAACGGCCTCGGCAGTAATAGATATAATGGACGAATTTCGCTCTACGGGCAGGGTTTTTGCCGCAGATGAGTTCTTTCTTATAAGTGAACGCGAGATCCCTGATATCGATTATTACGGAGATTTTTGCCAGCTAGAGAACGGCGTGGGTCTTTGGTCGCTTATGCGTTATGAAACAGATGAGGCGCTTGCGAATATCGATTCCCCTGAAAATAACGTTGATATCAGCATAGTTACAGGGGTTTCAGCATATCCGCTAATATCAAATATTGTTGACAGAGCGTCAGATAAATGGCATAATCTTAATTGTAAGGTCTATATGGTAAAAAATGACTTTTTCGGCCATAATATAACCGTCGCAGGTCTTATTACCGGAAAAGATATTATCAATCAGTTAAAGGGAAAGCCGCTGGGCGATCGTCTGCTGATACCGGATGTTATGTTGCGTCACGAAAACGATAGGTTTTTGGATGATGTAACGGTACAACAGCTTTCAGAGGAATTAGGCGTGAAGGTTGATATCGTTCCCGCCGGCGGATACTCGTTTATTGCTAAATTAAGAGGAGAATAAAATGGCAAAGCCTGTTATTGCAGTGGTTGGTTGCCCCAATGTGGGAAAATCCACCCTTTTTAACAAGTTAATAGGAAAACGCCTTGCAATAGTGGATGATACCCCCGGCGTCACGCGTGACCGTATTTATGGTGATGCCGAATGGCGCAACCGTACGGTAATGCTTATCGACACCGGCGGTATCGAGCCGAAAAGCGATGATATAATACTGTCGAAAATGCGCGCTCAGGCTAATCTAGCTATTGAAACGGCGAATGTAATAATATTCGTAACCAATCTTGAGTGCGGTGTCACTGCCGCCGATAACGAGGTTGCGGCAATGCTGCGAAAAAGCGGTAAACCGGTCGTGCTTTGTGTGAATAAGTGCGATGGAATAGGTAATGTACCGCCTGAATTTTATGAGTTTTACAACCTCGGTCTGGGTGATCCTATTCCGGTATCGTCAGTTCACGGTCACGGCACAGGCGACCTGCTGGACGCTGCGTTTGAATATCTTCCGCCTGAGGAAGAGGACGGAGAGGACAGTGACCTCATTAACGTTGCGGTCATAGGTAAACCCAACGCGGGAAAATCCTCACTTGTCAACAGCGTTGCAGGGGAGGAACGCTCAATAGTTTCGGATATAGCGGGAACCACCCGTGATGCCATAGATACAATAGTCGAAAACAAGCACGGCAGATTCAATTTTATTGATACAGCCGGTCTTCGCCGCAAGAGCCGTGTTGATGACCAGATAGAGAAATACAGTGTGTTGCGCGCAAAAATGGCGATAGAGCGAGCTGATGTCTGCATAATAATGATCGACGGCACCGACGGCTTTACAGAACAGGATTCTAAGGTAGCGGGTCTCGCATTGGAGCAGGGAAAAGCCTGTATAATAGCGGTAAATAAATGGGATATAGTAGATAAAGACGGCAGCACAATGGACAGCTACCGTAAAAAACTTATGAAGGACTTTTCCTTTATGACTTATGCTCCCATAATATTTATATCCGCAAAGACAGGTCAGCGTATTGACCGCCTTTTTGAACTAATAAAATATGTTAACGATCAGAATGCTATGCGCATTTCGACCGGTAAACTTAACGATGTACTGGCAGACGCCACTGCAAGGGTACAACCGCCGACAGATAAAGGCAGGAGGCTTAAGATCTACTATATAACACAGGCCTCGACCCGCCCGCCCACATTTGTTTGCTTCTGTAACCGTGCTGATCTATTCCATTTTTCGTATCAGCGTTATTTAGAAAATCAAATTCGTTCTACCTTCGGTCTAGAGGGTACGCCCGTTCGATTTGTAATAAGAGAACGGGGAGATAAATAAAGTCATCGGGAGAAAGTGATAATGATGGCAGTGTTAATAATTTTGGTTGCTGTGATATTCAGTTATATCGTAGGCAGTATAAGCTTTGCAGTTATATTTTCAAAAGTCTTTGCAAAAAAGGATGTCAGAGATTTCGGCAGCGGCAGTGCGGGAATGACTAATGTTATGCGTGCGGTCGGCGTTCTGCCCGGAATACTGACGTTTGTTTGCGACGCATTGAAGGGCTTTATAGCCTGCGGCGCTGCGAAGTGGATATTCTTTCCGCAAATATATGAAAGCACCGGAATTTGGTGGCTCAATCCGGTCTACGGCGCTTTCTTTTGCGGGCTTGTTTGTATGATAGGACACGTTTTTCCGCTGTTTTTCGGCTTTAAAGGCGGCAAAGGAGTTGCCACAAGCGTGGGAATCTTCAGCGTGTGCTGTCCAACAGCAATAATAGTAGGACTTGCCGTATTTGTGATATGCGTTGTTTTAAGCCGCATAGTGTCACTCAGCTCACTTATAGCTACAGTAACGGTCGTGTCCGGTGTGCTGTTGTGGCATACCACCGACTTCCCAATGTTTCCCCAGTTTTTGGCGGCATTGGCAATGGGCGTTTTGGTATTTCTAAAGCATAAAGACAATATAATAAGACTTGTTCACGGAGAAGAAAAAAGACTTGTTGTGAGAAAAGGAGAATAATACAATGTCTAAAATCTCTATCCTCGGTGCAGGCGGTTGGGGGCTTGCTCTGGCGCTGGCGGCACATCGTGCCGACAATGATGTTACCGTGTGGTCGCGGTCTTACGAAGAAGTAGCTTTACTCAGGTCGAACCGCGAAAATTCCCGATTGCTTCCCGGCGTCATGATACCGGCAGATATCCGCATAACAAACGATATTTCCGATGTCTGCGGTTGCGATATTACGGTTATAGCTACGCCGTCCTCGGCTGTGCGCGAAACTGCTAAAAGACTAAAAGGTCTTGAGTGTGGGATAATCGTTAATGTTGCAAAGGGGATAGAGTACGATACGCTTATGCGCCTGTCTCAGGTAATAACCGATGAGCTAAAAGATTCTCGTGTAGCGATCCTTTCAGGACCGTCCCACGCTGAGGAGGTTGCCCGTGAGTATGAAACCTCGCTGGTGGCTTCAGCGGATGATAGGTCTGTTGCAGAATATGTTCAGTCCGCATTTATGAGTGATAAGCTCCGTGTTTACACAAATAACGATCTTATAGGTGTGGAACTCGGTGGCGCGCTTAAAAACGTCATCGCAATAGCAGCAGGCTTTTGTGAGGGCGTTGGACTTGGGGATAATTCAAAAGCTGCTCTTATAACGCGCGGACTTGCTGAAATGACGAGATTGGGTGTTAAAATGGGCGCAGATGAACGTACTTTTTCAGGCCTCACCGGTCTGGGTGACCTCATAGTTACCTGCACCTCAAAGCACAGTCGCAATAATCGTTTCGGTAAACTTGTAGGTGGTGGCACATCGGTTGAAAGTGCACTTTTGCAGGTCGGTACGGTCGAGGGCTATCATGCTGTGAGATCCGCATATAAGATCGGCAGACTGTATGGTATAGAGATGCCCATAACTGAGCAATGCTTCAGTGTTATGTATGAGGGTGCAGATGTACGCTGCGCAATAAAAAAGCTTATGTCACGTCCGCCGCGCTCTGAGGCTGAAATCGTTTGGTTATAATAATATATACGAACTGTTTTGCGTATCTAAAGTTATTCTAAAATAATATTTTATCGAAAGCGGCACATTATTATAGTAGGTGATGCTTGTATGAAAGAAATCAGTCAAAAAGATCTTGAGGCACTCTTTAATATTGGTTACGGACTTTATGTGGTAACCTCAAATGACGGACAGCGCGATAACGGACTCATCGTTAATACCGTAACACAGGTTACAAATACACCGAATCGTATCGCTGTTACGATAAACAAACAGAATTATTCTCATTCGGTGATTAAAAGCACCGGTATAATGAACGTAAATTGTCTGTCGACCGATGCGCCGTTTTCAATATTTGAAAACTTTGGCTTTCAAAGCGGTAAGGATACCGATAAATTCGCTGATATGCAGCCGATTCGTTCGGGGAACGGACTGGCTGTATTGCCCCAATATATAAATTCGTTTATGTCGCTCACGGTTGAGAGCTACGTTGATTTTGACACACACGGAATGTTTATCTGCACACTGAGTGAGGCTCGTGTGCTTTCTGAAATGGAAACAATGACGTACACCTATTATCAAAAAAATGTAAAGCCTAAACCGCAGCAAAAGAAGAAAGGCTTTGTTTGTAAGATATGCGGCTATGTCTACGAGGGAGATACCCTGCCGGAAGACTATATTTGCCCGCTTTGTAAGCATCCTGCGTCGGATTTTGAACCGCTTGAATAATTTAGCGGCAAAATATAAAAAGAGTGCCTTTGCACAAAAAGGAGTACAATTATGAGTTACGGACTTCAACTTTACAGTATCAGAGACATCTATGAGCAAGGAATCGACAACGCACTTAAAAACGTGTCGGAACTTGGATATACCTCTGTCGAGTTTGCCGGTTTCTACGATTGCACAGCGAAACAGGTTAGGGAAGCGCTTGATAAGTATAATCTTAAGATAGAGGGTTCACATTCTCCTCTGGCACCGCTTTTGGATGACTATGATAATACAGTTGCTTTTCACAAGGAGATCGGCAACCCAAGGTATATAATTCCTGCACATTCACTTGGTAATCAGGCGGCACTTGATAAGTTTGTCGATCAGGTAAACGTTCTGTCTAAAAAACTTGCTGCAGAAGGAATAACGTTGGGTTTCCACAATCATTCGGGTGAGTTTCTGCCTCAGGGCGACGGTTCGGTAATTATGGAACAGCTTATCTACCGTACCGATCTTAAACTGGAGATAGATACATTCTGGGCGTTTGTAGGTATGAAGAACCCTGTTGCGTTGCTTAACCGTCTGGGTGACCGTGTCAATATCGTACATATTAAGGACGGTAACGAAGAGCACCGCGGTATGCCGCTCGGCAAGGGAGTAGCGCCCGTAAAGGATGTTGTGGCTAAGGTCAAGGAAATGGGAATTCCCATGATCGTTGAAAGCGAAACCTTGACACCCGACGGTCTTACTGAGGCAAAGATCTGGATAGATTATCTTCGTTCGCTTGAGGCTTAAATAAGAAAAAAACACTTTCTTGGGACACACTCCATGGGGAAGTAACGGTTTTGGAATGAAAATTTTTCCGAAGACTTGCCGAAAAATTTGCCCATTACAAAACTGCAAAGCACTTAAAAATGAAAATTTTTAGTGGTAGTCAAGACGAAAAACCACGGCAACGCTGACGCGTGCCGTGGTTTTTTAACACGGAATACCGCAAAAATTTCACATTTTTAAGCGATACTTCCCTATGGAGTGTGTCCCTTGTTGGAAAGTGTTTTCTATATATACCAAAAAAGCAGCCTAACGGCTGCTTTTAATGGTTAGATAGATTTGTTAGATTGCTCTTTCAACCTTGCCTGAACGAAGGCAACGGGTGCATACGTTAATGTGACGCGGAGAGCCGTTAACAATAGCCTTAACGCGCTTAACGTTGGGTTTCCAAGTTCTGTTAGAACGTCTGTGAGAGTGGGAAACCTTAATACCAAATGCAATTTCCTTGCTGCAGATATCACACTTTGCCATGTGTCTGCACCTCCTTT
>JAZOCW010000018.1:0-2289 GCA_045596705.1 Acutalibacteraceae bacterium
TTCTACGGGTGCAGGCGACATTTATGCCGAAAGACTGGTTTGCTCGTCTCTGAATCTTGAGTGCGGTGCGGGCGATGTGGAAATCGCTGAAGCCGTGGCCACGGTCAAGGCAGAAATCGAAGGCGGTGTAGGTAAAATCACTGTCGGAGGCGGCAGTCTAAACGATCTTGATTTGGATATGGGTATCGGCAGTCTCGAGATGACAAGCCGACTGAAGGGTGTGTGCGACCTCGACTTCGGTATAGGCGATGCGGAGATTACTCTTATCGGCACAGCGGAGGACTATATGATAAATTACGACTCCAAGGATGCCGGGACAAAAACCGCAGTGAATATCGACAAAGGTATCGGAACGGTAAAGATTGATTACGCACAGGCAGGATAATATATAATATAGTATAATAAAAGACAGACTTTTGGGGTGCAAGAGTCTGTCTTTTGTTATTTGTATCGGTTAATGTTATCCGTCTGTCCGAGAAGATAATCTATGCTTGTGTCGTAAAAAGCAGAAAGCTTTATGAGAACATCCGTCGGTATATCTCTCTGACCGTTTTCATAATAGGAGTAGCATACCTGTGTACATTTCAGGTAGTTTGCAATGTCTTTCTGTTTAAGGTCGCGGTCTTCCCGTAGGTCACGGATTCGCTTATACATAATGTCAGCACCTTTTCTTGTTTATATATAAAGTATAGGTAAAACAAAATGTTATATTGACAAATATAACAGAATGTTATAAAATGTAAATACCTTATATATAAAGGAGAGATGTTATTTATGAAAAAGCGTATATCTTTATTTGCTATGATTGTAATAATTTTATTAAATGTTATTGTTATTACATCCTTTGCGGCGATTACTCCCGGCAAACCGGTTTACGGAAAGGCTTCGGGTTATGGTAGTAAGTTTACATTGACAGGCAACCAAGCAAATGATGTTATTGCTGTCGCAAAGGCGCAGGTTTATAAAAAAGGTTCAGAATTAGGCTACAGTTCAGCTTGGTGCGATGCATTCGTCATCGACTGTGCACGGATAGCGAATGTTTCCGCTAATGTTATTCCTAATAAGCGTGGATGCAAGGCTCTTTACGATGCGATTATAAGCAAGGGCGGTGTTAAGGTTACATCTCCTAAAGTAGGAGATGTGGTGCTTTATTATTGCAAAATCTGTAAAAATTATCCCCATATAGGTTTTTATGCAGGGAGCGGCTATACCTGTGAGGGTAATGTAGGCGGCTCGGTTTCAAATTCTGACCGAAAAAAGGTGTTTTATTGTGACGGAAGCGGACACACCTCTTATGATACCATACAGTCTCTTTTTGTCAGACCTAATTATGCGAATGCCGTAGTTCATACTCTGTCTTTTAATGCTAATGGCGGAAGCGGAACAATGGCGACGGACAAGGTGGTCAGCGGTGCTTCTTTTACTCTGCCTAAAAACAACTTTATCTGTCAGGGATACACATTCGCAGGCTGGAATGCAAAGCGCTCGGACGGAAAATGGTTTTGCGGTTCGGACGGCTGGCGAAGTGACAGCGAAATAGCCGCCAACAATTACACTAAATCCGTTTATAGTGACGGGTGGAGCGGCATCTTTAATTCCTCATGGACGAGCGGTACTACGGGTGCTATTAGTGTTACCTATTATGCACAGTGGAAAAGAGCGGAATATACCGTTAATCTCTGGAGCAACTACAGCGGAAAGAATTATCTGTGTAATACCGATTTCAGAATTCTTGACACGACCTTGTATAAGAGTCGTAATGCTTCGGTGTACACCTTATCTGTGGACAGGGGGAGAACATTAGATTACGGAGCCTTAAAGATAGTTGGTGCTTCAGCCGGTGCTCCCAACAGCGATATGCTTTGGCGCACATCTACAATGGGTAATGCTGCAAACGATGGTTATGTAGGTGACAACAAGACTATGACCTTAAGCTTCTGGGCTAAGAGTAGTGTTGAAGGAGCAAAATTCTATACTCGGTTTGGTTACCAGGGCGCTGCTGAGTGCAAAACAGTTACTCTTACCACCGATTGGAGATATTACTCTATCACTTTAACCAAGGATGAAATTTGCGGACAGGATTTGCACCCCTATTTTGATAAGGCAGGAAAATTTTATATCAGTGAGTTGCAGCTTGAAGACGGAGGCGTAGCTACCTCTTTTGTTGTGGAGCCTAAAGCTTATACACAGATGAACTTCACTGCAGGGCAGACCTACAGCGGTTTGCCCGTAGCGAAGCGTGACGGCTATGCTTTTGAGGGATGGTATACCTCGGCATTGGGAGGAACA
>JAZOCW010000019.1:0-13949 GCA_045596705.1 Acutalibacteraceae bacterium
TTAGCTCTGCCTGACGGTATAAAGGCTACCGCTGAAGAGATAAGGCTACGTGCGGGGAAACCGCTTATATTGACGGTAGGCGGTGCTCCTATGTGGGTAGGAGAAGGCGGTACTGCCGACTACCTGCCGCCTGCACGGCCGATATATGTATCACCTGAACAGATAAACAATATATATCTGAATCTCTGTAATCACTCGGTCTACAGCCATACCGAGGAAATAAAGCAGGGCTTTATTATGATGCGCGGCAGCCACCGAGCCGGGATCTGCGGTACGGTTACAGAGGGCGGTATGCGTGATATATCTTCAATAAATATACGAATATCAAAGGAGATACGTGGATGTGCCGATCGGCTTGTGAACCGTTTTGACAGCGGCGGTATGCTTATAGCGGGACCGCCCGGCAGCGGCAAGACCACAATGCTGCGTGACATGGTGCGCCAGCTGTCACAAACAAGGCACCGTCGCATTGCGGTAATAGACAGCAGAGGCGAGATAGCCGCTGTCTGCGGCGGTATACCTCATAATGACATAGGTGCCAACACCGACGTTATAACAGGGGTGGAGAAGGCTTCGGGAATAGAAATGGCTGTACGCACAATGTACCCGCAAATAGTGGCGTTTGATGAGATAGGCTCGCTTTGTGAAGTCGATATGATAATAAAGGGACTTAACAGCGGAGTATCCGTAATAACAACAGCGCATATAGGAAGCAAAGAAGATCTTTTAAGGCGAGAGGTGACAAGCCGTCTGCTTTTGAGCGGCGCGCTGTCACAGGTCGCAATACTTTCCCGTGCAGGCGGCGAAATAGAATTTTTGCCGGCCAAGGAGGTAATAAAATGCGTTTAGCAGGCGCTGTTTTGATAATAGCGGCTGCCTCTTTAATGGGTGTTATGTTGTCTTTAGCTTTGGTCGTACGCGTAAAAAAGCTTGAAGGTGTTTGCCGTTATATAAGTGCTCTTTGTGATGAGATGCGGCATAGCCGTGCCGAGTTGCCGGAAATACTGAAAAGATTAAGGGGCGAGGTATACATAAAGGACGGATGCTGGTGCGGAACCGATGGACTGAAAAGCGAGGAATATGCGGTGTTGCAATCTTTTCTCACAGTTCTCGGCACGACCGATATAGAGGGGCAGATAAATAACGCTCAATGTCATCTTGCATCGTTGGAAAATATACTGCAGGAGGCACGAAGGGCAAAGAATCAGTGCGAGCGTCTTTATATCTCTTTAGGCTTTTTAGGTGGAATTTTCATAGCCATTTTACTTATATAGGTGAACATAATGGATGTAGATTTTATATTTAAGGTCGCGGCGATAGGTATTATCGTGGCGGTGCTAAATCAGTTGCTCGCGCGTTCGGGCAGAGAGGATCAGGCAATGTTGACCTCCCTTGCGGGACTTGTAGTCGTGCTGCTGATGTTAATAGACGTAATAGGTGAGCTGTTTACCACAATAAAGTCGGTGTTTGGTTTGTAATATGGAACTTACAACAATGTTGGCACTGTGTATTATCTGTGCCGCCTTATGTATACTGCTTTCTGCCTACAAGCCGGAATACTCGATGGCAATAGTAATAGTTGCAGGCTGTATTATATTTATTTCGGTCATCAGCCGCATAACGCCGACCTTATCAAAATTTGAGAATATTTTGACGGCGGCGAATATCGATTCGGACTGGTTTAAGATAGCCTTTAAAGCACTTGGTATATGCTATGTTACCCAGTTTGCCGCCGACATCTGCCGTGATTTCGGTCAGAGTGCGCTTGCCTCAAAGGCAGAGCTTGCGGGTAAGTGCGCGGTATTTTTGCTGTCTGTTCCGTTATTGGAGGCAATTATAAATATTGCAATATCGTTTATAGGTGAAGTATGAAAAAAAGGATACTGACAATACTTGTTTTAATGCTTTTGTTTTCTGTCCCTGCGAGCGCCGATATTTACACAGAACAGTATGAGACGAGCGGAGCGGGTAGCCTTTATGAAACTCTGCCCGATGATGTTAAAGAGTTTTTCGATGACCTTGAAATAGATCCTTCAAGCGGTGATTGGGTAAATAAGGTAACGGCAGGTAATGTTTTTACCATGCTGCTTGATTCTCTGAAGGAAAACGGCCGCGCACCACTTACCACCGCGACAGCCGTGATAGCCGTGGTATTGCTTCTTGCAGCATTTCGCGGCTTTGCCGACAAGCCGGAGATGGAAACGGTAATGTCCTATATTTCTACGGTAACGGCGGCAGGGGTGGTGCTCGTACCGGTTTTCGGTATAATAACGTCTACGGTTCGCTCTATAAAAGCCGGTGCACAGTTTATGCTGTCCTTTGTGCCGGTCTACTGCACCGTGCTGGTGGCTTCCGGCAAACCGGCAACAGGCGCCGCCTCCGGCGGACTGTTGCTGGCAGTAAGCGAGGGTGTAGTTCAACTCTCGTCTAATATAATAACCCCCATAATAGGTTCATATCTTGCAGTGTGTATGTGCAGTTCTGTCTCGCCCGTGCTTAAGACCTCAGGCGTTGCGGAGCTTATGAAAAAGTCGGCAAACTGGATAATGGGATTTATAATGACAGTCTATATCGGAATTTTAGGAATACAAACAACAGTAAACGCCGCAGCCGACAACCTAGCAGTAAAAACCGGTAAATTTATGATAGGAAGTTTTGTGCCGGTAGTAGGAGCACCCATAAGCGAAGCCCTCACAACGGTGCAGTCTTGTGTTTCACTTCTTAAATCCTCGGTGGGAATATACGGCGTTGTCGTGTTGGCGCTTATACTGTTGCCCACTATACTTGAGCTTGCGCTGTGGCGTATATCTCTTTTGCTTTCGGCGGTAGCTTCTTCAATGTTTGAGTGCGACAAGGTGGCGGCAATACTCAGATCTGCCGATGCGGCGGTATCATTCCTTATGGGTATATTACTGCTCAATTCGGTAGCGTTTATAATCTCGCTTACAATTCTTACAACGGCAGGAGGATAGCATGGAAACTGTAAGAGAAATCGCTGCCTCGGTTTCGATAGCGTCGGTCATAATAGGTTCGGTTTACATAATATGTCCAAGTGGCACGATGAGCAGGCAAATGAAATATATAATAGGTATTATAATGCTACTGGCTACGGTCTCGCCGTTCTTGGGCGCGAGAATAGATATCGATGCTGTAACATCGCCTCAAAGCTATACTTCTAATGCATCCGCTATGTTATCGGCTCAGGCAGAATTTATAGCGGGCAGTTTGCTTGAAGATGCCGCAGTAGAATATGAAAGAATCGAAGTTAATACGGATATTTCTGACGGAGGGGACATATCTATTAGTAGTGTGTATGTTTACGGTACGTCGGACTCGGCACAAGCTTACAAGCTTATCAGCGAAAATCTCGGCGTGCAGGAGGTTGAAATTATAAATGATTGATTATAAATCCGTCATCCAAAGGTTTAAGGGCAAGGGCGGGAAGATCATCTTCTTTTTAGGGCTTGCAGGCATATTGCTTATATATTTGTCATCGGTATTACCGCAGGATGAAAAAAAGACTGTGGCGGTAACAGGCGACTCGGCATCTGCTTATTGTGCCGAACTTGAAGATAAGGTACGTGAGCTGGTATCGGGTATAACAGGCAGTAAAAATATATCTGTTATTATAACGCTCGATTCCGGAAAGCAGTATGTTTACGCCGACGAGGGACGCACCACTACGACCGATGACAGTGATGACCGACAACAAAGCTACACTATAATAAAATCGGCAGACGGGGAGGAAAACGGTCTGCTGGTGACCGAGTATCTGCCGCAGGTACGCGGTGTGGCAATAGTCTGTGATGCGCTCTCAAGTGAGGCTGAGGAGCGCGTGCGCTCGGCGGTCATGTCAGCATTGGATATCTCATCCAAAAAAATCTATGTTACACAATACGCTTATTAGGAGGAACATTTATGAAAAAGGGTAAAATTTTCGGCAAAAAGCAGATAGCGCTCGCGGCAATGGTCGTGGCACTGGCAGGTGCGGTATGGCTTAATATGAAGTATTCTACCGAGGCAGGCGGGTTCTCCGCACCCGAGGATGACAGCGCGCCTACCGCTTCATATCTCGGCGAGGCTACATATGTAAACGGTGAGGCCGATGAGGATGCACAGCAAACCGCCGCAAAAGCCGATGCAGACTATTTCACAACCGCCCGAAAGGACCGCAATTCGACCCGCAGTGAGGCTATAAGTGAGCTTGAGGAGACCGTTTCCGATGCTAAGACCAAGGATTCGGTCAAGACCGCGGCTGTCGAAAAGATAACCGAGCTTGCAACACGAATGGACACAGAAGCATCTATAGAATCACTACTGAAAGCCAAGGGCTTTTCAGATGTTCTTGCAATAATAGGTGATAATGATATTAATATAGTAGTAAAAACCGAGGAGCTTTTAGAGAGTGAAACTATGCAAATTCAGGACATTGCAACCAGTCAAAGCGGATTAACACTTGACAAGGTAAAAATAATTACTGTAAAATAGTTGTGTAAATTGAAAAATGTGTTATAATATAAAGGAGATATAAAAGGAGGTCATTCCTATGTCCGGAAATTTCAATCTTAAGATCAATGAAGAAGTCCTCGCTAAGATGGCTAGTATGGCAGCATCCGAGGTTGAGGGTGTTCACGCGATTTCAACCAAGGTAACCGATATAAAGGGTATTGTAGACCGTGGCTTCGGCAAGGGTGTTAAAGCATCTGTCGCCGCCGACGGTGAAATAACGCTTGACGTTTATATTTCCGTAAAGGAATCTGCTGTTGTCAAAGAGGTAGCCGCACGCGTTCAGCAGAACGTTAAAGAAAAGCTCCAGAATATGACAGGCAGTGCAGTCAGCCGTATCAACGTTCACATTGCTGATGTTGAGCTTGAAAGCGCTGAGGAATCAGAAGAATAATAAAAAAAGCCATTTGCTTTGCAAATGGCTTTTAACTTAAAATAAAGCCTTACATTCGCTTGAATGTAAGGCTTTTATTTTTCTTAGGCTTTGCCGTTGCAGCCGAGAACGTTCATTATCTTGTGCTCAACCATTCCCTTGATAGCGCTGCGGCCATCGCCGAGATACTGGCGAGGATCAAAGTGATCGGGATGCTCAGCAAAATGCTTTCTGACAGCACCTGTCAAAGCAAGACGGAGGTCAGAGTCAATGTTTATTTTGCAGACTGCCATGGTAGCTGCCTTGCGGAGCATATCCTCCGGAATACCGATAGCGTCGGGCATTGCTCCGCCGTAGGTGTTGATCATCTCAACAAACTCCGGTACTACCGAGCTTGCGCCGTGCAGAACGATCGGGAAGCCGGGCAGACGCTTTGATACCTCTTCGAGAATGTCGAAGCGAAGCTGAGGCTCCTGACCGGGCTTGAACTTGTATGCGCCGTGGCTGGTGCCGATAGCGATAGCAAGCGAGTCAACGCCGGTGCGGGTTACGAAATCATAAACCTGATCGGGATTGGTGAAGGATGCGTCCTCTGCGCTTACGTTAACATCATCTTCAATGCCGGCGAGCTGTCCGAGCTCACCCTCAACGGTTACACCGAACTGATGAGCATAGTCAACTACCTTCTTGGTGAGGGCAACGTTGTCTTCATAATCGAGGTGTGAACCGTCGATCATAACCGAGGTAAATCCACCGTCGATACAGCTTTTGCACAGCTCGAAGGAATCACCGTGGTCGAGGTGAAGGGCGATCGGCAGACCGGTCTCTTCAATGGCAGCCTCAACAAGCTTTACAAGGTAGGTGTGGTTAGCGTATTTACGTGCGCCTGCAGATACCTGAAGGATGAGAGGAGCATTAAGATTCTTAGCAGCCTCAGTAATGCCCTGAATGATCTCCATATTGTTTACGTTGAAAGCGCCGACGGCATATCCGCCCTCGTAGGCCTTCTTAAACATTTCTTTTGTGTTTACAAGTGGCATAAGTTTTGACCTCCGTTTATTTTATAAATTTATTATACTACACGCCGTCACAAAAATAAAGCGTGTTTTTTAAAGTTTGACAAAATATGGACAATTTCTTTCGTTATATCTCCAGTTTTGTGGTTCTTGCATAATGAAAGATGTACTGTTGGACCACTCCGGCATAGGGTATGGCACATTCGGGTAGAACTCCACCGAAAAGTTTTTCCATAGCGCGCTTGATCCAGACATCCTTCGGGAAGGCATCGGTCCGAGCAAAAGAGAACAGCAGTACACAGTCGGCAACCTTTTCTCCCACACCGTAGATCTTCATAAGCTCGGCACGTGCCTGATCGGTAGGAAGTGTATTGATCCTGTCAATAGATACTTCTCCTGTGGCTATTTTTTTTGCAGCATCAAGAATATATTTTGCCCGAAAACCGCTGCGTATAACGCCAAGCTCCTCAACAGAAAGCGAGGCAATTTTTTCGGCAGTCGGGAAAGTGTAGCCGCCGTCTACCTTCTCTCCGAAGTTTTCGCACAGGCGGTCGATTATTCCCTTGATACGGGGAATATTGTTGTTTTGGGATATTATAAACGAGCATACGGTCTCCCAAGGCTCCTGTTTTAGAATACGTATTCCGCCGGCAACCGCCGATGCGTTTTTCAGTATCTCATTTTCGCTTATCGCTGAAACTATTTTTCCGTAGTCACGCTCTATGTCGAAATACGAATAATAAAAATCTTTAAATTCATTTTCGTCGCAGTCAAACAGTGTTATGGTATCATCCTGTTGCAAAAGGCGGCGGCGTTTTCCGCCTGCTATACCGCTCCAGACTCCGCTTTCATCCATGCTCCAACGGAAGGCCTGTCCGCAGTCAAGTGTTTGCGCGAGGTCGAAGTTAGCTGCGCCTTTTATTATATAATTATTATCCGATTTAAAAAACTCCATATTTATCACCAACAGTTTAAATTGTAACATAAATGTGTTATAATATCAAACAGGAGTTGATATTATGCGTAATGATATTTGTACCATTCCGGTAAACGAAGTGTTTGAGGTTGTGGACGGTTGCCCGATATGCCGTATGCGCCGTACCGTTGAAGACCACATTCTTGATTACATAATGGGCGCCGCTATGATGGAGCCTGACGTGAGGATTGAAACCAACCGTTTAGGATTTTGTTCTGAGCATTTGGATAAAATGATGAAGCGCCGCGGCAGGCTTTCGCTTGCCCTTATGCTGGACAGCCATTTATCGGAGCTAAAGGATGTTTTAAAAAAGCCCGATAAGGCAAGCTCTGTGCGTGAGAGCTGCTTCGTGTGCGAAAAGATAGAGTGGGGAATGTCGCGAATGATAGATACCGTATGCCGAAGCTATGAAACGGATATGGACTTTCGTGCTATGTTTAATTCGCAGAAGTGCTTCTGCCTTGAACATTATAATCTGCTTAACTCGGTTGCCGATAAAAAGAGAATGCGCCGATATCATAAGGAGTTTGCAAAGTCACTTTACGATATAACCTCGTCCTATCTTAACGAGCTTGAAAAGGACCTGAATAAATATTGCTCGATGTACGATTACCGTAACAGCGGAGAGGATGCCGATTGGGAAAATTCCCGCGACGCAGTCGAGCGCACAGTAAACTTTTTAGGAAATATTGAGTTGACATAATATACCCCGAAAACTCAAAATATTAGTAATTTTTCGGCTTAAACAGCGAAGTTATCAAGGTTTTCAACCGAGTTATTAACATTTTTTATGTAAACCGACCTGTCCGCAGTGCATATATCAGTGTCTTTCTGTCAAGAATACTTATATCCAAAAACGGGAGGCTGATACTATGGTAAAGGGTGTAAATAAGACTATAATTGAAATAAATGATACAGGTAATAAGTATTTTGACAGGGTATTATTTTTTGTAAATCCCGACTATGCGGGAACCCCGCAAAGCAAGCTTCAGAACCGTGCATTTGATTATATAGAAACGAACGCAGATGTCCCGCGGTGTACAACGGCAAGAACGAAGGTCAGCCATCGCCGCCGAAATATTCTTATAGCCGCGTCGGCGGTGCTTATAGCCGCCGTTGCAATAATACTGTTAATATAAAAGAACTCCGACTGTATATTCAGTCGGAGTTCTTTTATATTAAGGCTACTGCTTCTTTACTATTTGTCCGAAATTTATATATCGGTTGGTTATATCGTAACTGACTTCGGACAGCGCATCGCTATAGCTGAGAACTATCGGGGTAGCGGCCAAGGGTATTATTATGTTATCTGAAAGAATCTGTTGCTGTGCCAAACGCAGTTTTGAAAGATATTGCTCGGTGTTTTCGGATGCATTGAGCGAGTTTACGGTACTGTCGAACTCATCGCTTTTAAAGCCAAACAGACTTCCCCCTTTAAATTTGGACAGAAAATCATACGGATCTTTTGATATGGCATCAACAGGGCAGACCGCAACGGTATAATTTCCGCTGTCAACGGCGTAAATTACATCCGCCGAGGAGTCCAGCGACTTCATATTGATGAAGCATCCGAGTGTCTGCTGCCAGCCGGCGGCAACATCTGATATGACGCTGTCCAGATTTGAATCGGCGGGGTAGACGATGGAAAGTCCACCTGAGTTCTGTAGCTTTGCGGCAACAGAGGAATAAAGTCGGTATGCCTCGTCAGGCTGGTAGGTAAATAGACTTTGCGAGGTTATCGCATCATAAACAGGAACGTCGTTCCATTTAGCATCGAGCGGAAGTGCGGCATCCAACCGTTTTACATAGTCGGGCATATTGTTTTCAATATTGTTGCGGTGTATTGCCATCGAAAGTGCGCGGCGTGTGTTTTCATCCCCCAACGCACCCGACCTGTTTATCACTATAAACCAAAGCCGGTTATAGTATCGGTCGATCTCAAAGCCTTTTTGTTCTACTTTTTCTGCCTCGGTATTTTTGACGAAAGCCAGATCAATACTGTTTTTTTCGAGCTTTTCGATCCGCTCTTCTTCACTGTCGCTGGTTATATACACAACGCGGGGTATTGCATCGGCATCGCCGGAATAGAAGTCGTTTCGGTTCAGCCTGATAAGATAATCATAAGAGTTCCAGCTGTGCATACGGTAGGTTCCGTTGGATATTATGCTGTCGGCATCTCGTCCATATTTTCCGTTTGTTGATCTGAAAAAATCTTCGTTGCAGGGCATACAGATCGGTGTCGTCAGGGTCCTTAGAAAATTACCGTCATCGTATGCAAGGGTTATTTTAAGTGTATATTTATTTTCTGCGGCGACCTGCAACACCGAGGCATCTGCACCGTTTTTAACCTCTTTTGCACCGGCTATGCAGGAAATACTCTCAAAATCGGGAGCGTTGGTGTCTTTGGAGACGGCACGGCGGAATGCGAATACAAAATCATCCGCAGTCAGCGGAGTTTCATCGCTCCATTTGGCATTGGGTTTCAGATGGAAAGTATAGGTAAGTCCGTCAACGGTGTAATCGGTTATCATTCCGTTCACAGGCTTGCCGTTACTGTCAAGACGCAGTAATCCCTCAAACATATTAAGCACTGCAATGCGGTCGGATGAATTTTCAGCAAGCTGCGGGTCAAGCGTCGATATCTTATCCCCGATATCGACGTATACCGACATATCATACGCCGAGTCACCGCATCCGCAAAGTGAAAGCACTAATATTGTGCTAAGCAGAAATGAAACAATTTTTATAATATTTTTCAAGTGAATCTTCCTCACGGTTTTTAATAACTATATAAATTATATTATAATTTTACATATTATTCAATAGAAAATCAAGGTGTAAAGAAAAATGCTTGACATCCGACGGGCTGTGAGGTATAATGCCGTATGTAAAGTAAAATTCTTTACAGTGAGGTGGGTGCTATGCCGAAGGATTTGGCAATATCCAGGTTGCTGGATGTATACGGCAGTCTGCTCCCTGAAAAGCAGCGTCTGCTGTGTGAACTTTATTATGACGAGGATCTGTCCCTCGCTGAAATATCCGAAAATGAGGGTATAACAAGGCAGGGTGCGCGTGATTCCATAAAGCGCGCTGAAGGTCAGTTGCGTCTTTTCGAAGAGAAACTAGGCATGGCAGATCTTGTTCAAAAGCTGCGGCAATATGCCGAAAACGGCGACACAGAACTATTACTTAAATTTATAGAAGAACTTTAAGGCGGTGAAAAAATGGCATTTAATAACCTTTCCGATAAGCTTACTGCGGCATTTAAGCGTCTGCGCTCTAAGGGTAAGCTTACCGAGGCGGATGTTAAGGAGGCAATGCGTGAAGTACGACTGGCACTGCTTGAGGCAGATGTAAACTATGCCGTCGCCAAGAACTTCACTAACACGGTTGCTGAAAAGTGCATCGGCGAAAAGGTTATGGAAAGCCTTACCGCTCCGCAGATGGTAGTAAAGATCGTCCGCGATGAGTTGACAAATCTTATGGGTGGCGAGCATGCAAGGCTCAAAACCTCTGATAAAATACCGACCGTTATAATGATGTGCGGTCTGCAGGGCTCCGGTAAGACTACCCACTCTGCTAAGCTTGCAAAGTATTTAAAGGCGCAGGGTCACAGACCGATGCTGGTCGCCTGCGATATATACCGTCCCGCCGCTATTGAACAGCTTAAGGTAGTAGGCGGACAGGTGGGCGCTCCGGTATTTGAAAAGGGTACCGAAAAGCCCGAAAAGATCGCGCTTGAGGCTGTAAAATATGCACGCGACTACGGTCATGACTATGTAATTCTCGATACCGCCGGCCGTCTTCATATAGATACAGAACTCATGGATGAACTGGTGCGAATCACAAAAGCGGTAGAGGTAAATGACATACTGTTGGTTGTTGACTCAATGGTAGGTCAGGATGCTGTAAATATCGCCAAAGCATTTGATGAACAGCTACCCATTGACGGCGTTATTCTCACCAAGCTGGACGGTGATACCCGCGGCGGTGCCGCACTTTCGGTCCGTGCTGTTACCGGTAAACCGATAATGTTTTCGGGTGTCGGTGAAAAACTTGACCAGTTTGAGGAATTTCACCCGGACAGAATGGCTTCCCGTATACTCGGAATGGGCGATATGCTTTCGCTTATTGAACGCGTTGAGAACGAGATAGATGAAAAGCAGGCACTTGAAACTGCAAAGCGTCTTGAGCAAAATAAGTTTGATATGAATGACCTGCTCGAGCAGTTCCAGAGCATTAAAAAGATGGGCTCGCTCAAGAGCGTTCTCGGTATGTTGCCGGGAATGGAAAAGCAGCTTCGCGATGTTGATATTGATGATCGTGTGATGCTGCGCACCGAGGCAATCATTAAATCCATGACCGCTAAGGAGCGCTCAAAACCTGAAATTCTGAATGCCTCGCGCCGCCGCAGGATAGCGGCCGGAAGCGGAATGAAGGTCGAGGATGTAAACAGGCTTGTAAATCAGTACGAGCAGATGAAGAAGATGTTCAAGCAGATGTCGGGTAAAAAGGGTAAAAAAGGCCTGCCGAAGCATTTGCGGAATATGGGTCTTCCACCCGGAATGGGATTTTAAGCGTTACTAAAGAGAAATCTTTGTAATAAATACTTTTGATATAGGAGGTGCAGAAAAATGGCAGTTAAGATCAGACTTCGCCGTATGGGCGCTAAGAAGGCTCCTTTCTACCGTGTTGTTGTTGCTGACTCCCGTTTCCCGAGAGACGGTCGTTTCATCGAGGAGATCGGTTATTTTGATCCCACTAAGGATCCTGCAGTTGTTAACATTGACGGTGAGAAGGCAAAGAAATGGATCGCAAACGGCGCTCAGCCGACCGATACCGTAAAGGCTCTTTTAAAGAAGAACAACATAGTATAAACTCCGAAAGGAAAAGCAGATTATGCAGGAATTGTTAGTTTCAATTGCAGCCGGTCTGGTAGAAAAGCCCGAAGCGGTTACCGTAACCGTGGACGAGCCTAATGAAGAAGGTCTCGTTGTTTACCACCTCCATGTTGACGAGGCGGATATGGGACGCGTTATAGGCAAGCAGGGCAGGATTGCTAAGGCTATCCGTACCGTTATGCGTGCGGCGGCCAACAGAAACAACCAGCAGGTTGCTGTAGAAATTGATTAGTACGATTGCCCCCGCCGACATTGTTTAAAGGTGTCAACGGGGGTGCTTCGTTTTTGGAGAAAAAAATGAAAGAATATCTTGAAACCGGCAAAATAGTGGGCACACACGGCGTGCGCGGAATGGTACGCATCCAGCCGTGGTGTGACAGTCCCGAATTTTTGTGCGGATTTAAAAAGTTATATATAAACGGCGGCGAGGTTCTCTTGGTGCAGAAAATTCAGCCGCACGGAAACGTCGTTATAGCACAGTTAAAGGGTGTCGAGTCTATTGAAGATGCCGAAAAGCTTCGTGGCAGGGTGGTATCAATAAAGCGCGCTGACGCTAAGCTTCAAGAGGGTCAGTACTTTGTTGATGATATTATCGGCTGCGAGGTGTACGATATCAAAAACGGCGAGTTGCTCGGCAAAATATCCGATGTCAGCCCTACCGGCGCGAATGATGTCTGGCATATAAAGCGCGGCGAGCGGGAGTATCTTATACCTAAGATCGACGATATAGTAAAGACTGTTGATGTGGTTTCCGGCAGGGTTGAAATTAATGTTATGAAGGGTCTGTTTGACGATGAGGATTGATATACTTACCCTTTTTCCCGAAATGTGTGAAGCGTTTTTGGGCGACAGCATAATAGGCCGTGCACGTGTGTCGGGTGCGGTAGAGATA
The DNA here is from genome assembly GCA_045596705.1 of Acutalibacteraceae bacterium. GTDB lineage: Bacteria > Bacillota > Clostridia > Oscillospirales > Acutalibacteraceae > SIG589. The sequence continues at coordinate 12,665 of JAZOCW010000019.1, forward strand.
CATTGCCACAACATACGCGACTATACGACTGATAAGCATGGCCGTGTTGATGATGCGCCTTATGGCGGCGGTATGGGTATGATAATGGCTGTGCAGCCGATATATGACTGCTTTATGGCACTTTTCGGCGATATGCCGCAAAAGCCACACGTTATATATATGTCTCCAAAGGGCGGCACATTTACGCAACAGCGCGCGCGTGAGCTTTCCGAATATGATCATATCGTTTTGCTTTGCGGTCATTATGAGGGCATAGATCAGCGCGTGTTGGATGAGATAGTGGATGAAGAGATATCTATAGGTGACTATGTGCTTACCGGTGGCGAGATAGCGGCGGTAGTGGTTACCGATGCGGTAGCACGTATGCTGCCCGGCGTTTTGTCTGACGACGTCTGCTTTCAGGACGAGAGTCATTTCAGCGGACTGCTCGAATATCCCCAGTATACCCGACCAGCCGAATGGCGCGGTAGAGAGGTGCCGGAAGTGCTGCTTTCGGGGCACCACGCCAATATCGAAAAATGGCGTCACGAACAGGCCTTGATCACAACCTTGCAAAAACGTCCGGAAATGTTAAAAAATGCCGAACTTTCGGATAAAGACAGGAATTTTTTGCAAAGTATTAAGGATAATAACTAAAAGGTATAAAAAATACTATTGTTTTTGCACAAAAATTTGTGTTTCAAGTCGGCGCTAATTTGGAAAAAACGAAAAAGTTCAATAAAAAAGTGTCAATTGTGTTGACTGTTCGATATATTGTGGTATAATATTAGGGCAAGTAAAAATGCCGTTAATATTTGTTAATGATTACTCGAAAACTTAAGGAGAATTAGCATGTGTGTTAAAGATGTAGTCGTTCAGAATCAGGTTGGTTTACATGCCAGACCCGCAACTTTCTTTATTCAGAAGGCAAACGAGTTTAAGTCATCTATCTGGGTAGAAAAAGAAGAGCGCCGCGTTAATGCGAAAAGTCTGCTCGGCGTGCTTTCTCTCGGAATAGTCGGCGGAACTCAGATTCGTATAATTGCTGACGGTGCAGACGAAGCCGGCGCAGTAGACGAGCTTGTAAAGCTTGTTGAGACCGGTTTTGTAGACTAATTTAAAAAAACACCCGCCTTTCGGCGGGTACATATTTCCGGGTGTGGCGCAGTTTTGGTAGCGCGCTTGAATGGGGTTCAAGAGGCCGCAGGTTCAACTCCTGTCACTCGGACCAAACAGCCTTAGTAATCAATGATTACTAAGGCTGTTTTATATAGTTTCTAACTAATTAAATTCTTATTTTATAATT
>JAZOCW010000020.1:0-11102 GCA_045596705.1 Acutalibacteraceae bacterium
ATTGATTTCTTCGAAAATAAGGATGTAGATATTTTAGATGTTAAATCAACAGTATTTGCAGATAAAAAACAGTATTGGACATATATAATTAGGCATGGATGGATTGAAACTATTATAGCCATTGCTTTTGAATGTATGTCATTTGAAATGATTACAGTATTATATAACTTGCATTCTTCAGACCCTGATATGCAACTGGATAGATTTCTTCATTCCATGCTACCCTTTGGTTTTTTATCTCAAAAACCGCTACCGTCTCTTATAGATGCCATTATAGATTTTATAGCTATTGCACTAGTGTATTCTATAGTTGCATATAGACTATTTAAGAAAAGTAAGGTTCTAACACGCGGAGATTGACACAGGCGACGGTTCTGTGTTAGTGATAGGACGTATCATAAAACATTTTTTAATATTCTTATAAAAACATAATGTTTCAGCCGCTCGTATGAGCGGCTGTTTTTGTTATGCCTAGGGGTTTTGTAACTTGACACTACACAATATATGGTATATTATATAATAGATATTTTATGCGAGGTAGTGTATATGGCGAAAAAGACCGAATACGGTAACGACAGTATAAAAAAGCTTGAAGGCCCCGACCGTGTGCGAAAAAGACCGGGCGTTATTTTCGGCTCGGACGGACTCGACGGTTGTCAGCACTCTGTAGTTGAGATCATTTCAAACTCAATTGACGAGGCGCGCGAGGGGCACGGTAAAAAAATAATCATAACACGCTACGCTGACCATTCCATAGAGGTAGAGGACTTTGGCCGCGGTGCGCCGGTCGATTTTAATACAAAAGAAAACTGCTTCAACTGGGAGCTGCTTTATTGTGAGATGTATGCCGGCGGTAAGTACGACACTAACGACGGCGGCAACTATGAGTATTCGCTCGGACTTAACGGTCTCGGACTTTGCTCTACACAGTATGCGTCGGAGTATATGGATGTTGAGATCAAGCGCGACGGCTACAAATATAATCTCCATTTTGAAAAGGGCTTCAATGTCGGCGGACTTAAAAAGGAACCCTACACAGGCAGAGCGACCGGCACACGCACACGCTGGAAACCCGACCTTGAAGTGTTTACCGACATTGATATATCCTCTGAATTTTTTGTTGATTTTATAAAGCGCCAGGCTATAGTAAACGATAATCTGCTCTTTGTTTTCCGCAATCAGGTCGGTAACAAGTTTGAGGAGCAGGAGTTTGTATACAGCAACGGTATTCGCGACTATGTAAGCGAGGTAGCGGGTGAGGATGCACTCACTTCTGTTCAGCTTTGGCAGACCGAGCGTAAGGGACGCGACCGTGCCGATATGAAGGACTATAAGGTAAAGATAAACGCCTGCCTCGCTTTTTCAAATAAAAATCAGATAAAGGAGTATTACCATAACTCCAGCTGGCTTGAACACGGCGGTGCGCCTGACAAGGCTGTGCGCAGTGCGTTCGTATCGCAGATTGATAGCTATATCAAGCAGAACAATAAATATCAGCGCAACGAAAGCAAAATATCCTTTGCCGATATCGAGGAATGCCTTATAATCGTCATATCCTCATTTTCAACACAGACCTCCTATGAAAACCAGACGAAGAAATCTATAACCAATAAATTTATATACGAGGCAATGGCGGACTTCTTCCGTCACCAGCTTGAAATATACTTTATTGAAAACAAGGCCGAGGCGGACAAGATAGTTGATCAGGTCCTTGTTAACAAGCGTAGCCGCGAACGCAGCGAGCGCGAAAGGCTTAATCTCAAGAAAACACTGCAGTCAAGCAACGATATGCTCAACCGTATCGAAAAATTCGTAGATTGCCGCAGTCGCGATAAGGAAATGCGCGAGTTGTTTATAGTTGAGGGCGATTCGGCATTGGGTTCGGTAAAGCTTGCCCGCAACGCTGAGTTCCAGGCGGTCATTCCCGTCAGAGGTAAGATACTCAATTGTCTCAAAGCTGAGTACGAGCGAATATTCAAAAGCGAAATAATAACCAACCTTATAAAGGTGCTCGGTTGCGGAGTTGAGGTAAAATCAAAGGCGAATAAGGATCTTTCCACCTTTGACCTCGAGCAGCTTCGTTGGAGCAAGGTCATAATCTGTACCGATGCCGACGAGGACGGTTTCCAGATAAGAACCTTGATTTTGACCATGATCTACCGTCTGATACCCACGCTGATAGATGTTGGCAAGGTCTTTATTGCCGAAACCCCGCTTTACGAAATAACCACAAAGGAAAAAACCTACTTCGCCTATGACGAAAAGGAAAAAGCGGACATAATGACTAATATGGTGGGCGATCAAAAGTGCACCGTTCAGCGTTCAAAGGGTCTTGGTGAAAACCAGCCTGATATGATGAGCCTGACAACAATGAACCCTGCCACACGCCGCCTGATAAAGGTAACCCCCGAGGAGGCCGAGGCGACCGCCCATATGTTTGATATACTGCTCGGCGACAATATTGAGGGCAGAAAAGAGATCATTACCGAAAAGGGCTATCTGTATATAGCCGACGCAGATATAAGTTAGCAAGATATTAAGGAGATAGATATATGCCTCCGAGAAAGAAAAAACAAATTGAAATCAAACCCTCGGCCGATGTGGCAAACGCATATATTTCGGGCGCGGGCACGGTCGTTGAACAGCCGATAACCCAAACACTCGAAACTAATTATATGCCCTATGCGATGAGTGTTATACTTTCGCGTGCCATCCCCGAGATCGACGGCTTTAAGCCTTCTCACCGCAAACTGCTTTATACAATGTATCTTATGGGGCTTTTAAACGGTGCCAAGACCAAGTCGGCCAACATTGTCGGTCAAACAATGCGGCTTAATCCCCACGGTGACGCCGCCATCTACGAAACGATGGTCCGTCTAACCGAGGGTAACGAAGCGCTGTTGCATCCTTATGTTGAGTCTAAGGGTAATATGGGTAAAGCCTATTCGCGCGATATGGCGTATGCCGCTCCTCGTTACACCGAGGCAAAGCTTGCAGCCATAGCGTCCGAGCTTTTTAAGGATATCGACCGCGACACTGTAGATTTTGTCGATAATTATGATGCCACAATGAAGGAGCCTACGCTCTTTCCCGTATCGTTCCCGACAGTGCTGGTAAACGCCAATAAAGGTATAGCCGTAGGTATGACCAACACCATCTGCCCGTTTAACCTGCGTGAGGTCTGCCGCGCCGAGATAGAGCTTATAAAGGATGAAGATATCAACATAGCCGACTATCTTACCGCCCCTGATTTCCCCGGCGGCGGCGAACTTCTTTATGACCGTGCCGAGATGGAGCACATCTACAATACCGGTACCGGCAGTGTAAAGATCCGCGCTGTATATGAGTATGACAAGTCGGCAAACTGTATCGATATTAAACAGATACCGCCCTCTACAACGGTCGAGGCGATAATCGAAAAAATAATCGACCTTGCAAAGCACAAAAAAATAACCGAGATAAATGACATCCGTGACGAGACCGACCTTTCGGGTCTTAAGATAACTATAGACCTGAAAAGAGGAACCGATGCGGACAAGCTTATGCAAAAGCTCTTTAAGATGACCCCTCTGCAGGACAGCTTTTCCTGCAACTTTAATATACTTGTCGGCGGCGTGCCGAGGGTAATGGGTGTCAAAGAGATTTTGACCGAGTGGACCGCGTTCCGTGTTGAATGTGTAAAGCGCAGAACATATTTCAATCTTAATAAAGCAAAGGAAAAATATCATCTGCTCAAGGGTCTGCAAAAAATATTGCTCGATATAGACAAGGCTATAAAGATCGTCCGCGAAACGTCTGAAGAAAAAGAGGTCATTCCCAATCTTATGATCGGTTTCGGTATAGATGAGGTGCAGGCCGAATACGTAGCCGAAATAAAGCTTCGCCACCTCAACCGCGAGTACATCTTAAAAAGACTTGAGGATGTGGAAAATCTCGAACGTGAGATAGCCGAGCTTGAGTCGATATTGAACGACCGACGTAAGGTGCTTAGAATAATCATCAAGGAGCTTGAAGCCGTTTCGGAGAAATACGGAATGGACAGAAAGACCAAACTGATATCGGCAGAAGAGAACCGTATAACGGTTGAAGAAGAACAGGTGCCTGATTATGCGGTCAACCTTTTCTTCACCAAGGAAGGCTATTTCAAGAAGATAACGCCGCTGTCGCTTCGTATGAGCGGCGAGCAAAAGCTTAAAGAAGGGGACGAGATAACCCAAAGCTTTGAGTCCTCAAATTCATATGAGCTTTTATTCTTTACCGATAAGTGTCAAGTCTATAAGAGCCGCGTTTCGGATATGGCGGACGGAAAGGCGAGCACGCTCGGCGAGTATATTCCGTCTAAGCTTGAGTTTGACGAGGGCGAATGTCCCGCGTTTATGATAGCGACCCGTGAATACGAGGGTTATGTAGTGTTTGTCTTTGAAAACGGCAGGGTATCCAAGGTGCCGCTTTCGGCTTACAAAACTAAGACCAACCGCAAAAAGCTCATAAACGCTTATTCGGATAAATTCCCGATCTCGGCGATATTATATATCCAAAACGATATGGATATATTACTTACATCGACCAACGGCAGAATGTTGCTTCTTAACACAGGTGCACTTACACCCAAGGTGACTAAGGACAATAACGGCGTCGCGGTTATGACCCAGAAAAAAGGTCAGCGAATCTATTCAGCGCAGCTCTACTCTGAGGGTATGCTGTCTGACGCGCACCGTTACCGTACTCGTACACTGCCTGCCGCAGGTGCTATCAACCGTGAGGTCACTTCGGGCGAGCAAATGAAAATATAAAAGCCGTCTGCCCTTTGACAGACGGCTGTCAGTCGAATACAAACGCAAGCAAATCAATTTTCGTCTGACATTATAATTATGTCATATTATTATTAAAATACTCGTGGCAGTATTTGACAAATCGCATTATTTGTTATATGATGTGACAAGCAATTATTTTATTTTTTGGGGGTTTCTCATGGCAAAAGAACTTGCAAAGACCTACGACCCGAACGAGGTCGAGGACAGAATATACAAGTTTTGGCTCGACGGCGGATTTTTCCATGCCGAAGTTGATCAAAACAAAACACCCTATACAATAGTTATACCGCCTCCGAACATTACAGGCCAACTGCATATGGGTCACGCACTTGACCAGACTTTGCAGGATATACTTATCCGCAGTAAGCGTATGCAGGGATATTCGGCTCTTTGGATGCCCGGCACAGACCATGCGTCTATAGCTACCGAGGCAAAAATAGTTGAAGCTATGCGCAAGGAAGGCATATCAAAAGAGGACCTCGGCCGCGAAAAGTTTTTGGAGCGTGCCTGGGAATGGAAGGAAAAGTACGGCGGTACTATAATATCTCAGCTTAAAAAGCTCGGCTCGTCCTGTGACTGGGAGCGCGAGCGCTTTACGTTGGACGAGGGCTGTTCCAAGGCAGTCCGTGAGGTATTCGTCCGTCTTTACGAAAAGGGACTTATATATCGCGGTGAGCGTATAATCAACTGGTGCCCGCATTGTCATACCTCGATTTCCGATGCTGAGGTAAGCTATGAAGAGCATGACGGCAGCTTTTGGCATCTGCGCTATCCGCTCTCTGACGGCAGCGGTTATGTTGAGCTTGCTACCACACGTCCTGAGACTATGCTGGGTGATACCGCGGTTGCGGTAAACCCGAATGATGAGAGATATAAAGACCTTGTAGGCAAGACGGTCATACTGCCGTTGCTCGACAAGGAAATACCCATAGTAGCCGACGATTATGTTGAGATGGATTTCGGCACGGGCGTTGTTAAGATCACCCCCGCACATGACCCCAACGATTTTGAGGTCGGTATGCGTCACGATCTCCCGATAGTCAATGTAATGACCGAAGATGCAAAAATGACCGATGACTGCGGTAAATACAGCGGAATGGACCGTTATGAAGCCCGTCGAGCAACAGTAGCCGACTTAGAGGCCGGCGGTTACTTAGTAAAGGTAGAACCGATGAAACACAATGTCGGCTCCTGCTACCGTTGCAACTCGGTCGTTGAGCCGCGCATTTCAAAACAGTGGTTTGTAAAGATGGAACCGCTTGCAAAGCCGGCTATCGAATCGGTCAAAAACGGCGATATAACACTTATACCTGCGCGTTTTGAAAAGACATATTACAATTGGATGGAGAATATTAAGGATTGGTGTATCTCACGCCAACTTTGGTGGGGACACCGTATACCTGCTTGGTACTGTGCTGATTGCGGCGAGGTCATTGTATCCCGCAACACACCCACCGAATGTCCAAAGTGCGGCAGTCACACCCTCGCACAGGACGAGGATACGCTTGACACTTGGTTCTCTTCGGCGCTTTGGCCGTTCTCTACCCTCGGTTGGCCGGAGGAGACACTTGAGTATAAGTATTTCTATCCTACCAATACGCTCGTTACCGGCTATGATATAATCTTCTTCTGGGTTTCCCGAATGATATTCTCGGGTCTTGAATATACCGGTAAAGCCCCGTTCGACACCGTTCTGTTCCACGGAATCGTCCGCGATTCACAGGGCAGAAAAATGTCCAAGTCGCTGGGTAACGGTATCGATCCGCTGATTGAGATCGAAAAGTACGGTGCCGATGCGCTCCGATTTACCCTTGCTACCGGTAACAGCCCCGGAAATGATATGCGTTATTCGCCTGAAAGGGTAGAAGCAAGCCGCAATTTTGCCAACAAGATATGGAATGCGGCACGTTTCGTGCTTATGAACCTTTCGGATGACGAGCCGGCTCCCTATATCCCCAAAACTCTTTCGCTTGAGGATAAATGGATACTCTCTAAATATAATGATGTAGTTGCCGCCGTAACCCAGAATCTTAATAAATATGAACTGGGTCTTGCCGTGGGTAAGCTTTACGACTTTATTTGGGATGTATTCTGTGATTGGTATATTGAAATCGCCAAGATCCGTCTTAATTCGGACGACGATGAGGCAAAGCGCACCGTAAAGGCAGTGCTCGTATACGTATTCTCTAACACCCTCAAGCTTCTGCATCCGTTTATGCCGTTTATAACTGAGGAGATATGGCAGACTCTCCCGCACGAAGGCAAGTCTATAATGGTAGCCGGTTGGCCGACCTATGATGATGAACTTGCATTTGCGGGGGATGCCGAGGAATTTGAAAAGGTCATGTCTGCAGTTAAGGCGGTACGTAACCGTCGTGCCGAGATGAACGTTCCTCCCTCACGCAAGGCCAGACTTTGCGTTGAAACGACCTGTATAGATACCTTCTCTGACTGCGCCGCAGTGCTTATGCGCCTTGCAAGCGGCTCATCGGTCGATGTCGATATCGAGTTTGATATGCCCGATGCCGTTCGTGTCGTAACCGATGCGGCAACCATCTATATCCCGATGAACGAGTTGGTTGACTTTGCGGCTGAGCTTGAACGGCTTAACAAAGAACTTGCAAATGCCGCCAAGGACAAGGAGTTCTTTGAGAAAAAGCTTAACAACCCCGGATTTGTCGCCAAGGCTCCTAAGGAACTGGTTGAGACCCAGCATGCACAGCTTGAAAAGGTGCTTGATAAAATTGCAATGCTGGAAGACAGCATCACAGCAATACAAAAACAAATGTAAAAAATAAGCCGTGCTATATGCACGGCTTATTGTTAAGGAATACCATGAACTATAACGAAGCATTAAACTATATACATTCGCTGTTGCGTTTCGGCAGCCGACCTGGGCTTGAGCGCATTACGCAGCTGTTGCATTGTCTCGGAGATCCGCAGGACGGTATAAAATTTATTCACATAGCGGGAACGAACGGCAAGGGCTCGGTTTCGGCAATGACTGCTAATATATTAAAATCGGCCGGTTACCGTACTGGCTTGTATATATCGCCGTACATAACCTGTTTTCGTGAACGCATACAAATAAACGGTGAATATATAAGCGAACAGGACTTAGCAAAGCTGACCGACGAGGTGCGCTCTGTCGGTATAGAGGTCACTGAGTTTGAATTTATCACTGCGGTTGCCTTTCTTTATTATAAAAGGAACAACTGTGGTGTCGTGGTGCTTGAAACGGGGCTTGGCGGCAGGCTAGATGCCACCAATGTGATAAAGGCTCCGCTGGCATCGGTAATTACAGGAATAGGACTTGATCATACCGGTGTTCTCGGCGATACGCTTGAACAAATAGCTGGTGAGAAGTGCGGTATTATTAAACCCGGTTCTCCTGTTTTTACCACCTATAATCAGCCGTCAAAGGCACTCGATGTGATAACCTCGTATCCGAACGTCACGGTCACAAAGCAGGAGTGCATAGAAATAAAGGAGTCCGGAATTTCAGGCAGCCGTTTCATCTATAAGGGTGAAGAATATTCAGTCAGCCTTATAGGTAAACATCAAGTAGAAAATGCTGTTTTGGCTATTGAAACAGTTAACGGATGTGGGTTAAAGCCTAGCCTATCGGACATAAAAAAAGGTATATCTACGGTTTCCTTTCCGGCAAGGCTTGAGCTTCTCTGCAAAGAACCCCTTGTGATGCTTGACGGTGCACACAATCCCCACGGCGCAGCAGCATTAGCGACAGAAATGAAAAAACATTCCAATATTACTCTTATCACCGGAATGATGGCTGATAAGGACTGTGAACAGGTGTTATCATTGGTAGCGCCGTTGTGCAAAAAGATAATTACAGTAACGGTAAAGGAAAACCCGCGCTCGATTTCGGCTGCAAAGCTTGCAAAGGCGGCGAGCCGCTACTGTGACGATGTGCGTCCCGTTGACACCTATAGCGATGCACTGAACGCCACCGTTGGTGACAGCACGGTATTTATTTCTGGCTCGCTTTATCTGGCCGGCGCAATACGAGAAAGCGCTATCAAGTTTTACAATTCGACATTATAATATTACAAAATACTCAGCGGACAAGCCCTATAATTATATAGGCTTGTCCGCTATTTTTTGTTTTGGAGAGTGTTATAAATGTCGGTAAAAATCGAAGTAAACGGCGAGGTCGCGGTCGCATACCTTTGCGGCGATATAGATCACCACACCGCCAAACCGATGCGCGAGGAGATAGATGCTGCCGTTGAGAAGCATATGCCGTCACTGCTGGTGCTTGATTTTAAAGATGTATCTTTTATGGATAGTTCAGGCATAGGCCTTGTTATGGGCAGGTACAAGCTGCTCTCAAAATCGGGAGCCGAGCTCGCTGTTACAAACCCGTCGCCGCAAATATATAAGGTAATGCACCTTGCAGGTCTTGAGCGGCTTGCAAAAATCGAAAAGGGTGGTATGAAAAATGAAACAGTTAAATAAATTTACTCTTACAATGCTTTCGCGCTCGGCTAATGAGAGTTTCGCACGCGTCGCCGTATCTTCTTTCGTGACTCAGCTTGATCCGACTATCGAGGAAATAAACGATATCAAGACAGCGGTTTCCGAAGCGGTCACTAATTGTATAGTGCACGCTTATAAAAATGAAATAGGTAATATATACATAACAGTCCGTATACTTGAGTGTAACGTTGTAGAAATAAAGATACGTGATAAAGGCTGCGGTATACCTAATATAGAACAAGCTATGGAGCCTCTGTTCACAACGGCGGGAGGCGAGCGTGCAGGGCTTGGTTTTGCAGTTATGCAAAGCTTTATGGATAATCTTAAAGTTAAATCCAAAGTAGGCGGCGGTACCACCGTTACAATGAAAAAACGCATAAGCGTGCGTGTAAACGGAAATGGATAACAGAGATAACTTCATAAACGATAATATAGGGCTTGTTCATTCCTGCTGTAAAAGATTTTCGGGTAAGGGAATTGAGTATGACGATCTGTTCCAAGCAGGCTGTATAGGTCTTATCAAAGCAACCGACGGCTTTGATAGTGACAGGGGGCTATGCTTTTCTACCTATGCGGTTCCGGTCATCCTTGGTGAAATTAAACGCTTGTTTCGCGATGGCGGAAGCGTAAAGGTATCGAGAAGCCTTCGCGAGCTTGCAACAAAGATCCGATACGAGCGGGAAAGAGTGTTAAAGGAACAAAACCGCGAGCTTTCGGTTTTAGAGCTGTCGCAGATATTGTGTGTTCCCGCAGAAGAAGTAGTCGAAGCGCTTTGTGCCACTCAGCCAACGGTGTCGCTCCCCTACGAGAGTGATGACGAGACCCATGAGTTGGATCTTGCGGTAAATGACAACGGCGATATGCTGACAGACCGCCTGATGCTGGATGAACTTATAGGTCGATTGCCTGTGCGGGATCGTGAATTAATTAAATTAAGGTATTTTGAATCAAAAACTCAGAATGAAACCGCAAGGGCGCTTTCGATGACACAGGTACAGGTCTCAAGAGCAGAAAAAAAGATATTAAAAAGTCTAAGAAATATGCTTTGTGAATAAAAAAATACAAGTTGGGGAACAATTTACGGGTACTTTACCCAAATCAAAAATTTTTTCAAAAAAAGTGTAAAAAAAGTGTTGACAAGGGGGAAGTGATGTGGTATTATAATCGGGCGCCCTTGAGAGAGGGAACGCAACTGGACCTTGAAAATTAAACAACGATAAGAAAAAGGACCCGACGATTCCGAGTTTTAGAACTCGGGTAAATTGAGGACAAAAGAGATACGTCAGTATCGTTTTGTAAAGAGCTAAGAAAGCTTTAAAGAAGGTATGTACGCGCAAGCGTGTATATAGAATTTTTTAGAGAGTTTGATCCTGGCTCAGGACGAACGCTGGCGGCGTGCCTAACACATGCAAGTCGAACGGAGTGTTACGCTGAATTGATAGTAGCTTGCTACAGGATTTTCTTGTAACACTTAGTGGCGGACGGGTGAGTAACGCGTGAGCAACCTGCCTTACAGAGGGGGACAACAGCTGGAAACGGCTGCTAATACCGCATAACGTAGCGATGGGACATCCTGTTGTTACCAAAGGAGCAATCCGCTGTAAGATGGGCTCGCGTCCGATTAGATAGTTGGTGGGGTAAAGGCCTACCAAGTCGACGATCGGTAGCCGGACTGAGAGGTTGAACGGCCACATTGGGACTGAGACACGGCCCAGACTCCTACGGGAGGCAGCAGTGGGGGATATTGCACAATGGAGGAAACTCTGATGCAGCAACGCCGCGTGAGGG
>JAZOCW010000021.1:0-44427 GCA_045596705.1 Acutalibacteraceae bacterium
TCCCGGTTTTGAAAAGCTATTGGAAAAAATCATTTTGGACACCCGTTGGACTGAATTTTCAGGTCTTTCTAACTTTTTCGTTCCGGGAACCTATTTTATTATCCTATGTTTTATAGGGTTATTCAACTTCTATCTAAAGAGATGGGAGACATTTGCTGTTTGGGGGTTGTGGGCAGCTTTTTGGATTACCTTGTTAATATCCCCTGTAGCATTGGTACGATACGCATATCCTGTAATATTCTGTTTGCCTCTATGCGGCTATATGTTATTCGGCACCAAGCCACACAAGTTAAGATAGCCTCTGGCATTGACAAGATGGCATATATTAACAACCTTTTCACAAACACTCCCAACTGCGCCAAACATAACAAGGCTCTTAAAAGTCAATTTTATTAAGTTAAGGCAACAACTGTTATCTGATATAAAAAGATCCTCCTCTTTAAATTAAGAGAAGGATCTTTTTTCAACAGTCCAATTAAAAACGATTGTTTTCACCTAATCAATATTTTTTGTTCGGCGAGTTCCTGAAAAACTACTGATTCTAAACAATTGTCCTGAAATCCGGTTTTTACAGGCCCTTCTCACGTTTTTCGACGAAAGTATATAAAGCGCAACCAAAACAAAACTAATAGCATTCAAATGCTTTCATATCTGCACGCATCAAATACTCTCATTTAATCAACGGTGTCTCCGATGGGGTTATCACATCCGCAATGCGAATCGTTTTTCTTTTCTTAAATTCAAACAGCACCAACAGGCACACGCACCTTTTCAGACGCGAAATCCCTTTTGTTGTAGCTTTTATTTTTTATCAACCACCGGCAGAACCGAAAATTTATTTCCTGTGCCAAAAGGCACCCATAATAAGCGGTGGATAAAAATTTACTATTCTTTCCACTAACTTAACAACGATATCTTGAAATTAGACTTGTAATTAATAATTCTGCTTTCTTACTTCGAAGAAGCTCTGCGGATGAACGCATACAGGACATACTTCGGGGGCTTTCTTGCCTACAACTATGTGTCCGCAGTTGCGGCACTCCCAAACAGTTATCTCACTCTTCTCAAAGACCGCTGCAGTCTCAACGTTCTTCAGAAGTGCACGGTAACGCTCCTCATGCTCCTTTTCTATCGCTGCTACAGCGCGGAACTTGGCTGCCAGAGCGGTGAAGCCCTCTTCCTCTGCCTCGCGTGCAAAGGTATCGTACATATCGGTCCACTCATAGTTTTCGCCGTCAGCGGCGGCGGCAAGGTTCTCAGCAGTGTTGCCGATACCCTTAAGCTCTTTCAGCCAAAGCTTTGCATGTTCTTTTTCGTTGTCGGCTGTCTTTAAAAACAGCTCGGCTATCTGCTCGTAGCCTTCTTTTTTAGCTGCCGATGCAAAGTAGGTATACTTGTTTCTTGCCTGACTTTCGCCTGCGAAGGCTGCCCACAGGTTTTGTTCGGTTTTACTTCCCTTTAATTCCATTTTTTATTCCTCCGTTAATTTTTATTTTCTGCTCTGCCGAGCTTTGAAAACCATTTAAAGGTCATAGGCCAGACCGCTCCCGCTATCGTAACGAGCAAGAAATAGCGGAGAAGCGTTGCCAAATGATGTCCGCCGCAAAGTGCGAGCAACGGGCTTCGCAAACCCTCTTTAACCGCGAAGACGATAACCGTTCCGCCTACAAGCTTTAAAGCTTGCGCCCACCACACCGCACCGGTCTCAAAATGTGTGTGATATGAGTCAACACAGTATGTAACGGCGAAGCCGGCTATACAGCCAGTAAGTGTGTATGCATTTTTCAGAGCGGAAGCATAGTTATGCTCGTCTATATCGGACGGGAAATTATAAAGCTCAACAAACAACAAAAACGCAATCGTTACTGCCGCCATTGCTCCGATAAGTATCCACATAGCCCTTCGGCTTTGTTTGGCGCGGTTTATTACGGGATAAAGACCGAAAATGAGCGCAAGCGCGATAACGATGGATACCCCGACATCCTCTGGTGTGTGCACACCGAGATACATACGCGAAAACGGAACGAGCACGCAAACGATCAAGCAAACTATACGCAATGCACGGTTTTTGCTCCACCTTGCGACCGAGCCGAAAGAGCCTACCGATGACTGGGTGTGACCGCTTGGAAACGAATAACCCGTTGCGGCATCCTTTGCGTTGCCCACCACCGTAAAATCAGGATCCTTGACCCACGGGCGCGGTATACGACACAGTATTTTTAAAAACTGGTTGGCTATGGTGCCGACAAAGCCTACCGACAGTATGTAATAGCCTTCATACTTATCAATACACCAGAAAAACAGCATTCCTATAATTATGAAAAAGGTCTCCTCGCCGAGGCGGGTAACCGTCGACATAAACACATCAAGAAAGCCGTTTCGTATGCCCTCAAGAAAATACAGAAAAGACATATTAAAGACCTCCGTTATTTAAGAAAGCCAGATCGGATTGCCGACCGCAACTCGGTATTCGTGCGTCAGGTCGAATACCTCGGCACGGTAGAAAGCACGCTTCTGCACCTCAAGCGACAGCTCCTGCGGCAGCTTACCGTTTCCTCCCAAAATATGTATAATTTATTTTATTATATCATTTTAATACGGAAAGTAAATCTTTTTTATAAAAAAACAACCGCTGTAAGCGGTTATTTTTTTTGGTTTATTCTATTGATTATAAATTCTACTACTTCATCCTGTTTTATTCCCAGCACGGCAGAAAATTCATCATAAAGCAGTCGCTCTGCCTCGCTCATAAAGCGCTCATCTGTTATATGTAAGCGTTTTCCCTCGGCTCTGCGCTCCTCACGGCGGTTATACAGAGAGCGAATAAGCAACATCAGCTTTTTTCGGTCACCGCTGTGGATTATTTCACCAAACTGCTCGCGACGTTTTATTTCGTTTTCTTCCCATATATCCGGCTCAGGCTGAACGCTGTCTATAACGGCATATATTTCCTCTCTTGATAATATCTTCTTTGCTTTTTTAAGCAAAGCCTCGTTATCTGCGGGAACAAAAACCGTGCACTTATCCTGTGCCAGCGGCTTTAAAACAAAATATTGTTTTTTCTCTTTTCCGATCTCTCGCTCGGTCATTCCCTCTACGCTACAGACACCTGTCGCACCGTAAAGCACTGTATCACCTATTTTAAGCACTCCATCACCTCCGTTGATTATACTTAATTATAGCATACTTTTAAATCCGGATGTAATAGGCTAATTGACAAATTTTTTTTAAAATGATAGACTTAGATTGTTGAAAAGGAGGTCGAATATGGTACACATAGGCAACGACTGGGACGAGATACTTGCTGACGAATGGCAAAAACCCTATTACATAAAGCTTCGCGAATTTTTAAAAAGCGAATATTCCTCCCGCGAGATATACCCCGATATGTATAATATTTTCAACGCCCTGAAATACACATCATATAAAGACTGCCGTGCCGTTATAATCGGGCAGGACCCATATCACGAGCCCGGTCAGGCACACGGTCTGTGCTTTTCGGTCATGCCGGGAACTCCGCTCCCGCCTTCACTTAAAAATATATATACAGAACTTAAAAACGATCTCGGTATTGAGCCTGCTCAAAACGGTTTTCTTGAACGTTGGGCAAAAAGCGGAGTGCTGATGCTAAACACTGTGCTTACCGTCCGCCGAGGAGCGGCTAACAGCCATAAAGATAAAGGATGGGAACAATTTACCGACTGCGTTATACAAAAACTGAACCAAAAGGATACGCCGGTGGTCTTTTTGCTTTGGGGTGCCCACGCACGCAAAAAGTGTGATATTATCACCAACCCCCTCCACAAAAAGCTTACCTGTGCACACCCCAGTCCCCTTTCGGCATATAACGGATTTTTCGGCTGCCGCCATTTTTCAAACTGCAACTGCCTGTTAATAGAATCGGGACAAGAACCGATCGACTGGAGAGTAGAATAGTTTTAACCCTCGCCGTGCAAACGCCCGACGAGGGTCTTTTATTTTATCTCACAGCCGGGATAATACCAAAGCAGTATTTCTTTATAATCACTGCCCTGCTGTGCCATACAGTTTGCTCCGTACTGGCTCATACCCACACCGTGTCCGTAGCCGCGCACCGTAAAGCAAAAACTCCCGTCTTTAAGTTCAACATCAAAATTTGAGGACGGTAACGACAACAGCGTTCTGATGTCGCTGCCCGAAATCTCCTTTCCGCATAATGTCACGGTCTGCACCGTACCGATGTTACTGCATTTCATTTCTCCCAGCCAACCTGATGAATCGCCTTCCAATACTACTGCGGAAGAAAGCAATTCCTTCAGTTTGTCCTGAGTAAAGGTCAGGACGGTCTGATACCTGTCAGATAACATATCGCCTATGCTTTCGACCGATTGCAAATATGTATAGTCGCTCCCCCAAACATTTACAGCCGCCTCGGTCTTGCCCGCCGATATCGCGTGATATGCCGCTAAAATCGGTTCACCGTCATAAGAAACTATCTCGCCGCTGACAGCCTCAACTGCGCTTGCTATCCGTTTTTCGTATTTTTCAAAATTGCTGCCCCATTTTTCCTTGCGTGCGGACTTATCTATATATGCCTGATCGGTTGAGCTGTCGCCTGTTATGTCGTATTGTGCGTCTTTGGCCGCGTTCCGTTTGCGAACTGCATAGGTATAGGCCGCGACCGATTGCGCTTTTAGCGCTTCCTCTTCATAAAGAGCGGGCATTTCAGCCGCCACCACACCGCACACATACTCACTTTCGGACACGGTTATTATATCTTCGCCGCATTTTACCCGAAAGGTATCCCCATCGGCGGTTGAAAAACTATTGCTGTCGCCCGAATCGGGCGCATCTTTTTCTGCCGCCAAACAGGGCACCAACAGCATACAAACAAACAATGCCGCCGCCAGAAAAGAATACATATTTCGCATATCTTCGCTCCTTGACTTTTTATAGGTTTGGTTATAGAATAAAGATATCTTGTTTACACCCTTGTCCAATATTATGCCGGATATTCCCAATTAATTCACGAAAGGATGCGAAAGCTTGAAACACGCAAGAATTCTTTTGTTTTATGCTGTTGCGGCAGTTGCTGTTTTGTACGCACGCTACGCACAGATGCTTTATCTTACCGAAGAAGGAAGCGGCTTTTTCACCTCTGACAGTATGCCGGTTGCAATTATTCTGACGATCTTTATAATATTAGCGACAGGCACAGCCGCTTTTGTATCTCTGCTTTCGCGCCGCACCCCTATGGGAGCGCCTAAACCTAACCCCATACTCTCTTTTTCAACTGTACTTCTCGCCATGGCCTTTGTTTTTGAGGCAAGGTGGGTAGACTATGTTACAGATGCTACAGTTTTAGTCACCTTGACGCGCTTATTTGCGGCACTTTCCGCCCTTGTAATGCTTTGTTACGCGTTCCTACCCGCTATGAAAAAGGGTGCTCGCTTTTTCAGGTTGTCTTTGCTTTGTCCCGTCGCGTTTTTTCTTTTTAAACTCGTTTCGGTATTCTCGGTCTACGCCACCGTTTCGGTCATAGCCGCTAACGTCTTTTTCCTTGTTTATCTGTGCGGAGCATTGGTGTTCTTTTTACAGCTTGCAAAAATCGAAAACTCCGTAACCCCAAAGCTCGCGGCCTATTGGCTGTTCCCTGTATCGGTCGTAGCTACGATTTCTGCTTTGTGCTGTGTTATTCCACCATGCCTCGTGTTATTGGCAGGTAAGCCGGAGCTTATTCATCAAAGCTATGACAGCTTTTTCTGCTGTGCGGCATTTGCAGTGTTCTCGACGGTTTACACACTTTCGCTGTACCGCAAAAAAAACATAGTCAAACACCGCCGCCGCACCTTTTCGCTAAACGTAGAGGATACCTACAAAAAACTCGGTAGTCAATTTGTCACCAATGACAGCGATCCTTTCCACGATAACACAAATGCCGCACAGTAAACCTGTGCGGCATTTGCTGCCTTAGGGGAAAGGCTGTATGGGGATGAATATGGGTGGCTAAATAAGTCTGAGTTGTGCGGATTTTTTGTCTATCCGCACGGTATACTCAATGTAACTGTCGGTTTCGTTTTTGCGGGTCTTGGCTGTGTATCCCGCCTTTACCATCGTATCAACTATTTTTGACAGGCTGTTTGCAAACAGCCGTACATCACCTATTGCTGCTCGGCGGTAGGGTTCTGTCTTTTGCACCTCAGGGCTGAGCCACTCGTCGGCAAGTGCATCTGCCTCTTTTACGGTCAGTTCGTTTGCGATTATAATATCCAGCGCTTCATCACGTTTTTCCTCAGGAAGACGCAACAGCACGCGTGCGTGGCGCTCTGAAAGTCGGGCAGCCTCTATTCGCGCCCGTTGGGACTGGGTCAGCCGCAGGATACGCAGTTTGTTACAAAGGGTCGACTGCGCTATACCCAGCCGCTGTGCCGCATCACACTGTGACACGCCGAAAACAGTTATCAGGCGTTTGATACCTTCCGCCTCGTCAAACGGGGACAGGTCACTGCGCTGGAGATTTTCTATTAAAGTGTAGAGCGCCGCCGACTCACCGTCAACCTCACAGACAATTGCGGGTATGGTCTTAAGCCCTGCCGCCTTGCAAGCACGCAGTCGGCGTTCACCCGCTATCAGCTCATATTCGGAACCGATCCTTCTTACCGTTATGGGTTGAAGCAATCCGTTTTGCTTTATGCTCTCACACAAAAGCGACAGCTCATATTCGTCAAAGCTTGTCCGAGGTTGGTTGGGACTGCGTCGTATCTGCGACAGCGGCAATTCACAAAGTTTTTTCGTTTCGCCTTTTTTGTGTCTCGCTGTCAGCATTTTTTCGACCTCCCTTGTCTGAGTTTATTATAGCTTGTCCAAAAGAAAAATACCACTTTTTTCCATCGCATCTTTCGACAGGACACAATAAAAAGCAGCCGATTATAACGGCTGCTTTGATATTTTTCCGGAGTTTCTGGGATATTTTGTCGGCGTTTGCGATGACTTTTTTATTGCTACAAAGCATCTTCCGCTGCCGTCGGGCAGTGTCTCATGCAAAATTTTTGTCTTTTCTCCACCCAAAAGCCTTACCGCCTGCTCTGCCTGTACCAGTTCTTCCTCGGCTGCAGGACCTTTCATGGAAACGAAGGTTCCTCCAACCTTTACATACGGCAGACAGTATTCCGACAGAACGTTAAGCCTTGCAACTGCGCGTGCACAGGCTATATCGTATTTTTCGCGGTAAGCCGCATCGCGCGCCAGCTCCTCGGCGCGGGCGTGGACCGTTTCGGCTTCAAGCCCTATTTCGGACAGCACCGCATCCAAAAAGGTTATACGCTTATTAAGGCTGTCAAGCAAGGTAAGCTTTATATCGGGGCGGACTATTTTAAGCACCATTCCGGGGAAGCCTGCGCCGGTTCCGACATCTATGACACTCGCGCCCTGCGGCACGTTAATATTTTTGAAAAACAGAATACAATCGTAAAAATGCTTTATCAATATCTCGTCCGGCTCGGTTATCGCGGTTAGATTCATTTTTTCGTTCCACTCGATAAGCAGTCTGCCGTACTGTTTCAGCCGCTCGCAGGCGGTATCGTCCAGCGCGACAAAGCCTGCGCACAGACCTTTTAATTTCTCGGTATCAAACATATTATTCTCCCTGACTTGTGTAGATTATAAGCACCGATATATCGGCAGGGCTGACGCCCGATATGCGGGATGCCTGTCCGATATTTACAGGACGTATGGCCTTTAGCTTTTCGGCAGCCTCCAGCCGAAGCCCCTTTATCTTGTCATAGTCGATATCTGCGGGGATGAGGCGGCTTTCGAGCCGTTGCATCTCGCGCACCTTGGCTTTCTGTTTTTCTATATAGCCCTCGTACTTTATCTCGGTCTCGACCTTGCCCGCGACCTCAAAGGGTAACTTCGGGCGTGTGGGGTCAAACGGCGCGAGCATCGCATAGCTTATCTGTGGACGGCGCAAAAGCTCACATAGTTTTGCTCCTGTGGATAGTGGTGCTGTTCCCGCGTTTTCAAGCATCTCATTTATATCCTTTGACGAGGCAACGCTGATACCGGAGAGGCGTTTTATCTCCTCTTCTTTTTGCTGTTTTCTGAGACAAAAAGCATCCCACGCCTCGTCATCCACAAGTCCTACTTCTCTGCCGGTCGGCATAAGGCGCTCGTCGGCATTATCCTGCCGAAGCAACAATCTGTACTCTGAGCGAGAGGTCATCATACGGTAGGGGTCCGAACAGCCCTTGGTCACAAGGTCATCTATCAGCGTACCGATATACGATCCGGCGCGGTCAAGTATCAGCGGCGGCTTTCCCTGCACCTTGCGTGCGGCATTAATTCCGGCTATAAGTCCCTGAGCGGCCGCCTCCTCATATCCTGAGGATCCGTTAAACTGGCCTGCACCGTAAAGTCCCGAATGTGCCTTCATCTCAAGACTGTGGGTCAGCGCAAGCGGGTCAACGCAATCATACTCTATAGCATAGGCACTGCGCATTATTTTAACCTTTTCAAGGCCTTTGACCGAACGGTATATCTCTATCTGCACCTCTTCGGGCAGGGATGATGACATACCCTGAAGATACATCTCCTCGGTTTCGAGTCCGCACGGCTCAACAAAAAGCTGATGACGCTCTTTTTCCGAAAACCGCACAATTTTATCCTCAATACTTGGACAATAGCGAGGTCCTGCGCCGTGAATAACGCCCGAATAGAGTGGCGAACGGTCGAGGTTATTAAGTATTATTTCCTTGGTTTTATCGTTAGTATATGCAATGTGGCATACTACCTTATTTTCAGGAGAAGAACCGGTGGAATAACTGAACGGAATTATGTTTTCGTCGCCCTGTTGAATCTCCATCTGTGAAAAGTCGATACTGTCGCGGGCAACACGCGCAGGTGTTCCTGTCTTAAAGCGGCGAAGCGGCAGATTCAGTTTATAAAGAGCGGCCGAAAGCTCAGTTGCGGCAAAGGTGCCGTCAGGACCGCCCTCGTAGTTCACCTCACCGACGTATATCCGTCCGCCGAGAAAAGTTCCGGTAGCTAAAATAACGGTTTGGCTTACGTATTCCGCACCCAGCTTGGTAACCAAATGCCAGCCGTCCTCACATTTATACAGGTCGACCACCTCGGCCTGCTTAACATCGAGGCCGCTTTCGAGTTCTACGGCGTGCTTCATATATGCACTGTAATTGCGGCGGTCTATCTGGGCGCGCAGTGAATGCACCGCAGGACCTTTGCCCAGATTGAGCATACGGCTTTGCAGTGTGTTTGCGTCGGCGGCTTTTCCCATCTCACCGCCAAGTGCATCTATCTCGCGCACGAGGTGACCCTTGGCAGTACCGCCTATTGACGGATTGCAAGGCATATTGCCAACCCAGTCGAGATTTATTGTAAACATTACGGTTTTAGCGCCCAGCCTTGCAGCAGCCAGTGCCGCTTCTATTCCGGCATGACCGGCTCCGATTACCGCAACGTCTTTTTGTCCCGCATAGTATTTTTTCATAAAGTTCCTACTTTCCTACACAAAAACGGCTGAAGACTTCATCTGCCACTGCATCGGTAACGCGCTCACCTGTAAGCTCAAGCAACCACGCAAGTGCCTCATCGGCGCAGATGCCTACTGCATCAAGCGTGTAGCCCGCGTCCATTGCCGAAATCGCTTCGGTTATACTGCTGTGTGCACGGAAAGCACACGCGCGCTGACGCTCTGTAAGCAGTACCGCCGCATCGGGCGAAAGCTGTGCAACACCTGTGATCTCGGCGATCTTTTCTTCAAGCGCGGTTACTCCGCCGCCGTCCTTGGCGGACAGCTCCACCGTGGGCAGCTGCGGCAGTTTTTCTTTTTCTATCATCATAGGTTTATCGGTTTTATTGATTATAATTATCGTCTGCTTGTCCGCTACAAGCTCAAGTATTCTGCGGTCATCTTCTGAGAGCGGCTGTGAGCCGTCAAACACCGCAAGTACAAGCTGTGATTGCTCTGCGTGGCGGCAGGCAAGCGTTACACCTATCGCCTCAACCTCATCGGCGGCAGTATGCACACCGGCGGTATCTGCAAGGCGAAGCAGTACACTCCCCACCCTGACGGTTTCTTCTATTACGTCGCGCGTAGTACCTGCAACAGGGGTCACTATTGAACGCTCATCGCCCGAAAGCAGATTCATAAGCGTGGATTTGCCGACGTTCGGCGCTCCGATTATAGCCGTTTTAATTCCCTCGCGCACAGCACGTCCTGCGTCGAAATTTTTAAGCAAAAGCGAAAGTGAATCGCGCACCGAGCAAAGATTTTGCCTTATTTTTTCCTCATTCACTTCGGGCAGATCTTCATCCGGATAGTCGGCAAAGACCGCCATTCCCGCCTCTATTTCAAGCAGGGTGTTTTTTATTTTCGCTATCTCGCGTGAGATCTTTCCGTCCTTTGCCGAAAGCGCCATTTTAAGCTCTTCTTTGCCTCGTGCGGAAATCAGCGACATTACGCTTTCCGCCTCGGCTATGTTCATTTTACCGTTTTGGTATGCGCGGCGGGTAAACTCGCCCGGCGCGGCATTTTCCGCGCCCGCCTCAAGTGCGGCACGAAGCACTGCGCGCGTTACAAAGCTGCCGCCGTGAACCGACAGCTCGACCACGTCCTCGCCCGTATAGCTTTTAGGGGCGGCGAAAACAAGCGCCACTGCCTCGTCTATTTTTTCATCGTTATCATACACGCCGCCAAACAGCGCAGTATATCCCGCCGCACCAGCCAGCTTTTTGCCACTGACACTTTTAAATATTTTATCGGCCACAGCCCTCGCACAGTCGCCCGATATTCGGACAATGCCGATGCCGCCCTCTCCCGACGGAGTGGATATCGCCGCTATAGTGGTACTCATTTTCCTCACCTCAATAGAATATAATAACACATCAACAGTTTTAATTCAATAATTAGCAAAAAAAGGCGCATAAAATATTGACTTTTGCGCTTGAAAGTGGTAAACTGTCACTGTAATTTTTTTAGGGGGCATATATATGAAACTGAAAAACGAATATTTGAAGGGCGTTTATGAAACCGTTGCCAAGCGCAACGCCGGCGAGCCGGAGTTCCTTCAGGCTGTTCTCGAGGTTCTTGAATCACTTGAGCCCGTAGTAGAGCAGGACGAGCGTATAGAAAAATGGGGAATTATGGAGCGCATAGTTGAGCCCGAGCGTATGATCACCTTCCGCGTTTCGTGGATGGACGACGACGGAAACGTTCAGGTAAACCGCGGCTACCGCGTGCAGTTCAACTCAGCTATCGGACCTTATAAAGGCGGTCTGCGTTTCCATCCGTCTGTTAATGCCTCAGTCATTAAATTCCTCGGCTTTGAACAGACCTTTAAAAACAGCCTTACCGGCCTTCCTATGGGCGGCGGTAAGGGCGGCTCTGACTTCGATCCGCGCGGCAGATCCGATGCTGAAATCATGCGTTTCTGCCAGAGCTTTATGACCGAGCTTTCCAAGCACATCGGTCCCGATACCGACGTTCCCGCCGGCGACATCGGCGTAGGTGCACGTGAGATAGGATATCTTTACGGACAATACAAGCGTCTTCGCAACGAATTTACCGGTGTTTTGACCGGTAAGGGTCTTGCATACGGCGGCTCTCTTATCCGTCCTGAAGCTACCGGTTTCGGCGCAGTTTATTACACCGTTGAAATGCTCAAGACCTTCGGCGAGGAGATCAAGGGCAAGACGGTTGCCGTTTCGGGCTTCGGTAATGTTGCTTGGGGCACTGTTAAAAAGGTACACGAGCTGGGCGGTAAGGTAGTTACTGTTTCCGGTCCTGACGGATACATATATGATGCTGACGGCATCTGCACCGAAGAGAAGATCAATTATCTTCTTGAGATGCGCGCTTCCGGACATGACAAGGTTAAGGATTATGCCGATAAGTTCGGTGTTCCCTACTTTGAGGGCAAGAGACCGTGGGAGCAGAAGGTTGACATCATTATGCCCTGCGCGACCCAGAACGAGGTCGGTATTGACGACGCTAAGAACATTGTTGCAAACGGTGTAAAATACTATGTTGAGGTTGCAAACATGCCCACCACCGAAGAGGCTGTTGCATACTTAAAGGCTAACAACGTTGTTATCGCTCCGTCCAAGGCTGTTAACGCCGGCGGCGTTGCCGTTTCGGGTCTTGAGATGAGCCAGAACTCTATGAGATACAGCTGGACTGCCGAAAAGGTTGATGCTAAGCTGCACCAGATAATGGCTGATATTTACAAGAACTCCTACGAAGCCGCTAAGAAGTATGGCATGGAGGGCGACCTGATCGCAGGCGCAAACATCGCCGGCTTTGAAAAGGTTGCCAACGCTATGATGGCACAGGGCGTCAGCTATTAATAGAAAACATAAAAAACCGTCCTTCCGGACGGTTTTTTTATTTGTATTTTTCCAAAACCTCTTTAGCGCTGTCAAAGATTTGTCGGCTTTCCTCTAAACTACAGGTCTTAAGGCGAACCTTTTTAGGCTTGCCCCAAATTCCGAATATCCTCGGCCCTATCCAGCTATGATATTCGCAGTATTCATACACAGCCGCCATTATAGAAAGTGCCGCCGCTTCGGGCTTCATGAATATGATCTTCATTGGATGCTTTATGATTGCAAAGATCAGCTTAGGATAATGAGCAGTTATATTTGTAAATGTAATACCGGGGTGAGCTATCCCGAGGCTCGTTTCGGTCTCTCCCTCGAACAGTTCCCAAAGCGCAAACATGAGATAGCGTTTTGCGTTGCCGTAGACCCTGCTTGCGGCATTTCGCGAAGAAAAATCCACATCCTGCGGGTCGGTCTTTGAGTAGTTGTGAGCAATGCTTCCCACCGCTATGACCTTTGTGCCGAATCGGCGAAAGGTCGGCAAGAGCCTGTTTATCATATAGTAGGGTGATGCAAAGTTTATCATAAAAACATTGTCAAACCCGCTTTTGCATTTGTGCCTTGGTATGCTGTATGCGCCTGCGTTATGAATGAACACGTCTATTTTTTCATTTTCCAGCCGCTCACATGCCGCCGAGACCGACTTTTCATCCTCCAGATCAAGGGGAACCGTTTTTACCTTGATTTGGGGGTGTTCTTTTTTTAGCTGTGCAACTCGCGCGCAGGCTTTCTGAGGATCGCGGTCAAGCAGGATAAGTCCCGCGCCGAGGCCGGCTAAATGCCTGCAGAGCGCTCCGCCTATCCCACCCGTTGAACCCGTGAGTGCAACCGTTTTGCCTTCAAGGCTTTGGGCGTTTTTTGCTAACCATTTTTGTGTATTCATTTCCCGTTTTCCTATCAAGATAAGCTTTTTAGTGTTCGCTTTATTGTATCAAGCGCCCTGTGCGGATCGCTCTCGCTCATAACCGCCGACTCTATCGGGCAAAAGCCGTCATCCTTGCGATTTTTTATTGCGGGAATAAGCGTGCCGAATGAAACGGCAATATTATTTAAAAGCAACACTTCCCTTGCCGGTTCACTTAGCACCTCTGCATAGACTGCGTCGACCTTTAAAAGCACGTATATAAATGCCGCGCCCTTGCCGACTACACGGTCGGCGGCACAAAAACCTTCGCAATCTTGACAAAGCATATCTATAAGCGGTTTTACGCCGCGCTCGCGGCTTGTAAATTCGCGCTCGTTTTTACAAAGCACGCAAGTATAGCAGCCTTCGCTCAGTCGCTGCTTTGCTCTTTCTAATTCCCTATTCATTGCCGTCGACCGACGATACCATACGTATGATAAGAGGTATAAACAAGAGTTGAAGCATAATACCGGGAAATCCTACAACCACACTAGTCCAAATAATTGAGCAGGGCAATGATGAAAAACCAAAGCCTTGTGCGACAAGAATAACAGCAGCACGAACGGCACGACCGCCTATTTGAGCAAGCAATACCTTTACTGTTATCGGAACTCTCTTGTTTTTCATTGAACCTGATATAAAACCGTATATTGAAAGCTCGACACACATAAACGGAAGCAACGCCAGCGATGGCATACCGGTTAACAAAACGCTGAGCATCGGAGACAGCACTCCGGCACCGATACCGGCAACGGGACCTGCCAACAATCCTACAAGCACCACCGGAAAGTGCATCGGAAGCAGAATTTCTCCCGCAAGCGAACCTACGCCTAACAACGCCCCGACCGAATGAACAAATTGAGGCAATAGTACTGCACTTAACGAAGCAATCAACGCCGAAAAAATCTGCGCTTTCAGAGAAATCTGAGATTTTACAAATGTTTTGGTGAATCCTGACATATTATACGCCGAAATGCTCGGCTACCTCCTTTAGGTGCTTTATTATGGGAAGATGCTGAGGACAAACCGATTCACACTGCCCGCAAGCGATGCAGTCGCTTGGGCTGCCGAATTTCTTTAGCAGATTTTCATAATAAGCCGACTGCGGTGTCCAACTTTTCGTTTTTACCTCCTGCTTATCTGCATTATAGAGTGAAAGATATTTTGGTATTGCTATATTCTTCGGGCAACCGTCAACGCAGTAGGCACAGCCTGTGCAAGGTATGGCAATTCCGCCGTTGATCATATCTGCCGCTTTGTGAACAAGTGCAGTCTCCTCCTCGTTAAGAGGTTTAAAGTCCATCATATAATCTGTATTGTCCAAAAGTTGCTGCATATTGCTCATACCGCTGAGCACCATAAACACGCCTTCAAGGCCTGCGGCAAAGCGCACCGCCCAGGACGGAACCGACAACTGCGGAGAATGCGACAAAAACAGCTCGCGAACCTTGTCGGGAACTGCCGCCAATGTTCCGCCTTTTACCGGCTCCATAACTATTATCGGTTTGCCGTGCTTGCGCGCAACCTCGTAGCACCTGCGTGATTGGATACTGTTGCTCTCCCAATCGAGGTAATTTATCTGCAACTGAACAAATTCCATTTCGGGATGCTCTGTGAGGACCTTATCAAGAAAGTCGGCGCTATCATGAAAAGAAAAACCTATCTTTTTCACAAGACCCTGGCTTTTCTTCTCTTTTATCCAATTAAAGCAATCGAGACGGTTGAAGGTTTCATAATGCTCAACACCTACATCGTGTATAAGGTAATAATCAAAAAAGTCCACGCCCGTCTTGCGCAGCTGCTCATTGAATATTCTGTCACGGTCTTCCTTAGTCTGTAAAAATCCCGAATGCAGCTTGTCGGCAAGGGTAAATGCGTCGCGCGGGTAGCGCGATACAAGCGCCTCTTTTACTGCGTTTTCGCTGTTGAAGCCGCAGTACATCCACGCGGTATCAAAATAGGTAAAGCCTCGTGAAATGAAGGTATCCACCATTTTTTTCATTTCCTCGATATCTATGCTCGCCGGATCGTTTGAATCAAGCAGCGGCAAGCGCATCAGCCCGAAGCCTAATTTTTTCATTGTATTCTCCTTTACAAAAAGCGGTGCAGCCTAGCTGCACCGCCTGAGTTTAATAATTTGTGGGGTAAACTATATTCTTAACCTTAAAGCGGTTTATAGCATAGTTGTTTTTCTTGTAATCAAGAGTTTCTATATAGGTATCTATATCCTTATCAAACTCTTCTCCCTTTAAAAGAACCAATGTGGGAGTGGTGAGATTCTCTGTCCAGTATTCGTCACTCATCATATCTCCGCGAACGAGCAATGTAAGTGTGCTGTCGGTAGTGATAAGCTTTACTTCGCCAACCGCCATTTTCTTTGCAGTTTCAAAATTATCGTTGGCATATTCGGTATCCTCCGAACCGAGAACCGACGCATATTTATCCTTAGGCGCATCGGTCTCCTCTTGTGCTGTATCCTCGGCGGTTTCTTTTATCTCATAATACTCGTTATATATTTCGGAGAAAGCCGCACCCTTATTAAGACGGGCTTCATAATCGGCAAACTTTGCTTTGAGCGTTGCAGCTTCAGTTTCCGCTACACCCGAAAGGCTTGCAGTAAGCACGTTTGCGATAACGAAGTTTTCTTCCATTGTCTTGGTTACCTCGTCGGCTGCTACTGCCTTTTCTCCGCCTTCGCCGTAAAGAAATTCGAAGTATGCGTTGGCAAGGTATCCGTACCTAAGGCTCTTCTTAAAGGTCTCTTTAGAAACACCGTTGGACTCATAATAGGTCTGATAACCGTAATTTATCCAATAATAGTCAATATATGTATCTATCTCTTTTTCTTCCTCCTCGGTCAAAGAAAGATCGTTTTCAGCACACTTGATCTCGTATGCCATATTTTCAAGACACATATCGAGCGCACGGTCCTTTACCCAATCGGTAAAGCTTTTTCCGTCCAACTTCTGAGAGAAGTAGTCAACCTCTTCGGTCGAATCGGTGTCTTTTTTCTCCTCAGCAAGCTTCTCGTCAACCTTTGTTCGTGCCTCACCGTCTGCATTCATAAGCGCAGACATATAAAGCGCGGAAGTGATCTTAACATCGCCTATCGACAGCGCAGTTTCATCCTTTGGATGACACGCAGCGAGCGAAAGTATCATAATTGCAACCACCAATAAAGCGGCAACCCTTTTAAGAGTGTTCATAATTAAACATCCTCCTGTTTCAAATCTACAAAATATTATACAACAGTCACCAATAAAAGTCCAGCACTAATTATTATCCGTCGGTGCGAGCACCTGCATTATCTCCTTTAAGCAGTTCGCCGCTGTCTGTCCGGTCGCGATGCGCACTGAGTAGTAAGGGCGCTTGCCCGCGCTAAGCAAAAACCGCGACTTGAAATGCGCCGCTAAAAGCGACGTGTATTCGGGAGAGATACTGCCTGAATAAAGCAAAAGGTTTCCGCCGTTTTGGCTTATCTCTGTTATACCCGCCGCGGCAGCGCTGTTGCGTATAAGGGCAACGTCTATAAGCCCCATCACCGATTTAGGCGGATCGCCGAAACGGTCGCACAGCTCATCAATAACATCCGAAACATCGTCGTCCGAACGAATATCGGCTATGCGGCGGTATATCCCGAGCCGTTGCGGCAGATTAGGTATATAGCTTTCGGGTATATGCGCCGAGATGTTTACATCTATAACACAGTTGTTTTCTTCTTTTACCTGTTCACCCTTTTCTTCGCTTATCGCGTCGTGCAACAGGCGAACATACATATCGTATCCGACCGATTCAAGGTGTCCGTGCTGTTCGCCGCCGAGCAGACTTCCCGCACCGCGGATCTCAAGGTCGCGCAGGGCTATCTTAAAGCCTGAGCCAAACTCGGTATATTCGCGTATGGCCTCAAGACGTTTTTCGGCTATCTCCGAAAGGCCTTTACCGCGCCTGAAGCAAAAATACGCATATGCTCTGCGGGGTGAGCGACCGACGCGTCCTCGCAGCTGATGCAACTCAGACAGACCGAACATATCGGCGTTTTCTATTATAAGTGTATTGGCATTGGGAACGTCAACACCCGTTTCGATTATGGTCGTGCAGACGAGAATGTCTATATCGTGATTAATAAGCTGTCGCCAGACCTCGGACAGCTCCTCCTCATCCATTTTGCCGTGGGCTATGCCTATATTCGCGTCAGGCAGCTGAGCTTTAAGCCTTGCGGCGCAGGCAACTATGCTCTCAACTCGGTTATGCAGATAATACACCTGCCCGTCCCGGCGCAATTCGCGGTTTATCGCATCAAGCAGCAGACTGTTATCCTGTTCAAGCACATAGGTCTGAACCGGAAGGCGGTCTTCGGGAGCCTCGTCTATCGAGGACATATCCCTAAGTCCCGACATCGCCATATTAAGGGTTCGCGGAATAGGGGTCGCGCTGAGCGTAAGCACGTCGACATTAGGATAAAGTTCCTTAAGCCGTTCCTTTTGTGCCACGCCGAAACGATGCTCCTCGTCGATGATTATAAGACCCAGATCGCGGAACTGAACATCCTTGGAAATAAGCCTATGGGTGCCGATTACCATATCTACATTTCCGCGGCGCAGTTCGGTTATTGTTTTATTCTGTGCGCTCTTGGAAACAAAACGCGAAAGCAGCCGCACCTCAAGCGGAAAATCACCGAAGCGTTTAAGCACGGTATTATAATGCTGCCAAGCGAGAATGGTGGTCGGTGCCATAAGTGCGCATTGCTTGCCCTCGCTTACGCATTTGAAGGCGGCACGAAGCGCTACCTCGGTCTTGCCGAAGCCCACATCTCCGCAAAGCAGACGGTCCATCGGTACGGGCCGTTCCATATCTGCCTTTATCTCGTTTATACAGCGCAGTTGATCGTCGGTCTCCTCATACTCAAAACGTCTCTCGAAATCCGACTGTATGTCAGTATCGGCAGAAAAGGCGTGGCCTTTAACCGCCATACGTTTGGCATAAAGCTCTGTAAGCTGCTTTGCCATATCCTTGACCGAAGCGCGCACGCGTGCTCTGGTCTTCTGCCATTCGCTTCCGCCAAGCTTGTTGACCTTAACGCTTGCCGCGTCCTGTGCGCCTATATATTTTGAAACCAGATCCAGTTGTGTTACAGGCACATACAGTACATCGCCCTTGGCGTACTGTATCTTTATATAATCCTTGGTTATGCCGTTATTTTCAAGCTTGTTTATTCCCAAAAATACACCTATTCCGTGCACTGCGTGTACCACATAGTCACCGCCGTGCAGTTCATCAAGCGAGTTGATACCCTTGCCTTTTTTGGGTATTCGGTGTTTTTTAGCTTTAAGCAGATTCGAGTGGGTTATGAGGGAAAACCGCTGTGAGGGAATATACATTCCCGACGAAACACCGCCCGTGGTTACGGTTATTCCGGTTGGTATTCCGTCTATGCGTTCGGCAAAAGTAGCGGTATAGCCGTTTTTTTGCAGTTCCTCACAAAGAAGTTTTGCCGCCTTTACAGTACCCGCCATTATGACCGTATCGCCTGAAATATCTTCGCAAAGCGCCTCAAAGCCGCCCCTCCAAGGGGACAGCGCTTTCATACTGGTGTTTATAAGTTCGCGCACAGGCGTGTCATACGATGCTCGGGTAAAGTTTTCCAGATAAACTGCACCTTGCTGTTCAAACACACTCAGCAACTCGCTCTTGTCGAGGAAATAGCGGTCACAGCCCGAGAAAACCAGTCCCTCCTCAAGCAGACCCTTGATATCCTCGCCGTGTTGCCAAAGCAGATTCTTCTGTTTTTCGCCCACTCCGCCGCTGTCGCTTACAAACAGCACACTGTCCGAAGCATAGTCAAGTGCGGTATATGGACGGTCAAAAGCGATAGGCAAATATCGGTCAAATTGTGAAAAAACGCCTGCTTTTATTGCATCTATGTCGTTCAGAACGGTCTGTTTTTGAACCTCGGAAAGCTTTTTGTCCAAAAACTTTTTTTCAAGCTTTTCACATAAGTGCTCACCGGTCAGCGCTTCTCGCGCGGGGGCAATCGCAACAGCCTTTACACTGTCGCCGCGGCGCTGGGTGATTATATCAAAATGCGAGATGACATCGATCTCGTCGCCCCAAAATTCGATTCGGACAGGCTCGCTCTCGCCTGTAGGGAAAACGTCGAAAATTCCGCCGCGCAGAGCAAACTGACCCGGTCCCTCTACCTGTTCGCAGCGAACGTATCCTGCCAGAACCAGGCGGTTTGTCAGGCCGGCGGGCGGCAGATGCTCGCCCGAAGAGAGCTTGAACGTATTATCAAGCAGTTTTTGCGGCGGCAGAGTGTACTGTGTGAAAGCCTCGACCGAGCCGACACAAACCGAAAATGCCCCGTCCGCAACTGCGGACAGGGTGTATATACGTTTATGCTCCCATTCTTTCGACTGTGTTATGCCGCGTCCGGGCAGGATGTCGCGCGCG
Source organism: Acutalibacteraceae bacterium (assembly GCA_045596705.1). Lineage (GTDB taxonomy): Bacteria > Bacillota > Clostridia > Oscillospirales > Acutalibacteraceae > SIG589. The sequence goes on from JAZOCW010000021.1 coordinate 19,730, forward strand.
GGCAGTAAAAGCGCCCGCTTGCCGAACCCCTCAAGGTCGGACACCAGCTTGGTTGCCTGTGCTTCGTCGGGGGTTACTACAAAGGCGCGGTGTCCGTCGCTCACCGCCGCCGAGATAACTGCGGCACGGTGTGTTGGCGAAAGGCCTGAAACCACCGCCGGAAGTCTGCCCTTTCTTATCGAAAGCAGGAGATTTTTACAATCCTCATTGGCGGTAAAAACCGAGTCAATAAAGTGCATTTTTTACCTCTATCGGTTATTAAATTTATTCATAGCGCTGTCAACGCTTTCACAGATGATGCTTTCGGCGGCGCCGACTGCGTTGCCGATAGCTTTTTTAAGGTTTTCCTCATCCTCTTTTTTAAAGCGGGAAAGCACCCAATCCTTTAGGTCATAGTCGGGATGAGGCTTTGCTCCCACACCGAATTTAATACGCGGAAAAAGGTCACTTCCCGATAGGTATATGATGTTCTTCATTCCGTTATGACCGCCGTCCGATCCGCTGCGGCGAATACGTATCTTACCGACAGGCAGCGAGATATCATCAAAAATTATTATTGCTCGCTCAGGCGGAATTTTATAAAAGGCGCATGCATCCCTAACGGCCTCGCCCGAATTGTTCATAAAGGTTTGAGGTTTTAGAAGAAGCACACGGCTGTCACCTATTTTACATTCACCGAGCAACGATTTGAATTTAAGCTTGCTTACATTTGCACCGTGTTTTTCGGCAAGGCTGTCCAACACTAAAAATCCCGCGTTGTGACGGGTGAGCTCATATTCTCTGCCGGGATTTCCGAGCCCCGCTATCAGCCAATCGTATGTGCCGCCAAAAGTTTTTTGTGCTTTTTTAAAGAACATTATAACACCTTCTTGTGGGTAATTTTATCATAAATACTGTAAATATTCAACTACCGCTTGACTTTTTAAATTTTTAGTTATATTATAATGACATATAAAAACGCTGACGGGGACAGTAGCCCGGCGACGCGCTTAGAGAGGGACGGTCATCGGCTGAAAGCCGCCCCGCGCACGACCCGATAGTGAACACCACCCCTGAGTGCCCTGCGAACAGGGTCGTTTCCCGCGTTAAGGGGCAATGAGCGGCACATTTGTGCAATTTGGGTGGAACCGTGGAGTTTTTGCTTCATCCCTTCTTGAGGGATGGAGTCTATTTTTTTATTTGGAGGTATATTATGATCAAAATCACGCTAAAGGGCGGCGTAGTACGCGAGTATGAGAGCGGCGTATGCGGATACGAGGTTGCCGCATCGATAGGCGCAGGGCTTGCAAAGGCCGCCTGTGCAATTAAGATAGACGGAAAGGAATGCGACCTTCGCACCCCGATAACCGCCGACTGTGAGTTGGAAATACTGACCTTTGAGGACGAATTCGGCCGCAGCGCATACCGCCACACCACAAGCCATATCTTGGCGCAGGCCGTAAAGCGCCTTTACCCCGAAGTAAAGCTTGCCATAGGCCCCGCTGTTGAAAACGGATTTTACTATGACTTTGATTCCGAAACAATGTTTACCCCCGCTATGCTGGAGGACATTGAGGCAGAGATGAAAAATATCATCAAGGAGGACATCGTGCTTGAACGCGTTGCAGTTTCGCGCGAGGATGCGCTCGAGCTGTTTTCTGACCGTGAAGAGCCGTACAAGGTCGAGCTTATAAACGACCTGCCTGCAGATGCCGAGATAAGCCTTTACAAGCAGGGTGACTTTGTAGATCTTTGCGCCGGACCGCACCTTATGTCGACCGGCCGCGTTAAGGCTGTAAAGCTGACATCCTGCACCGGCGCTTACTGGCGCGGAGATTCCAACAAAAAAATGTTGCAACGTATCTATGGCACCGCTTTCCCCAAGGCAAGCGAGCTTGAAGAGCATCTCACACAGCTTGAAGAAGCCAAAAAGCGCGACCACAACAAGCTGGGACGCGAGCTTGAACTGTTTACCACCTCTGACCTTATCGGTCAGGGTCTGCCGATACTTCTCCCCAAGGGCGCACGTATCGTTCAGCTTTTACAGCGCTTTGTTGAGGACGAGGAACAGCGCCGCGGTTGGTTGCTGACCAAAACTCCGTTTATGGCTAAAAGTGATCTTTACAAGGTTTCGGGTCACTGGGATCATTATCTTGACGGAATGTTTGTCCTGGGCGACCCGCAGGACGAAAGCAAGGAATGCTTTGCTCTTCGCCCGATGACCTGTCCGTTCCAGTATCAGGCATACCTGAACCGCCCTCGCTCATACCGTGATCTGCCGCTGCGCTACAATGAGACCTCTACACTGTTCCGCAACGAGGCAAGCGGCGAAATGCACGGTCTTATCCGCGTGCGCCAGTTCACCATTTCCGAGGGTCATCTTATGTGCACCCCCGAACAGTTGGAGGACGAGTTCCGCGGTTGCTTAGAGCTTACGACCTTTATGCTCAAGACTCTCGGACTTTACGAAGATGTTTCATACCGCTTCTCCCAATGGGATCCTACCGATACCGAAAAATACATCGGTACTCCCGAACAGTGGGATGAGGCGCAGGGTGTTATGAAAAAGATACTCGATCATCTTGAAATACCCTATAAGGTAGGCGTAGGTGAGGCGGCGTTCTACGGACCCAAGCTTGACATTCAGATAAAGAACGTTCACGGCAAGGAAGATACACTTATCACCATACAGATCGACCAGCTGCTCGCCGAGAAGTTCTCAATGGAATACGTTGACCGCGACGGCACTAAAAAGAACCCCTACATTATTCACCGCACCTCTATCGGCTGTTACGAGCGCACACTCGCCCTGCTTATTGAAAAGTATGCCGGTGCGTTCCCGCTTTGGCTTGCTCCGGTTCAGGTCAAGCTTTTGCCCATAGCCGACCGTCACCACGAATATATGTTAAAGGTAAAAGAACAGCTCGAAAGAGCAGGTCTGCGCGTTGAGCTTGATGACCGCAACGAGAAGATAGGATTTAAGATCCGCGAGGCACAGCTAGCGAAGATACCCTATATGTTGGTAGCCGGTGACAAAGAAGCCGAAAACGGCACCCTTTCGGTTCGCTTCCGCGGCGGCATCGACGAGGGCACCAAGACTGTAGACGAATTCCTCTCTTCTGCACTAAAGGAAATTGCAGAAAAGAAAATAAGATAGAAAAAAAGAGACGGCTCTGCCGTCTCTTTTTTCTTGTAATAAACCACGCGCGGCACTCATAAAGTTAATTAAAGGCTTTATAGGAGTTGAGCGTATGAGTGTCGATGTTAATGAACGCGCGGCGATGTTGGGAAAATATATAGTACAGACAGGGGCGACCGTACGCGCCGCCGCCAGCAAATTCAACATATCAAAATCCACAGTACATAAGGACGTTACAGCCAAGCTGTCCGAGCAGTGTCCACAGCTTTATATCGAGGTTAAGAAGGTGCTTGAACAGAACAAAAGCGAGCGGCATATCCGCGGCGGTATGGCAACGCGCAAAAAATATAAAGGCGAATAAACAAACCCGTTAAAACCCTTTTATAGGGATTTTAACGGGTGAATTTTTTAATCCAAAAGCAGATTCATATATACATCCTTTTCAAGGCCGATACCGTAACCGCAGACCTGTTTTTCGCCAAGCTCGGCGTCGACCGGCAGACGAGCCTTTACACTCTCGCCGCCCAGTTTTCTTGCCACGGCAGACGCGACAGCGGCAAGACGCTCGCCCTCAGCGGTAGTCTCCTTTATAAACGGCTCACCGCCTGACAGTCCGCAAAGGACAATGTCGGTTCGGTCCTCGCCGCATATCTTATAGTATGAAAGACCGTAAAAGGTTTCCTGCATCAGGGCGTATTCTACCGCTGGCAGATCCCACACCAGCGCATTTTTCTCTGCAAACAGCGTATCGCGAATCTCTTTATATTCCTGCGGAGTTACTGCGCGCAACTCGCACGGAGTAGTATCTGCCGGCAGGTCACAGATGCGCCACTCGCCGCACGGATAAAGCCCCGCTTTTTCATAAAACCTAAATAGAGTGCTGTCGGCAGGATGCAACAGCACTGCAGCGCCGCGCTTTTTTGCCTCGTTTTTTATAAATTCCAGCAAATGAAGACCTATGCCCTGTCCCCTGTGTTCGATATCTACGCATACGCCATAGATATAAAAACAAGGAGCATCAAGAGCCACACAGGGCAGCATATGCGCCCCACCCACTATTTTTTCGTCACAGTAAGCGACGGCTGTATTCTCCGGCACGAAGTGGTGCGAAAAGAACATATTAACAAACCCCAGCGTATCGTCGAAAGAATTCAAAAAGAGCCGTTTCAACTCGACTTCATCCTTTTTTTGTGCTAATGATACGGATATCTGCACTATATCACCCCTTTGTATTATTTTACCACAAAGAAAAAATATTTACAATTGTTTCCCGATTTGCTATAATAGGAGCAATGTATGGACGGCTTTGCCGTCGGGGATGTGTAGAAATGAAAAAACTGAATCTGAAGACTGTCGCAGTGCTGGCACTGCTGACAGCGGCGGAAATCGTGTTTTCACGTTTTTTGTCGATCTCGCTGTGGAACGTAAAGTTCGGCTTTTCGTTCCTTATCGTTGCTTTTGCCGCCAGGGAATTCGGTCCCGCGGGCGGAGCGGCGGTAGGCGGACTCGGCGACCTTGTGGGAGCACTGCTTTTCCCCATCGGTCCGTATTTTCCGGGCTTTACGCTGAGCGCCGCACTGTGCGGTGCGGTGTTTGGGGTTGCGCTGAGAAAGGGCGGAGCACTGCGCATTACGCTTGCGCTTTGTGTAAACAATTTGCTCTTTGGAACGGTTGTAAACTCCTTTTGGATCTCGCTGCTTTACGGTGCACCGTTTTTAGGACTGCTGCCTATAAGGCTACTGCAGGCGGGAATTATGATCGTAATCGGTATCCCTGCGATCTATTTTATGAATCGCTACGTACCGAAAATACGGTAAAACAAAAAGAGGTGCTTGGCACCTCTTTTTATTTTATTACATTTACAGGATCTCCGTCTAAATAGGCTTTTATATTTCCTGCGACGACATTCATAAGCCTTTTTCTCGTTTCAACTCCAGCCCAGGCAATATGAGGCGTTAAATAACAGTTATCCAAGCCTATCAAGGGGCAATCGGGCGTCATGGGCTCGGTGCAGAGAACGTCGATTCCTGCGCCGAGGAGCTGTCCGCTTACGAGAGCGTCACGCAACGCGTATTCATCCACAAGCGGACCGCGTGCGGTATTTATAAGCACCGCTCCCTTTTTCATTTTTTTAAAAGCCTTTGCATTCATAATACCCTTGCTGTCGTTATTTAAAGGGCAATGCAACGTCACGATATCCGAACGGCGAAGCAGTTCGTCCAGTTCGACCTGCTCTACAGTTTCGTCATTAACGGGGCGGCGATTATTGACCAGCACCGTCATTCTAAACGCCTTGAGTATATCGGCTACACGGCGGCCTATAGCACCGTAGCCGATTATGCCGACAGTCTTACCCGCAAGCTCCCATATCGGAAACGGGAAATATGAAAATGTGCGGCTTTTTATCCAGTCACCCTGCTTTACAGTCGCGTTATACTCACCTATTCGATTAAGTATTGCCAACATAAAGGCAACTGCGTGCTGAGCGACCGCCTCGGTAGAGTAGCCCGGGGCGTTACATACAGTGATTGAATGTTTTGCCGCATATTCCACATCAATATTATTATAACCCGTTGCAAACAGGCCGATATATTTAAGCTTTTTGGCTTTACTCATCGCCTCGCCGCTTATCTGCACCTTATTGCAAAGCACTATATCCGCATCGGCTATGCGCTCTTCCAGCTGCTCTGGCGAAGTAAGTCCATATATGCAAAGCTCGCCGAAAGGTGCAAAAGCATCGGCGGTTACATCCTTATCAAATACGGTATCTGCGTCAAGAATTACTATTTTAAGTGCTGACATATTAACACCCCTTATAAGCTCTATCTATATAATAACACAACACCGACCGCTTTACAATCGGTCGGTGTTATTTATTATTTCATATCATCTATATATTCACAAGCGGCAAGTGCGGCTACTGCACCGTCTGCTACGGCAGTTGCAACCTGACGTATCCTTTTGGTACGGCAGTCTCCTGCTACGAATACACCTGCGGTCTTGGTGGTGCAGGCTTCGTCCGCAGCAGCATAACCGTAATTATTCAGTTCGAGCACCGAAGAAAACGGCTCATTTTGCGGGATAAGACCTATAGCAACGAAAAGTCCGTCCAGCGAAAGCTCTCGTTCCTCTCCCGTTGCCTCGTCCTTTATTACTACTCCCTCAAGCTCTGTGTCGCCGAGGAAACCCTTGACCGTCGTGCCAAGCAGTATTTCAGCCTTGTCATTAGCGCAAAGCTTATCCACAAGACGTTGCTCGCCGGTGAAATGGGGTAGATTCTGGATAACGGTTACCTTTGCGGCATTCTCACAGAGCAACAACGCTTCCTGCAACGCGGAATTTCCGCCGCCGACAACGCCGACGTGCTTTCCGTTATAGAATGCTCCGTCGCAAACTGCGCAGAAGGATATTCCCTCGCCGACGAGTTTTTCCTCTCCCGGCAAGCCGAGCATACGATGGCGGGCGCCGGTAGCGATTATTACCGCCTTTGCCTTAAACTCTCCGCCCTCGGTAACGACGGTCTTTATTTCGCCGTCCTTTATCTCGAGAACCGTGTCCATTTCCACCTCTGCACCCTGAGAAAGCACCTGATCGACCAGCTTTTCGGCTATTTCGTTTCCGCTTGCTTCAAGGATGCCGGGGTAGTTTTCCACCTTCGGCGAATAGGTGATCTGTCCGCCGAAGGTTGCCTTTTCAATTACAAGCACTGTTTTATTGGCGCGCAGTGCATACAGCGCCGCGGTAAGCCCGGCAGGGCCGCCGCCCACTATTATAATATCATACATAATTACTGTCCAAGATATTTTTTAATTTCCGAAACGCCGACGAGCTTCTGAACTCCGTCACCGTCGGATACGATGAGGGTCGGAGCCTGCTTGATGCCGTACTGCGCTACAAGATCGGTGTGCTCGGGGGCGAGCAGCTTCTCATATTCTACACCTGCTTTATCAAGCAGAGCGCAGGCTATCTTGCAGTTGGGGCAGGTAGCAGTTGTAAAGAGCATTGCGGTTGCGGTTGCAACGGTGGTAGATACCTCTGTCTCGCCGCAGGCACACTCCTCTTTATGGGCGTGGCTCTTGGTCATTTTGGAATTTTCAATATCATAAACCTTACGGTCCTTATACTCCTGAGACTTACCGTCGTTCCAGTTTTGCACCGGACTGTAGTAACCGGTGATACGGCTGTAGACCTCGGTGGCCGCACCGCAATCTGGGCACTTGAACTCCTCGCCGCTGATGTATCCGTGGTTTTTACATACCGAATAGGTCGGAGAAAGGGTGTAATAGGGCAGCTCGTAGTTTTCAGCTATCTTGCGTACCAGTGTTGCCGCCGCTTTCCAGTCGGGCATTCTTTCGCCGAGGAAGGCATGGAATACTGTGCCCGAGGTGTACAAGGTCTGCAGACCGTCCTGAATATCAAGCGCGGTGAAGATATCGTCGGTGTAGCCTACCGGCAGGTGCGAAGAATTGGTATAGTAAGGAGTTGCACCCTCGCCTGCGGCGGTCTTAATGTCGGGATAGTGCTCTACATCGTGCTTCGCAAGACGGTAAGAGGTAGACTCAGCCGGTGTTGCCTCGAGGTTGTAGAGGTCGCCGTACTGCTCCTGATAATCCGAAAGACGCTCGCGCATATGGTTGAGGACCTCTTTGGAGAACTCCTGTGTTTCCTTGGTGGTCATATCTCCGCCAAGCCATGCAGCGTTAAGACCGACCTCGTTCATACCGACAAGACCGATAGTCGAGAAATGGTTGTTAAAGGTTCCGAGGTAGCGCTTGGTGTAGGGATAAAGTCCCTCCTCGAGCAGCTTGGTTATAACGGTACGCTTGATCTTAAGCGAGCGTGCCGCAATATCCATGAGATGATCAAGTCTCTGATAAAACTCTTCAGGAGTTTTAGAAAGGTATGCTATTCTCGGCATATTGATGGTAACAACGCCGATAGAACCGGTGCTCTCACCGCTGCCGAAGAAGCCACCGGACTTTTTGCGCAGTTCTCTCAGGTCAAGACGCAGACGGCAGCACATACTGCGGACGTCACTGGGCTCCATATCGCTGTTAATGTAGTTGGAGAAGTAGGGTGTACCGTACTTCGAGGTCATCTCAAAGAGAAGCTTGTTGTTCTCGGTTTCGGACCAGTCGAAATCTCTGGTAATAGAATAGGTCGGAATAGGATACTGGAAACCGCGTCCGTTGGCGTCGCCCTCGATCATAATCTCGATAAACGCCTTGTTTATCATATCCATTTCCTTTTTGCAGTCCTTATACTTAAAGTCCATTTCCTTGCCGCCAACGATAGCATTAAGCTCTGCAAGGTCGGCAGGAACGGTCCAGTCAAGGGTGATATTGGAGAAGGGTGCCTGTGTGCCCCAGCGGCTGGGAGTATTTACGCCGTAAACAAACGACTCAATGCACTTCTTGACCTGCTCGTAAGAAAGATTGTCTACCTTTGCAAAAGGTGCAAGATAGGTGTCAAACGAGGAGAAAGCCTGTGCGCCTGCCCACTCGTTCTGCATTATACCGAGGAAGTTTACCATCTGGTTGCAGAGTGTAGCAAGGTGGCTTGCGGGAGCAGAGGTGATCTTGCCCGGAACTCCGCCGAGACCCTCTTGAATAAGCTGCTTTAAAGACCATCCGGCGCAATAACCGGTGAGCATCGAAAGATCGTGCAGGTGCATATCGCCGTTACGATGTGCATTTGCGATCTCATCATCATATATCTCCGACAGCCAATAGTTAGCGGTTATAGCACCCGAGTTGCTTAAGATAAGACCGCCTACCGAATAGGTAACGGTGGAGTTTTCCTTAACGCGCCAGTCGGTGATATTAACATAGCTGTTTACTATTTCCTTATAATCAAGGAATGTGCTCTTGATGTTTCTTATCTTTTCTCTCTGCTTACGGTAGAGGATGTATGCCTTGGATACATCGTCATATCCCGCTTTGATAAGAACGGTTTCAACGCTGTCCTGAATTTTTTCAACGGCTATCTTTCCGTCCTCGATCTTCGACTCATAGTCGGCGGTTACCTTAAGTGCCAAGAAGTCGATTATGTCCTGATTATACTCGCGCTCGCAGGCATCAAACGCCATTTCGATCGCCTTGCTGATTTTAGAAAGATCAAAGGTTACGACCTTTCCGTCACGCTTTATGACTTCATACATGTTTCTTTCCCCCTATTTTAGTGTTTTGTTTTCGTGCCTGAACATAATACCATATACAGAGTACTCTGTCAAGCACAAATACAATATCTTGTGTTTAGATTCCTCGCAATTCTACTTTTTCGACAAAAGCCGCACAGCGGTCTTGTGCTTGTTTCATAAAGTCTTTGTCGGGGGCGGTAAAACCCTCTCCTATAAGGTCGCCCGAATCCACAAAACTTTGCAAAAAGTATTGCTTTGCGCCCGCTATCCACTCTGCGGCGGCGCAAATACTTTCCATTGTGTGCAGCTCATGCACTACCGTTGTGCGGAATTCATACGGTATTTTTCCCTCTATCAAAAATCTTATGCTCTCATTTACAGGCGAGATATCAAACCCATCTATGCCTACGGTCTTACCGTAAAGCTCGGGAGAATTTTTTATATCCATTGCAACACAGTCCACCAATCCGGCATTTACAAGAGCCTTCAACTTTTCCGGAAAACAGCCGTTGGTATCAAGTTTGATCTCAAGTCCGAGATTTTTTATTTTTTCCATAAACGCGGCAATGTCAGGCTGCAATAGCGGCTCGCCGCCGGTTATACAGACACCGTCAAGAATACCTTTTCGTTTTTCAAGATACTCAAATATCTCTTGTTCGTCTATTCGGTCGGCACTTTCCGTATGCGTAACGAGTCGCGCATTATGACAAAACGGGCAACGGAGATTGCACCCCGCGGTAAACACCGTGCAGGCAACCTTGCCCGGAAAATCAAGCATAGTCATTTTCTGAAATCCGTGTATCTGCATCTTCTCTTCCTCCAAAAAATATATACATATTTATTATAACATCTATTGGGTATGTTCACAAGAGCGTCTTGCTTTTGTTTCGTTTTGTGCATAAAAAAGATTGATTTGTGCATTTACATATATATACTTTTGCGCTACAATTACGACAAAGACAGGAGTGATGTATATGGTATTGTTAAAAGCTGATATGAACTCACCCGTTCAGGAGAATTTCGAGGGCTTGGGCGCGGTTTACCACGCATTTGCCGGAATGCCCGACGATGCAGGCCGTGTCTACACCGAGGAACAGTGCGAGCTTGAGGCCAAGCGTGCAAGTGATCTTAGGGTTAAGGTTGTACGCTCTTACTTCACATGGTACGCCTGGGACAAGGATACTAACACCTGGGACTGGGACAACGAACGCTGTACCGTTTTTTATAAGTGGGCACAGCGCATGAAGGACGCAGGTATCACCGTTGCCCTTAACACAGGATGGTGGAACATAGGCGACCTTATGGGTGACTACCACGCAGGTCCCTGTCCGTTCTTTGTCAAGGATGACTGGAAACAGACAGTAGACAACTACGCAAGCTGGGTAAGCGAACTGGTTTACCAGCTTATAGAAAAGCGCGGATTTGACAATATAAAATATTTTTGTCTGTTTACCGAGCCTAACGAATGTATTGTTCCCTCCTTTCCGTATGAGGGCGCGGCTTACCGCGACCTTTGGTATGACAGCGCACACGCGGCGCATCTTAAATTGGTCGCTGACGGCAGACGCGATAAAATAAAGCTTCTCGGCCCGCAGGAGGGACTGGCTTTCCGCCCGTGGTTTACCGAATGGGCAATAAACGAAAAGCACTGCGATGAATGGCTTGACGGTTTTTCTATGCATCAGTATCTTTTGTTTGACGAAGCCGACACCGCCGATGTTCACAGCGGCAACAAAGCCTTTATCTTCCCCTTTGCCGGCACACGCCTCCAACAGGACGTCGTTCTCAAGCCTGACACCGATTATACTATGTCGGTCTGGCTTAAGACCAAGGCAAACGTTCCCGTGACGGAGGACAGCCATATGCTGTTCGGAATCTTCGGCGAAGGAAGCTTTTGGCACTACTACACCCATTATTGTGAGCCCAAGGACGCACTCTTTACTATGAAGGTCGGCGCAAGCGAGCTTGCAGATGAATGGCGCAAATTTGAATTTAAGTTTAATTCAGGCGAGGGCGGAAAGGTGACCGCATGCCTTTATTCAAATATGCTGCGTGCCGACGGTAAAAAAGATTCTATTTGGAACGGTATGCCCTTCCTTTTAAAACAGGGCCTTTGTATGTTTGCCGACGATGTTTCGCTTCGCGAATGCAACACAGAAAAAGAACTCCTTATCGACAACAGCCTTGAGTGCACCAACCATTGGTATGCCCTTTGGTGCAAGCCCAACTGTTTGGACGCTTATCAAACCTGGCTTGATTACGAAAAGGACGCTATACGTGTATTGCCCGAAAGCCGCAAGGGAGACTACTGGCACGACGAATACAACGTAATGTTCGACAAAAAGCCTGACAAGGAACATGGTATTTGGCTGGCACTGGGACAGGTCGCTATGATGAACGGCGGCGGAAAGGGTTCTTTCATGTGGACACTTTTTGACCAGCAGTGGCCCAACAACCATTCCAACAACGCCGACGCGTTTGAGGATGGTATTCACAAGCACGGACTTATGCCGGTACTGAATAAGACGCTCGTTCCTCACCCGGCATACTACGCTTGGGGAATAGTCAGCCGTTACACAGGAGGCAGCGGCACAAAATGCTACGAGGGCATTAACTGCTCCGAAGAGAAGCTTGCTATGAACGTCAATGAGCTGCCTGACGGCAACATCACAATTACAGTGGTCAATTATTCAAGAAAATCGCAGGATGTAAAAATAAAACTAAACCGTTACTTCGACCGCGATTTCCACCGCCACCTTTGTGATACTGCCACTCTCGTTCCCGACGAAAGCGCTACCTTGCCACAGATTGACAAGACCTTCCGCGTTGCAGATTCTATATGTGATACCCTGCCTGCGATGAGCGTAGCCGTATATACTACAATGACAGATTAATTTTCAGCGGAGGCTATATGCCTCCGCTTTTCTATTTATATTGACAACAAATGTATTTTCTTATAAAATTTAAATAGAATAATCTTAGGGGGTTTATTTATGGAATTTTTAATTTTAGCTATCATCGTTGCCGTAGTCTGCTTAATATTTGCAAACATACGCATCGTTCCGCAGGCTACCGAATTCGTAATCGAATTCTTAGGCAAGTATCGCAAGACCTGGTCTGCCGGACTGCATGTGAAGATCCCGCTCGTTGAGCGAGTTGCTAAGAAGATAACCCTAAAGGAACAGGTTATCGACTCACCACCGCAGCCGGTTATAACCAAAGATAACGTTACAATGCAGATAGACACCGTTGTTTTCTTCCGCATTTATGATGCCAAGCTGTACACCTACGGCGTTGTTAATCCTATGAGTGCACTCGAAAACCTCACCGCTACAACACTGCGAAATCTCGTAGGTGAGCTGGAGCTTGACGGCACACTCACCTCCCGCGATACCATTAACGGTAAGATGACCACTATTCTTGACGAAGCCACCGACCAATGGGGTATCAAGGTCACTCGAGTTGAGCTTAAGAACATCATACCGCCTAAGGAGATCCAGATGGCGATGGAGAAGCAGATGAAGGCCGAGCGTGACCGCCGTGAAACGTTGCTTCAGGCTGAAGGACATAAAGCCGCCGCTATAACACGTGCAGAGGGTGACAAGCAGGCTATGATCCTGGAGGCTGAGGGCGAACGCGACGCACGTATTGCCCGTGCAGAAGGTGAAGCGCAGGCGCTCCTGCTCGCCAAGAAGGCTGAGGCCGACGGTATCCGCGCAATTATTGAGGCCGATCCGACCGCCGCCGTTATCGAGCTTAAGCGTTATGAGGCTCTTGTAAATATGGCAAACGGTCAGGCAGCTAAGATAATAGTTCCTACCGATGTTGTAGAGGCAACAAAAAAGGATGTTATGTTCAGCGAGGCAACCGGTCTGGGCGATGCCACTGCACAGGGAGAGCCCGTAAAGGCTCCTAAGAAAAAGCCCGACGTTTGTTGCGAAGAATAAACAAAAACAAACAATACCGCCCGTTATACGGGGGGTATCTCATTTTAGGACATAGCCCTAAACGATACTATCTACCCAAAAACGGGTTGATATAGAAAGCATTCCTCCGGGAGGAAGGTAGCAAACCCGTAGGTTTTGACGGAAGGAGACGGCGTTTTTAATATATTTTTTTATCGACTTTACATCTTTGGTTGTTTGTGATAAAATGGTTGTGCTACACTAACCGAATAAAAAATCCTTCGCGGGAAAACTACCTTGGTAAAAGGTGTTTTCCTCTAATTCCGCGTGGGATTTTGGTTAGTGTAGCAACTACCGAGGATAAACACTTTTTCGGCACATCTCTTCGGGGGTGTGCTTTTTTATTGAGGTGAACACGCTATGCGAAAAATTGCTATATTTCTATGCGTGATTATAATACTGCTTTCATTTTCTGCATGTCAAAAGGATTACACCCACGGAGTATATAAGGTAACAATTACATCCACTGAAATTTTCAACAATCACGTAGGAAACAATTGGTATGAACGGTACTCTTGCAATGGCAAACTTTTCGTCAACGGTGAGAAACGGACAGTTCCACTCGGCACCATTCAGACATTAACAATTGATGTAACCGTAACTGAAAATGACGTCTGGCCCGATGTTGGCTACGGTTCTTTATCAGTTGATTTGAAGGATGCTTTTAAAACGTCCACCATTGTTACAGTGACCGAGAACAAAGGCAGATACAAAGGTAACCGCGCTCAATGGGAAATCGAATGCACGGTTGAACTCATTAAAAAAATTGAGAAATAAATATACACTCATATAGCTGTGGTTTTTCATTTAGGGCATATACCTAAACGATACTATCTACCCATAAACGGGTTGATATAGAAAGCCTTCCTCCGGGAGGAAGGTGGCAAAACCGCAGGTTTTGACGGAAGGAGAAGGCTTTTTGAATATAAATTTTCTAATTCACCACTCTCTGTTTGCGCGCCTTTTTGTGTGTCTTTAGTTATAGCTGATATTATTAAAGACTAAGGGCTGTAGTGATTAATATCACTACAGCCCTTTTTTATTGATCTGTACTTTGTTTAGAGTTCTTCAGATTCTTTTTTCTTTTTGCCGTAGATCGCTGTGCCGATCACACCTGTACCACTGATGAACAGAAGCGCTATCCACAAACCAAGCTTTGTGTTGTCGCCTGTCTGCGGATTCTTCGGTGCCTCGGAAGCTTTTGGCTCTTCAGGCTGTTTCGGTGTTTCCGGAGTCTTCGGTGTATGATCATACACATTTTCAAACTCCGCAACAACCGATGCAACTGTTTCCTCATCAAGCGTCAAATCGGCAACCAGCTTGTTGTCAGCGCCGAGAGAAACCTTTACGGTGATCTCATATTCGGCAGTGCTGTACTCAACATTTGCCTTTGCATCATTGACCTCGGTCAACTTATAGGTGTAAGTCTTTCCGATATCATCCTCGCTGAAGTCCAAGGTGAACATTGCATCGCCCTTGGTGTTGGACTTTTCAGTCACCTTATCACCGGTTTCGGTGTTTTCAAGCGAGAAATTGAAATCCTCGGGGCCGATGCTCTCGCTGCCCTTATTTACTACGGTCTTGTGTGCCGTAATATCAACGCTGATGTCATCGGGCTTCGGAGTATAGGTGTTCTCAAACTCAATGGTGTCCGCAACATCGGAGCTACCCGACTTTGTGATGACCGGATCGGATATGATCAAATTACCGTTTCCGTCGTCCTTAACCTCGACAACAACGTTATAAACGCGCTTATCAAAGGTGACGCGGCTGGCCTTAACAACAGCCTCGTCCGGAACTGCTTCTTCGACGGTGTAGGTATGCTTACCAACATCACTTGCGGTGTATTCAATAGCCTCAAACTCAATTTCGGCTGCATCCCCTGCTTCGGCGGCTTTATTCTTGCCCTCGGCAACTACCGCCTCGCCCTCCTTGATGACGAAGCTGAATTCGCCTTCTTCCATATCTCTGCCAAACAGGGTCTTTTCGCCTTCGAGAACTATCTTTTTGTCTTTTGGTCTGTAGTCATTATTGAATACTATCTGTGAGAGATCGCCTTGATTATCGGTAATGATCGTATGTGCCGACAGCGTTCCCTTGAAATCATCTGTGACGGTAACGGTTATATGGAACTCGGTCTCGTCATAATTGACGCCGCCCTTTGTTCCGATAATTTCCTTAGCGATATAACGGTAGGTTCCTTTAGAAGTAAACTCAACTTCAGGGAACAGGATATTGCCGTTCGCCGCGTTTTTAACATTTGTATCAACCTTGGCGCCCGCGGTCCAAACAGTATCTTCGCCAACCGTCGCAACGGTTGCCTTGAACAGCGCAAATTCGAACTCTTTATCGGCGAGCTCTCTGCCTGTCAGAACCTTTTCGCCGACAAAGCGGACCGAAACGGGTTTCGGAGTATATACATTGGTAAATACTATATCGTCTGCGTCCTTGTTCACGCTTGCGGTAATGGTTCCGTCAAGGTTATCCTTAACCGTTACAATAACGTTTTGCGGTGTCTTATCGTATGCGGTGCCAAGATTACTATCCTGAACGACCTCGGATATCTGATAATAGTAAACTCCGGGCTGGGTATATGTGATAGGAGAGAACTTAAAGGTCGCTTCTGCTACACCCTGGGCATCGGGAAGTGCGCCGGTGTTGGAGCCTGTTGCAACTGCGGTATCAGATTTCTTCACACTGAAGGTATCGTCGGTCATTTCATAAACGTTGAAATGGAATTCACTTGAAAGCATCTGACGGTCGCCCGTTAATTTCTTGGTAGCTTCAAGCTGAATACTTGTGGGAGTTTTAACCGAATATTCGTTAACGAAGTTAACGGTTGTATAGGTGCTGTCCTCGAAGTAATAGTTCGCAACGAGAGCGCCGGCACCGTTATCCGTTACCTCAACCACCATATCAAATATACGGGAAGTGTAATCCACTCCGCCTTTGTTTCCTGCAACTTCGCTTATTTTGTAATGATGGGTACCGATATGGGTATAAACAAGCTTAAACTCTTGGTTGGTTGCATTGTTATTGCCGTCAGGCACGAAGAACTTGATCGGCGATGCTTTTCCGTCATCGGCAGCAGCGGTATTTTTGCCGACTGCAAGCAGCTGTCCGCTAGCATCGGTGAAACGGAATGTAAACTCACCTGCGGCAAGATCGCGACCGTTCAAGGTTTTTGTTGCAATATTTTCAAGCGAAACCGTTGCCTCTTTTGCCTTGTATACATTTTCAAACGAATACTCAGCTACAGCATCAACAGCAAAATTGTCTACCTTTGTGGAAACAATTCCGTTATCAACACTTACAACAACCGTTATGTGTCTTTCTGCAGTATCGTATTTCCAGCCGTAATAATCGGGAGCGGAGGGTTCGGTATATCCTGTAGGAACTTTTTCCTTAAGAACATAGCAGTGGGTTCCTGCGTCCGCGCTGTCAACCAACCATGAGAAACGTGCGTCTCCGTTTTGATCTGTAACACCGGTATCAACAAGATCCGCATCATTATAAGCCCACTGGTTGTTTGCCTCATAAAGTTCAAACTCATAACCGGCAAACGATACTTGGTTTTTAGTGCTGTCAGTAACGGTCTTGTTAACATCTATAACAACTGTCGCTGTATCGTAGGAATTCTTAAAGTCTGCGTCTACAACATATCCGTTATTTGACCGGCTGACGGTGTGTCCTGTAACGGTAGCCTCAAGCTGTCCGTTGTTATCGACCGCCGTAACAACAAAGGTGTGAATCGCGGGGTCATAAGTGATCTCATCCGGGGTGGTGGGTTTGTTTTCATAGATACGATAGGAATGTGTTCCGGACTTGTCGAGATCAAGCGCAAGGGAGAAATTGTTGAAGTTGATATCAACAGTTTCGTTTTTACCTGCCTCAACAGTAGCTGACGCGTTCCATCCGCTAACACCGACCCAATCTTTGCCTTCTAATTTTTCCAAAGCGAAGGTAAAGGTCTTATCATTCGCAAGGTGGGTGGCGTCCATAGTCTTTTCGCCGGTGAAGTTGATCGTTACATTGGTAGAAGCGGGTTTATAAGTGTTATTAATAACAACAGTTGCGTTATTATCCTTCGAGATAATAACCTCGCCGTCATTATCCATAGTTTCCCCGGCCTTATTATGACTTAAATATGACGCTGTATAATTAGAGGCTTGAGCCGAAGAAAGATTTTCGGTTACCTCTGCAACAGTATTTTCAGGAAGATTGCGTATAACTATAGTTTCACCGTGCTTAAGTTTAAGGCCTGTGATCTTACCGTCGTTTCCGACCGTAACCTTGGTCAAGGTGCTGTCCGAGGAATGAGCAGCATAAAACTCTTTGTTCGCAAGCGCGGTTCCGACGTCAACCGTTATATCGAACTCTGCATTCATCGCGTGACCGGGAAGATCTTCGTCTGCGATTGAATTAATAACTTCCTTGGAAATATAAATACTGCCATAGCCCTTAAGCGTGTTAACAAAATCAACTGCGGAGGTCTTCTGCTGTTCAACCGTAACCGTAGTACTGCTTGAAGCGCTCTCCTGTCCGTTGATAGTTAAGACGCGATAAGCGGTATCGTTGGATTCGGTAACAGTATAAGTGCCGGCTGCAAGACCGGTTACATAAACCGAGTCGCCTGCTTTTAACTGTACAGTAATAACTCCCGCTGAATCTGCGATTACTGTCGATGCCGTACCGAAATTACCGTTAGCATCAAGGGGTGTTACAATATATCCTTCGTTCGCTACTGCGCCCGAAATTTTAAATTCAAAGGTTTCGGTCGTACTGCTCGGGACATCAAGTGCCTTCGAGATCTTAATTCCCGTCGCAGGAGTTACAGTAAGCCTACCGTTATTACCAAAGGTAACAACAGAAAAATGATGCGAATGTTCGCCTGAAGGATTTTCTGCATCGGTCTTGATCTTCGGATAAATAATAAACCGATTTGTATTGGTTTTATTATCGTTTTTTGTCTCAACCTCGTAACCCACGATCTCGTGTTTGCCGGTTCCGGCGGGGATGACCCAACCGTTTCCGTTTTGAACCGCGTGCGAAAGGGCATCCGCAGATGTTTTTATAAAGGTGAGCTCATCCTTGATCTGAATTCCGTTTGTAACCGAAAATACGCGGTAAGAGTGATAATATCCATCTCCCGTGGGTTTGCTTGTTCCGGTATAAACCGCGTTTTCATTTGGTGCACTGTAAACCACAGAGTCGGTAATATAATAGTAACGCTCGTTTTCTTCTGCCGGTTCAAAGTGGGTAAACGCGTTAACAGAAGTATCTGCGATAGCGCCGTTTTCATAGTCAACAAACGCCCAGTCATTAGTATAGAAGGTATAGGTTCCATCCTGATTTTTATGGTTGTTGTTGACCTTTTCAGCGATATTTATCGGATTGATATCCGAACGCAAGCCAACTTCATAGACCAAGCGCGCCGGGAATTTAGCCGAAGTATCCTTTATCGCAAGACTCTTTATTCCCGACTCGTAGGTTTTGCCCTCAAGAGTAATTTCATAGGTGATGGTCGGAATGAGCGCTGCAGGGATAGAGCCTTCGACAACGATCTCGCCGACCGCCGATCCGGCAACATCATCTGCTATGGTCTTTCTGACGTTAATGGTTGTATACATCATATCAGAAGCCTTGATGCCAAGGTCTTCGTTAACTTCACCAAGATAGCCGTAAGCCTTATAGATGAACTTAGCGCCCTTTGCAATTGCCGCATTCTGTTCGGTCAGCGTGTGGCCCTCGTGCCAGAAATCAATAAAGTTGCCGTCAGCATCGCCGTAATATCCGATATAATTGCTGAAATTATTGTCATCCACATACGCGAGCTGACCATAATAGTATGCATTGCGGATAAGGTTTTGCGCTGTGAGTGTTTCGGCTATACCAAGACGCTCCTTAACAGCGTTAACCAGTTCGTCACCCAGCTCTTTTGGATTAGAAGACTGGCCCAGATCGCCGCCTCCGGGAACAAAGTTCTTTGCAAGCTTTGCTCCGGTATGGAGTGTCTGGCTGCCGTTTTCGTCCTCAAAAAGAATGCCCTTAACATTCTTTACATCCATATATTCGCCCAGCTCGTCACGGAAGGTCACATAACCGCCGAGGTCTGCACTACCGCCTGCTATCTCTGTGGGATAATAAACGGATTGAAGAACGATAGTGTCAACTATCTGCTGGAAAGCGTTAAGCAAGGATTGTTCTAAGGAAACGTTTTGGCTTGATACAGCCTCAAAGAACTGAGTTACATAATTTTTGTATTCGGATGTTACGTAGTCACTCTTAACAACTGCATTTCCGTTCGTGGTGAGGTACATTGTATTTCCGACACGTGTAGCGGGGTCATTATCAAGTGCAAGATATTCATCCCAATATTCATCTAAGTTTCCGGTGTTTTTACCGGGGTCAAGCACTGCCTCAGCAACAGATTGCTGAGTGCTATTAAGTCCGTTGAGACCCAATCCGAGTGTATAGAAAAGAGTTTCTTTTTCATAAGCACCGTCGATACGTGCCTTGGCGTAAGCCGCTGTGAGCTGAGTAAGGAACCCCATACGCTCATTGGTGGAGGTGCCGTTTCCCATATCTGTTTTGTGGTCGCTGTCGTTACCGTTGAAATCATAATCAAGGTTTGCAGCTGTCGGAGCGCCGTCGGACATAAGAACGACGATAGGGGTGTATGCCATGCCTGCCTGAACGCCTTCAGTTACCTTTTTGGGGGCGTCTGCCGAAATGAGTTCTTCCATTGCGCGGTAAATACCGCCCTGAATATATGTGCCGCCTGTAACGCTTTTGCTTCCGGTCGTGCGAGGGCTGACAGCAGAATTTATACCAACGGTCGAGTTGGACGCGGTTAAATACTCCGGATAGTCATCGCTACCATTGAACGCAGTACCGTTATTGTTAACGGCCGTTGTGGTATATCTGCCTAACGGGAGAAGAAGCGTTGAATGGTCAATATCTGAAGACCCTTCTTGAGAGTTACCGGAATAAAGCACAACACCTATTTGGTTGTTGTTATTAAGATTCAAAAGGGTGTCAATAGCCTTGTTAGCCGCTTCGACCATCTCGTCCCACGATCTGTTTCCGCTTTGTCCGTTGCCCATCGAACCGCTGACATCAAGAACCAGCATCGTAGATGTAGGAATATATTCATATCCCCTAACGGTTTTATTAGAAGCCATTAACGACATAGAAACGAGGAAGTTATCACCCGTATCTGTAATCGGTACATCGACTCCGTCAATGGTGATTTTATTGTTTTGCGGAACAAATACCGATTTATCTGTCCAAACAGCGCCGGCATTTTTTGTGCTGATCGTGTCACTCCAAACGTCACTGTTATACGCGCCATTAGAAAAGTATCCCTTCCAATAGTCAATAGACTCATGGTCGGATACACGATCAAAGGCGGAGTCGGTCGCCGCAGCGGCGGTCAAACCGAACAATCCACTCGGCACCAATGACACTATCAAAGTAAACGTTAAAAACAGTACCAGCGCCCGATTTGATAGTTTTTTCATAATAAAACCTCCTTGTTTTCTTAAAAAGCGAAGTATTATAAACACCGTTTTTGTAATTTAAAAAGAGATTAAACATCCCGAAAAAAGTGTTACAACAGCGCATTTTATTTGTGTAAAATATTATATCATTTTATATAGTTGTTTTCAATATTTTTTCAAAAATTCCATAGACTAACAATAAACATTTTTTCGACCTTTTTTGTATCCTTGATCTGACGAATTCGCTTGAAAGCCTTCTGCCGTCAGGATGCCCTTTTTGCGTGCTCTTTTTGTTTCTCTCAGCCACTTATTTTTGGTTTACTCATCGGTTAACCTCTTTACACTTACACCGCTATTGTGTGAGTCTAGGCATACAAAAAAAGAACCGCTATGCTTCTGCATTGCGGCTCTTTTTTGTAGTGTTCAATATACGTATAATAAACGTCTTTCGGTTCTGCTTTTTAAAGCGAGAATGAAATTATGTTTTCATTGTGCTCGAACACGTCTACCATTGCGTCGAACGGGATCTCGTTCTCGGTCTTTACGGTAAAGTTAAATGTAACGGTATTGTCGGTATTCTTCTTTGCATGGCATTTCTGCACCGTTATTCCTTGTTTCGCCAACATATCCTTAAGCTTTTGAATTATGTCGGGAGCATAGATCGCCGTGACCGATATGTCGGTAAGGGTCATACTGTCAAGTCCGCCCACAAAACGATGAAGCAGTAACTGAACGATAACAAGAGAAGCGGTTGACGCAACACCTACAACATACATTCCCGCGCCGAGCGCAAGACCGATACCGGCGGTCGCCCAAATGCCTGCCGCGGTAGTCAGTCCCTTTATTGAGCTTCCGCGTACGAAAATTACGCCGGCGCCCAAAAAGCTGATACCGGTTACAACGCAGGACGCGATACGCGATGCGTCAAAGTTGCCGCCGTATACCATCTTGTCAAGAAATCCGTATTTCGATACCGTCATCATCAATGCCGCACCGAGCGCAACGATGGTATGTGTTCTTATGCCGGCTTCCTTCAATCTAAAGGTTCTCTCAACCCCGATGATTCCTCCGCATAGACAGGCAAGCAGTATCCTTCCTATGAGTTCAAAAGTTAACATCCAAGGAGCCTCCTTTTTATATAGTATAATTTGGTATTATACCACAAAAAAAGCAAAGGTCAAGAAAAACTTTTATATTGTTTATAAAAAATTGCAAGCCTGGATTTTATGCCGTTCGTATTTCCTTATATTTTTACTATCACCGATTCTATTCCTAAAGCGTCGCCTATCTTCTTAAGCGTTTTAGCGTGATGTCCTATGCCGAGTGCGTAATGGTGGGTCGGACCTTCCATAACCCACGCTTTGATATAATCGCGGGTGTTAGGCTCAAAGAATCCTCTTGTGTTGGTGTTTCCGGTCGGCGGGATGGGGCCTGCTTTTGACTCTCCCTCTCCTATTACAAACTTAAATCTGCCGTCACCCGTCTGGGTTATGCCGAGCATTGTAATCGGGCCTTCCTTTAGTTTGAATTCAACCGACGCGCCGCTTCCAGGTTTGCCGTGGTATTTTATAAGACTGCGAAGCACCGGCTTACCCTCGGCTATTGCCAGGTGGTGGGGACCGTCATGTCCTACCAATATGAAGTCCTGAGCAAAATCAAACGGATGGAACTCGGCAAAGCTGCCGCCGATGTTCAGTCTGTCCATTATTAACATAGCTATACAGGTCTTAATGTCAAACTCGCCGCACATAGGTATACCCTGCGCATTGAGTATAGAGTTGCCCGCTATAAACGAAGTTGCCACTCTGCGCTGGATTGTGTCGGGCTGGCCCTCGTAATAATATGCCAATCCGGTCAGATCAAACCTTTCGACCAATCGGTCAAGTGTAGCTGCACCTCTTGCTGACTCATACAGATCGGCATCGGTCAGTTTTCTGGTTACGGGGTCGCTTTTGGGGTCGGGCATATCAAACTCGCGCTTGATAAGCTCTGTCTTGGCGTTTATCTCGTCCTCGGTGACCTCCTCAAAACAGCGAACTGCATCGTCGATCTCGATCAGCGGAACGTGCACTCCAAAGGCCTCTGCGATCGCGGTGGGATCGGCGTGCATATCGTACATTGACTCAAGCACATGTCCCATAAGACCCAAACGCGCGCCCTTGAGTGCGTGCAACACCTTTGCTATCTCACACCACTCGCGCAGTTCCTCTCTCGCGGGGTCCTCAGCGTTATATAAGGTTCCTATTATTACATCCTGTACCTTTTTGCCCATTCTGATAGCAACACCGGTGAACTCGGGCACCGAACAGATGTTATCGTTTTCAAGCTGCATAAAAGTATTTGCCTGTGTATAATCAAGCGCATCTCTCGGCTGTAGCGCTACGAGCACCACCGGTATGTCCATTTTTTTAATAATGGGCGCAAACACTGACGAGGTTGCATAGGTTATCATATTTACAAATAAAACATCAAGTCCGTCGCCTGCCATACGGTCGGCAACCGAAAATGCTTTTTGGTTGGAATCGACCATTCCGTAATCCGCCACCTCGACTTCATACGAGCCGACCAGCTCTGCCGTGTCGCGGTGGTATTTCATCATATTATCAAGCAAGCCTTCAAACTGTTCCCAGTACACGGCATGCGCAACCGACAGAAATCCGACCTTCGCTGTGCGGGGATTTTTTCTCTCTATCATACTTATACCTTCTTTTTTGAATATTTTATGTTGAATTTATATCACAAAATGTTATAATAAACAAAGGATTTGTTAAATATTATACTGTCTAAAACAAATATGGGGGCACATTATGAAAACAAATTTAAGTTTTTCGGAAATAAAACCCTTTATCCGCTATTCACAAAAGCTAAATATTACACCGCAATCCAGATTCCTCGCGCTCACCGCTTACGACCACCGTTTCTTTTTTTGTGCGGACGGACACGGATACATTGATATAGACGGTACCCGCTACCCTATGAACAAGGGCTGTGTTTTGATCTGGCAGGCGGGACTAAAGTATAATATTGTCTGCGAATCGGACGAAACTATGCTTTTGCTGGGTTTTAATTTTGACTATACTCAAAACGGCAGTCTGCTTCGCGCACCTATTCCGCCGAGCGGCAGCGATTTTGACGAGGCCAGTATCCTTGAGCGCCTGTTTTTCACAGATACCCCCTGCCTTAACAGTGTTGTGTATTTAAACAACATGCACCTGCTTGAAAAGGATATTAGGCAGATATGCGACGAATATATCTGTCACCGCTCTTTTTATGACGTTAAAACTTCTGCTTTATTCACTTCTATACTAACCGAAATTGTACGTGACTGTATGCTTGAGGGCGATAACATCCGCCGCTCAAAAAACAAGGTCGAAGAAATATTACATTATATTGCACAACATTATAATGAAGAGGTAACTAACCGCGATCTCGGAAGCATTTTCGGCTACCACCCGAACTACATAAACCATCTTGTAGTACAGCATACCGGAATGTCGCTGCACAAGTATTTACTTTCATACAGAAT
This sequence comes from Acutalibacteraceae bacterium, assembly GCA_045596705.1. GTDB lineage: Bacteria > Bacillota > Clostridia > Oscillospirales > Acutalibacteraceae > SIG589. Next base: position 43,980 of record JAZOCW010000021.1, read on the forward strand.
AAACCGCGCTATTGAAATGCTGCAGACGACCGACCTGCCGGTTTCGGAAATTTCCGAGCAGGTTGGATTTTGTGATTACAATCATTTTCTCAAATATTTCAAGCGTTCTACCGGATACACGACAAAAGCCTTCCGTGCAAAATAAAAATTTGTCAAATTCGGTTGAAGTTGTGATATTTTTGTGTTAAAATTTCTTTTGAGGTTTTAAAGGGCAAGGAGGAATTTTTTTGGTTACCAAGGGGTTCAACAACGAACTGTATATGGAAAAGCAACGCGAAAACATCCTAAAGCGTATGGCACGTTTCAACGGCAAGCTTTATCTTGAATTCGGCGGTAAGCTTTTTGACGATTTTCATGCTTCGAGAGTGCTTCCGGGTTTTGAGCCCGACGCTAAGATACGAATGCTCCGCACGCTTCGTGAACAGGTGGAGATCATATTCTGTATCAG
>JAZOCW010000022.1:0-23248 GCA_045596705.1 Acutalibacteraceae bacterium
GCCTGAATGGTGAATTCCATATCCTGCATATCTCTGTAGTGATCTTCGAGGGTTGCACAAACCTGCTTGAACTGTGCGAAAGCCTCGGGGAACTTGTCAGCCATTTCGGCTATCGGCATCGGAGTACGAACGCCGGCAACAACGTCTTCACCCTGTGCATTAACAAGGAACTCACCCATAAGTCCGGGTTCGCCTGTTGCAGGGTCACGGGTAAAGGCAACGCCTGTACCACAGTCATCACCCATGTTACCGAATGCCATCATCTGTACGTTAACAGCGGTACCCCAAGAATAAGGAATATCGTTGTCACGACGGTAAACGTTTGCACGCGGGTTGTCCCAGGAGCGGAAAACAGCCTCAACAGCGCCCATGAGCTGCTCCTTAGGATCGGACGGGAAGTCCTTGCCGATCTTGGCCTTGTACTCAGCCTTGAACTGACCAGCGAGTGTCTTAAGGTCATCAGCGGTAAGCTCGATATCCTGAGTAACACCCTTCTGTTCCTTCATTTCATCTATAAGCTGCTCGAAGTACTTCTTACCGACCTCCATAACAACGTCGGAGTACATCTGAATAAATCTTCTATAGCAGTCCCAAGCCCAACGGGGATTGCCGGACTTAGCAGACATAACCTCAACAACCTCTTCGTTGAGACCGAGGTTAAGGATGGTATCCATCATACCGGGCATCGAGGCGCGAGCACCCGAACGAACTGAAACGAGGAGCGGATTCTCCTTATCACCGAACTTCATACCGGTGATGCCTTCCATCTTGTCGATGTATTCCATGATCTGTGCCTGGATATCATCGTTGATCTTTCTGCCATCCTCATAATACTGAGTGCAGGCCTCGGTGGTTACGGTGAAACCCTGAGGAACCGGAAGACCGATCTTGGTCATCTCAGCAAGGTTAGCACCCTTACCGCCGAGAAGTTCACGCATGCTTGCGTCGCCTTCAGAGAACAGGTAAACATACTTGTGACTCATTAACGAATCAACCTCCTAATAAATTTTTGGCATAAGCCATTTCTAACAAATTGTGACAGCTTTAGGTCATTTTTAGGACTTGTCCGCCCTATGCAGACCGCAGCCAGCAATCTATTATACCACTACTTGGAAAAAAATCAAAGTATTTTTTTATAATATGTGCAAATATAGCCAAAAAAATCAAAAAATGACCAATAAAATAAAAATCGACCCGCATTTTTGCGGGTCGATAGTCTTTTTACAGTTTAAAATATTTTGCGATAGCCTTTGTTGCGGGGTAGGCGACGATAAAGCCTGCAAGTATTTCGACAAGACCGTTAATACCTACAAACCAGATAACGAAGAGAAACGGGTTGGCGGCTCCCGACTGTTGAACGAAGCCCTGTAACGTATCGCCGTTGTAGAAGAGCAAAACAAGAGCAGACATAAAAAATACAGTATTGAGCAATGGAGCTAAAAGCGATGCAAGGGGGCAGGAGAGCGCGCGTCCGACATTGCCTAATTTAGTGAGCCCTTTCGAAACAAGCCCGGGCAGCATACCTGCCAGTATTCGCGTGGGTATGCATACTATTAGGGTGAATAATGCGTTTTCGCTAAGCAACAACACACCCAACGGGCTGAAGCCGAAGCATTGTATAAAACTTACCACACCGAATACCGCACCGAGCACAGCGCCCGTTAGGGGGCCGAAAAGTATGCTTCCTATTGCTATCGGCACCATTGAGAAGTTGATCTCAAACCCAAGTGTGCGAAGCGGCAGGAAGGAGACGATTATGACCAAGGCGGCAAGCAGCGCCGTTACGGTCAGTCGCTTTGTGCGGCTTTGATTTTTTGACATAAAATTACCTCCGATACCGTCCTCAAAAGAGGTACAGTTCATTTATTTGCAAACGCCAAACGGCGGTTTACACAGGTTTATTTATTACGGTTATATATTTGATAAAGTCCGTCAAGCAACAGGTTCTCATTGTAGATTATATCGGTTTTGCAGTGCTCGATTATCTCTTTGGAAAGTCCACCCGTGGCAACAACGGTAGGCGTTTCGCCAAGCATATCGGCAATGCGGTCGAGAAGACCATCTATCATAGCGGCGGTGCCAAATACAAGCCCTGACTTCATACAGTCGACGGTGTTTGTTCCGACTACCGATTTTGGTGCAGTTATATTTATTGACGGAAGTTGAGCAGTGTTTTCACAAAGCGCCTTAAGGGTCAGACCTACGCCTGCTGCTATGGCTCCGCCGAGAAAACAACCGTTTTTATCCAAAACGCTTATGGTAGTTGCAGTTCCCAGGTCGATAACTACACAGGGCATAGTATACTCTGCAAGCGCTCCTACTGCACCGGCAGCAAGGTCGGCACCGAGTTGTGCCGGATCGTCTATTTTTATGTTAAGACCTGTCCGCACGCCCGGACCGAGCAACAGCGGCACTATACCGCAAAGCTTGCTTATGGCTGCCGAAACAGCCTCGCTGACGGTGGGTACCACCGAGCATATTATGGCATCTTCCACGGTATCAGTATCAAATCCGTTGAGTCGCATAACGTCACGTATTTCGATGGCGTACTGATCCCCCGTGCGGCGCTTGTCGGTCGCAAGACGGGAGGTGAACAGCAGACGGTCATCATCATACACGCCGAGAGTTATGTTGGTGTTTCCAATATCTATAGCTAAAAGCATATGCAAACACTCCTATACTTTATTGTTACTTATTTTAGCATATTGGTTTTTTATAGTCAATTCCTAAAACTAAATATTGACAAATTGCATCGATACTGATATAATAGCAAGGCTATTTGTGGGATTATGCCCGCATGTGGCTCCTTGCCGGTTTTCCGGCCAAAAGTCCAAAAGGAGGTGCAACACAGATGACCAATAAGTACGAACTGGCTATGATCTTCTCGGTAAACGGTGCTGAAGAGACTACTACAGCATTAATAGAGAAGTTCAAGGCTCTTGTTGAGGCTAACGGTACCATCGAAAACGTTGACGATTGGGGTAAGCGCCGTCTTGCTTATCCGATCAATGACGAGACCGAAGGCCACTATGTCATTACGACATTCACAGCTTCTGCCGAGTTCCCGGCTGAGCTTGAGCGTGTAGCTAAGATCACCGACGGTGTTCTTCGCACAATGATCATTAAAAAGTAACGGAGGTTGACCCATATGTTCAATCTGGTAGTTTTGACCGGCAGACTTACTGCCGATCCCGAACTCAGGTACACAAGTAACAATATTCCGGTAACTTCCTTTTCCATCGCAGTAAACCGCCGTTATAAGGCGGGCGAGGAAAGTCAGGCTGATTTTATCAATATCGTAGCCTGGCGCCAGACTGCCGAGTTTGTTACAAAGTATTTCAAAAAAGGCAGCATGATAGGCATTGAAGGTTCGATCCAGACAAGAAAGTATGTTGATAAGGATACAGGCAAGAACAGAACTGCGTTTGAGGTAATTGCAAACAATGTTCAGTTTGTTGAATCACGCCGTGATGCCGGCCCTGCCGACACTGCAGCACAGCCTGCCGCTTCTTTTAATAATACTGACGGAGGCGAGTTCTCCGAGATCGTCGCCGATGATGATCTACCGTTCTAATCGAATTTAAGTTTTAAGAAATGGAGGCAATTCTCATGGAGAGAAATGATAGACCCGCTCGCAGAAAGCCGCATAAGAAGGTTTGCCACTTCTGCGTAGACCGTGTTGAAGAGATAGATTATAAAGATGTTGCCCGTCTTCGTAAGTTTGTTTCGGAGCGTGCAAAGATCCTGCCCCGCCGTGCTACCGGCACCTGCGCTAAGCATCAGCGTGAGCTGACTACTGCTATCAAGCGCGCAAGACAGGTTGCTCTTCTTCCGTATGTCAGCGACTAATAAGCTTTATTCCCGACCGTTCGGTCGGGAATTTTTTATTTTTCAAAATTTTTGCTTTCTTTTTTTAGAATATGTGCTATAATATTAATAGAAATCATTAAAAGGAGGCGTATAGAATGAAGAAAACAGCGCTTTTGCTTGCTTTATTGCTTGCGGTTTGCTTCTGTCTTTGCGCCTGCAATAATGAAGAGCCTGACTACAGCGACGGAGACGGCAACAGCGAGCTTATATCTATGGAGAACAAGAAAGTCTCGGACGATGATATCGAGTTTAACGTTGTTTCGGTTGCGGATGATAAGAACCACAGTCTTGTTAAGACCTATAAGACCGATTATATAGCAGAGGACTTTTCAGTAAAGTTTGAAAAAGTAAAAGGTTCAAATTATGCTTATGTATCCGAAGAGGATAATATCCCGAAATATCCCGAAAAAATACTTCTGCCGGAATATGACCTCGCATCGCTGAAAGCAATTATGCTTGAGGCATATGCCGCTAAATACGGCGAACCGCTGGATGAGACGACGGCGTTTGTCAGTCAGCCCACATTTGCGACACGCAACTTTACGGGCAAGCTGGTAGTCACTTACGTTATATACACCGAGCCCACCTTTGACAAAGCAGGTATTCCTTGCTACAGCACCACAAAAAGAGTTAGTCTCACAGGTGATCTTTACACATTTATAGTTGAATAAAAGACATTAAAGAGCAGTGAAAATTTTTCACTGCTCTTTTTTTATTACTATCTAACGAAAAAACAGCTTTAAGACACCTAAAAAGTCTCCGAAAATTATGCAAACTATACAATTTTTGACATTTGACGACCTAAACTTCACTCTAATATCCACAAAAAATACGCTTGAAAATATTACTAATATTTGATAGAATATAAATAATGGATCGAAAGGGGAGAAAATATTGAAAATTGCGGACAGAATAAGTGCTTTTAAAAGCGGACTTATAAATGACGCTTATGAATTTTTGGGTTGCCACAAGGGCGATAACGGATATACATTCCGCGTTTGGGCACCGAACGCACAGGCTGTATCGCTTGTGGGGGATTTTAACGAATGGGACCCGACTGCCGATCCTATGGAATGTACGGACGGTATATGGCAGTGCGAGCGTGACGGTCTTAATGTATACGATAATTATAAGTTTGCGGTGCAAGGGGCCGACGGAAGACTTGTAATGAAGGCCGACCCTTACGCATTCCACGCCGAAACCGCTCCTGGAACAGCCTCAAAAATATATGAAATAAGCGGTTATAACTGGCAGGATGACGAGTGGATAAAGGCTCGCGGCAAAAAAAATATATATGATAGTCCTGTAAATATATATGAGGTACACGCCGGCTCTTGGCAACGTAATGAGGACGGTACCGTGCTCGATTATGTTGAGTTGGCAAAGCGCCTTTCGGTATATGTTAAGGATATGGGATATACACATATCGAGCTTATGCCTATTGCAGAGCATCCGTTTGACGGCTCGTGGGGATATCAGGTCGGCGGTTATTACGCACCTACCTCGCGGTACGGCACACCCCACGATTTTATGCAGTTTGTCGATATTATGCATTCTGCAGGAATCGGAGTAATACTGGATTGGGTTCCCGCACATTTCCCCAAGGATGAGTTCGGACTTTACCGCTTTGACGGAACCCCCTGTTACGAACACGCCGATCCCCGCATCGGTGAGCATAAGGAATGGGGAACTGCGGTATTTGATTACGGCAGGGTAGAGGTTATGAATTTCCTCATATCAAATGCTGTTTACTGGCTTAAACACTATCATATAGACGGTCTGCGTGTTGATGCAGTAGCTTCAATGCTTTATCTTGATTATAACCGTCGCGACGGCGAGTGGGTGCCGAACTCCTACGGCGGTCGCGAAAATCTCTCGGCTATAGAGCTGCTTAGGCGCGTAAACGAGGCTGCTTTTGCCGCCTGTCCCGATGTACTGATGATAGCCGAGGAATCTACCGCCTGGCCGATGGTCACAAAACCCGCCGATACGGGCGGACTCGGCTTTAACTTTAAGTGGAATATGGGTTGGATGAACGATATGTTCAGATATATATCATTAGACCCTATATATCGTAAGTTTAATCATGAATGTCTGACCTTTTCGTTCTTTTACGCGTTTTCCGAGAACTTTGTGCTGCCCGTATCGCATGATGAGGTAGTACACGGCAAATGTTCGATGATAAACAAAATGCCGGGAGAATATAACGACAAGTTCGCTTCGCTTCGCGCTTTCTATGCATATATGATGGCGCACCCCGGCAAAAAGCTGTTGTTTATGGGGCAGGAGTTTGCCCAGTTTATAGAGTGGAACTATCAGCAGCAGTTGGATTGGATGCTGCTTGACTATGACGCCCACAGGGATATGCAGCTTTTTGTACGCGAGCTTAATAAAAAATATCTCGCCACCAAGGCGCTTTGGGAAATTGACTATTCTTGGGAGGGCTTTTCATGGATAGCCAGTGACGATAACGAGCAGAGCGTCATCGCCTTCCGCCGAACCGACAGATCCGGCAAGGAGATAGTTGTTGTATGTAACTTTGTTCCGGTTGCCCGCAGCGGTTATCGGATAGGTTTGCCGTTTGACGGAAAGTATAAGCTTGTGCTTAATACGGACGCTAAAAAATACGGCGGTAATGACAGCCCCGTCCTGACCGAACTAAAGCCCGAAGCCGTGCCCATGCACGGATGCAAACAGTCGGCCGAACTCGAGCTGCCCGGATTGTCCGTACTCTATTATGAATACAAACCGACTGCGCGTCGCAGCCGAAAAAAGACTGACAAGGGGTGCTGAAAATGAAAAAAACTGAATGCGTGGCCATGCTGCTGGCAGGCGGTCAGGGAAGTCGACTCGGCGTTCTGACTACCAATGTGGCAAAGCCGGCGGTGCCGTACGGCGGAAAATACCGTATAATTGATTTTCCGCTTTCCAACTGCACAAACTCAGGTATTGATACGGTGGGTGTGCTTACCCAGTATCAACCGCTTGAGCTGAACGATTACATCGGCAGCGGCAAGACCTGGGATCTTGACCGTTTAAACGGCGGTGTGCATGTTCTTCCGCCCTATCAAAAGAGCACAGGCAGCGACTGGTATAAAGGAACAGCCAACGCAATATTCCAGAATATCGCCTTTATTGAAAGGTATAATCCTGAATATGTGCTTGTCCTTTCGGGCGACCACATCTATAAAATGGACTATTCCAAAATGCTCAAGCAGCATAAGGAGACCGAGGCCTCCTGCACAATAGCGGTTTTGGATGTATCACTTGAGGAGGCAAAGCGTTTCGGAATAATGAACGCGAACCCCGATGGCACTATTTATGAGTTCGAGGAGAAGCCGGCCAAACCGAAAAGCACACTTGCTTCAATGGGAATATACATCTTCAACTGGCAGAAATTAAAGAAATATCTGTGTGAGGACGACGCTAAGCCTGATTCCTCAAATGATTTCGGTAAAGACGTTATTCCCGCTATGCTCGGCGCAGGCGAAAAAATGTGTGTTTACCGCTTTGACGATTATTGGAAGGACGTCGGAACGGTCGAATCCCTTTGGGACGCAAACCTTGACCTGTTAAATCCCAATATCGACCTAAATCTCGCAGATCCGAACTGGAAGATCTATTCCAAAACTCAGAGCTTGCCGCCGCAGTATATCTCCGGCGATGCTAAGATTGAAAATTCCCTTATATCCGACGGTTGTGAGATATGCGGAAATGTAGATTTCTCTATATTGTTTAAAAATGTTCAGATCGACAAGGGCGCCAATGTTATGTACTCGCTTATAATGCCGGGTGCTAAGATAGAATCCGGTGCTACGGTAAAATATGCCATAGTAGCTGAGAACGCCGTTGTCAAGTCAGGTGCCGTTGTAGGCGAAAGCCCCGAGAATACCGAGGATCTTGAAAAATGGGGAATTGCCGTAATAGGCGACGGAATAACCGTAGGCGAAAACGCCGTTGTAGGCGCTAAGGTCATGGTTACGGAAGATGTAAAGGAGGGTGAGCGCATATGAGAAATAACAGTGTAATGGGCGTTGTATTTACCAACGCAAATGAAGATCTGCTGCCCGAGCTTACCGAGGGCCGTTCTATGGCGTCTGTTCCGTTCGGCGGAAGATACCGAATAATAGATTTTGCACTTTCTAACCTTGTAAATGCCGGAATTTCAAAGGTAGGCGTCATTACCAAGGAAAATTATCAGTCACTTATGGATCATATTGGCAGCGCAAAGTCATGGGATCTTGACCGTAAAAACGGCGGTCTGCACATTCTCCCGCCTTACGGTAATGCATCTACAGGTGTATATAAGGGTAGAATCGACGCGCTGCGCGGCGTTCACCAGTTTTTAGAAAACTCCGGCGAGCAGTATGTGGTGCTGTATGACAGTAATACAGCTCTTAATATTGATATTGATGAAATGATAGAGCAGCATATTTCGTCTGCTGCCGATATCACGATAGCATATAAATACGGAAAAATGCCTTCAAACCATACAGATGTTATGGCGCTTGAGCTTGAAGACGGCCGTATAAAACGCGCAAGCCTTAACGAGTACGGACATCCTGAATGTAATTTCAGTCTTGGAATTATGGTCATGGCACGTTCTTTGTTGATAAGCCTTGTAAACGAGGCTGCATCAGAAAATAAGCGCTATCTTTCGCGTGATGTCATTATGCCGAATATTGATACACTTCGCATCTGTGGCTATGAGTTTACCGGTTATGTCGGTGTTATGGACAGTGCGCAAAGCTATGTTGATGCCAGTATGAAACTGCTCTGTCCGGATGTAAGACGTGACCTGTTTAATGCAGAGCGTCCGATCTACACCAAGATCAAGGACGCAATGCCTACCCGTTACGGTGTAACGGCAAGTGTTACAAACTCATTAATAGCTGACGGCTGTGTCATAGAGGGAACGGTTAAAAATTGTATTCTGTTCCGCGGTGTAAAGGTGGGCAAAGGTGCACACCTTGAAAACTGCATTGTAATGCAGGGAAGCGAAATAGGAAACAATGCAGAGCTTAAATATGTGACTGTGGATAAGGCTGCAACCATCGGCTTTAACCGTGAGCTTTGCGGAGCACCGTCCTACTATATATTCATCAAAAAGGGCGCAACAGTTTAGGAGGTAACAAATGAAGGTTTTATACGCTGCAAGCGAGGCCTACCCGTTTGCAATGTCGGGCGGATTGGCAGATGTGGCAGGCGCACTGCCTAAAGCGCTTCGAAAACGTCTTGTAGGCTGTCGTGTAGTTATGCCGTTGTATTCAACTATACCGGAAGAACTGCGCAAAAATATGAATTTCATTACCCATATTACCGTACCGGTGGCATGGCGTAGACAGTACTGCGGCATATTCGAGGCAAAGGTTGGCGGAGTAATATATTATTTGCTTGATAATCAGTATTATTTCAAGCGCGATGCACTTTACGGCTACTATGACGATGCCGAGCGTTTTGCGTTTTTCTCACGTGCGGTGCTCGAGATCTTGCCCCACATAAATTTCAAGCCGGATATAATTCACTGTAATGACTGGCAGACTGCAATGACGCCTGTCTATCTTGACCGTTTTTATGTTCACGATCCGTTCTATACCGATATTAAAACGGTATTTACGATACACAACATTCAGTATCAGGGCAAGTACGGACACGAACTGCTCGAGGATGTACTCGGTATTTCGGGGGACGATTGCCGCGTTGTGGAGTATGAAAACTGCGTTAATATGCTCAAGGGTGCTATAGAATGTGCCGACAGGGTCACAACGGTTTCTCCGACCTATGCAGGTGAGATACTTACACCGGAGTATTCTCACGGTCTGGATTCTATACTGCGCGAGCGTAGCTTTAAGCTCAGCGGAATAATTAACGGTATAGATACAGAGGTGTATGACCCCGCGACCGACCCGCTGATATATGAAAACTTTACGGTCGATACTATAGAGAAAAAGGCGGTAAACAAACAAAAACTGCAGGAGCGTATGGGTCTGCCGCGAAGGGCCGATGTGCCGCTTATCGGTATAGTGTCCCGCCTTGTCAGCCACAAGGGACTTGACCTTGTTAAATGTGTGTTTGAAGAACTGCTTAAGGCTGATCTTCAGTTTTGCATTCTCGGTAGCGGTGAATGGGAATTTGAAACCTTCTTCCATTCGATGGCGGAAAAATATCCAGACAAGGTAGCACTCAAGCTTGGTTTCGTTCCGGAGCTTGCGCATAAGATATATGCGGGCGCAGATTTATTTTTGATGCCGTCTAAGAGTGAACCGTGCGGACTTGCACAGCTTATCTCTTTACGTTACGGTACTGTACCGATAGTCCGTGAGACCGGTGGTCTTAATGATACCATAAAGGATAGCGGTGATAATATCGGTAACGGCTTCACCTTTGCAACGTACAATGCTCACGATATGCAAAATGCCGTTTGGCGCGCTATCGGTTCATATCAGGATCGCGAGGGCTTCGGAATACTTTCAAAGCGCGCGATGCAGTGCGACAACAGCTGGGGTAAATCGGCTAACGAATATATTAAGCTTTACAAGTCTATAGAAAGATAGACAAAAAAAGGAATATATGATAAAATACCTGTATAGAATTATACAGGTATTTTTAGTAGGTGAGTATATGTTGGAGATCTTAAAGTCTATCGTTCTCGGTATAATCGAGGGTATAACCGAATGGCTGCCGATAAGCAGTACGGGGCATCTCATTCTTTTTGGTGAGTTTTTGGGGCTTGACGTTTCAAAAGATTTTAAAAGTATGTTTGATGTAGTAATTCAGCTCGGTGCAATATTGGCGGTCATAATTCTGTTTTGGAATAAAATATGGCCGTTCCAAAGTAAAAAGGCAAACGGAACTTTATTTAAGTCAAACGCGATAATGCTTTGGGTCAAAATAATCATTTCCTGTATACCGGCGGGTTTAATGGTTGTGTTAGGGCTTGATGAAAAATGTGAAGAACTGTTTTACCGCCCTGTACCGATAGCACTTGCGCTGATAATTGTAGGTGTACTGTTCATCGTTATCGAGAAACTGTTCAAAAATAAAAAAGCAAGCATTAATGCTTTACAGGATATAACCTATATTCAGGCGGTTTTAATAGGTGTTTCTCAGGTCCTTGCTGCGGTTTTCCCCGGAACATCGCGCTCGGGTATAACAATAATCGCCGGTTTGATTTTAGGACTTAGCCGAAGCGTTGCGGCAGAATACACCTTCGTGCTCTCGGTTCCTGTTATGGCAGGAGCCAGTCTGTTGAAATTGCTTGAATTTGGTTTTTCTTATACTCCGCTTGAAATGGCGATTCTATTAGCGGGCTTTGTTTCTGCCTTTATAGTATCCCTTATAGTTATTAAATTCTTGATGAACTTTATTAAGAAGCACGATTTCAAGGTGTTCGGTTATTACAGAATAGTATTGGGTGCGGTCGTTTTGCTTTATTTCGCACTAAAATAAACAAAAAACAACAAAAGCGGTTCGAAAAAACCGCTTTTGTTGTATGTAAAATTAAGACCTTTTAGTCTTCGCTGAACCTAAAACCGCGAGTAAAGCGATGAGTCCGCAGAAAATAGCTATTGTGATAAATACCCAGTTCCAGCCTATCGTTTCGGAAACAAAGCCGTAAACCAGTGACTGAGCCGCAGCGCCCATATAAAGGCTGAAGTCCATAATACCCGAAGTAGTTCCCGAGAATACGCGTCCACCAACATCGGTAGCAGAGGCAAACGCAAGTCCGTTTATAGCATAAATGCCAAAACCTGCAAAGAAAAGCAGTATTTCTATAATTATCAGTTGAGCAAAATTCCTCGGGTCGAAGAGCAGGAAGGCAAATATCATAATGGCACTTGCTAAGGAACTTAGAATAACGGCAGGTAAACGGTTGGTGGGGCAGAACTTATCTGTAAGAGAGGGGACCGTCAACGTTCCGACTGCCATACCTACAGGAAGTGCGAGAGACCCTAACAGGCTTTCGGTAACCGGAACATCAAAGGTTTCAAGGAAATAAAGAGGTACCCAGGTCACAAGACCGTAACGGGCAAGTCCGGTAGCAAAAGCAATAAACATCCATATAACGAATTTTTTGTTAGAAAGCACATGCTTGTAAGGATAAAGCTTGCCTTTAGTCTTAAGAAGATCTTGCATTTCTTCTTCAGCTTTAGCCTTTTGAGGATCATCTTCAATATATTCTTTAAGACCTATATGTGTAGGAGTAGGCTTGGCAATCAGCTTATAAATGATGAGCATTACAAGCGGTATAAGCGGCGGCAACAGGAAGGCTACACGCCATCCAAGTCCCCAACCCATAGCATTTGAAAGCTCATAAGCACCGGCAACAGCTAAAGTCACCAATGCCTGCCCGAAGCCGGAAAAAGCATGGGCAAAACCAGCTGCGAAGCCCCTACGGCTGCCGGGCCACCATTTTGTAATGGTAGCAAGACCGGGTGTCCAGGCCATAGACTGGAAATAACCGTTAAATCCCCAGATAATAGCCATAACAACAAGAGAACTTGAAAGTCCCATAAGGATGTTTGCGGTGAAGGAAAGAATAACAGCGGCAACAACAAACCTCGTGGGTCCGAATATTTCGCTTATCCTTCCGTTGAAAAGATGTCCGAATCCGTAGGTCCAGAATAGGGTGCTGGTAAGAATTCCTATATCACCTTTATCCCAACCCATTTCAGTCATCATCATTGCGCTGGCGTTGGAAAGATTTAGCCGCATACAGTAAAAGCAGCAGTAAAGCAGTGAAAACATAATAAGATAACGCCACGCATAGTGAGTGAATTTTTTGTATTCGTTTGGATTGTAACCAAATCTCATTTTCTCATTGGTTTCCATTTTTGTCTTAACCTTTCTTTAATTTTTTGGGTAAAACCCAAGGTAAATTATACACGAACGATGTAGAATTGTAAAGGATTAGTACCAAAATTACCACAAAGATTGTAATTATTTGTCGTCAGACAAATATAAATGTGGCACACTCCTTACGAAGTGTGCCACAAGCCTTTTTGCTATTTTATAATAGTCTGTACGCCGCTTATAAAATCTCCTACTGCACGCATTGCCTTGGCGGAGCCTTTTGAAATGTTATGGCGGTTGGTCATAACTGCTCTGCCGACAGTAGCCGCAATAGCTCCTGCTGCCATTCCGGCGGCAATACCCTTTGCGAAAGACATAGCATTTTTATCCATAGAAATACCTCCTGCAATATTTTGTAAGAGTAGTATTTCCCGTCATATAGCAATTAAACCTCGAAATATTGTTTATACCATACAAGGAAGGTGTAAACCGTCCAGATCTTGCGGCTGTTATCCTGCTTGTCTGTTTTGTGGTTGTCGAGCAGGCGCATCAGCCGTTTTGTATCAAAATATTTTTTGGACGACTCACTCTCAAACGCTTCTTTTACAATGCTGTAATACTTGTCTTCTTTGAGCCATACGCGTATCGGAACGGGGAAGCCGAGTTTATCCTTTTCGGCTGTACGCTTTGGCAGGGTGCGTTCAGCCGCTTTACGGAGAGCAAGCTTGGTAGTGCGCGTATTAACGCGACACTCAAGCGGCAATTTTTCTGCCAACTCCATAACCTTTTTATCAAGAAAAGGAACTCGCAGTTCGAGTGAATTTGCCATACTGGTCTTATCTGCCTTGAGCAGTATGTCACCCATAAGCCACATATTTATATCAAGGTACTGCATCTTGGTAATATCGTCCTTACCCTTTACCTCACTGTAAAATTTATCGCAAAGCACCTTCGGGGCAATACCGTTATCACGAAGCAATACCTTTTTTCGCTCGGCAGGTGAAAAAATGCTGGCGTTGCCGATAAAACGCTCCTCGATGGTCTTGCCGCGGCGAACTAGGTAGTTAATACCGTGCTTTTGCGGCAGAATTGAGCATATCTTGCCGATCGCTCTGCGTATAAAGAAGGGCAGCATATCATAAAAAGTGGTGGTTATCGGTTCTTGATAAATTCTGTAACCGCCGAATAATTCGTCTGCGCCCTCGCCCGACATCACGACCTTAACATGCTGACTGGCAAGGTTTGCAACAAAATACAGTGCAATAGAGGCGGGGTCGGCAAGAGGCTCGTCCATATGGTACTGTATTTTCGGGAATGTGGACCAGTATTCCTCTGGGGTGATTACCTTGCTGATATTTTCCACTCCGATTACCTTTGCAAAGTCCTTGGCGTAATTTATCTCATTATATTGGTTGTTTTCGCTCTCAAAGCCTACGGTAAAGGTCTTGTCCACATTAGCTGCTTGTGCTATATAACTGCTGTCGATTCCGCTTGAAAGGAAAGATCCGACCTCAACATCAGCAATTTTATGCGCCTGTACTGATTCACGTATTTGCTTGTCCACTAGGTCGGCATAGTATTCAAGCGCACCCTGCTCGGGCGAAAAATTCGGACGCCAATAGCGGGTCTTTTCCATTTTGCCGTCGCGGTAGATGAAACAGTGTGCAGGCGGAAGCTTATAAACATCCTTAAAGAAGGTCTCCTCAGTAGGTGAGTATTGAAAGGACATATAGTGGGAAAGCGCATCCTCGTTAAGCTTTTTTGTGAACTGCGGATGACATAAAAAAGCCTTTATTTCAGAACCGTATATGAACGTTCCGTCCATTTCGGTGTAGTAAAACGGCTTTATTCCAAATATATCGCGCGCACCGAAGAGAGAGCCGTCGTTTTTATTATATATAACAAAGGCAAACATTCCGCGAAGCTTATCGACCAGCTTGGCGCCGTACTGCTCGAAGCCGTGAATAAGCACCTCGCTGTCTGAGTTGGTCTTGAAAATGTGACCTGCAGCTTTAAGTTCTTCACGAAGCTCACGGTAGTTGTATATTTCACCGTTAAAGGTCAGTACGAGATTGCCGTCCTCGTTATATATGGGTTGATCACCTTCGGCAAGGTCTATAATACTGAGTCTTCGGAAACCCATACATATGTTGTCGTCAAAATACTTGCCGTCGGAATCAGGTCCGCGATGGATTATTTTTTCCATCATTTCGGACAGAACGGTGCCGTCATCATTTATTTTATTTGTAAAACCTACGAATCCGCACATAAGTAAACACCTTTAAGCTTTATATTTAATAATTATTAGTATTATACCATAATCTTATTGTAATGCAAACGCAAAATATCTGTTGCTAATTTGATACCTTATATTATATAATATGTATATCGGGAGGTGATATTTTGTCGGTTTATGTAATCTCCGAGCAGACCGGATTGGACGGATTTTGGGTCAATGACATATTGGCGGGAATAAAAAGCGAAGCAGATAAGAAAAACTTAAAAATTGAGGAGTTTCCATTGTCTATAAGGACAGACGAATCTGCGAAGCGGCCCGTGGTGTTGGTCGTAGGTTATTCCGAACGTTGGTTTGAATACATATGTCATCGCGTGCGGGCGTCGGGCGCCGAACCGTTAGTCATAAATGCTCCGATTTCGTTCAATAACAGGGAGACCGTTGGCAACGTAAGCTTTGATTATGATGAGGCTATGCTGTCGGTTGTTGAATATCTTAAAAAGTGCGGTAAAAAACGGATAGCGTTTTTGGGCTGTAAAAACGGGCGCATGTCCTTTGATGCCAAAAAGCAGGCATTTATAAACGGTGCACGCATTGTAGGGGTTGGTATCTACGAGGTGTATGAAGGGGTCGATGTATCCAATACAGTTTCCGCTTTTATCAGACAATCGCAAAATTACGATGCGGTAGTTTGCTCTCGGGATGTTGAGGCGGGTTGTCTTATGTCATCTCTAAAAAAGCGTGGGATGTCGGTGCCGGAACAGCTTTACGTGGTCGGCTTCGGGGACAGTAAAATGGCAGAGTATTTTTCTCCGTCACTCACCACGGTTCGTGTTGATTATAAGCGCCTTGGCGAGGAGGCTGTAAAGCTGAGCCAGTTTTTAAAACAAAACAAAGACACCTATCGCGTAAGCACTACTGTGCACTGTGGATTGGTAATACGCAAATCCACGGCTTTGCGCCCATTTAAACTTGTCACGTCTCCTGCACCGCGCGGAATAGCACCCTGCCGTTCCGACGGACTTGACATCACCTTTTTACAGGCTGAGGAATTGGTGCGGGGCTGGGATCATATCGACCGTAAAATAGTTGAAAGCTTGGCCGGCGGTCATAATACTGCAGCAATAGCAGAACAACTTTTCATATCTCAAAGCTCGGTCAAGTACAGAATAAAAAAGATGCTTACTTCTGCCAACATAAAAAGCCGAGGAGAACTCATTTTGTTGGTTAAAAAATGTAGTTTATTGTGAGTTTTGCACAAATAAAAAACAAACATCAATAAAAGGTCTAAGTTTTTTCTAAAGTTTAGGAAAAGTTTAGACTTTTTTTATGCTGATAATATGGTAAAATGGATAGAGAAAATGGCAGTATATTATAAAATCGGTGATTTTGTTAGTCAATTTTCACAAACCGGTAGAGGTTTGGTTGCGGTTTTATTTATTTTGCCAATATTTCATCTCAATACATAAGCCGATCTATGTCTGATTTTGCATATCTATATATGTATTAGTAAGATATGATCTGTTTTTTTGGGAACTATTAAACGGAGGTACGCGATGAAAAGAATTATTTGCCTGATGATTACTGTCGTTATGCTGTTTTGCTGCTGTTATGTAGGCGTTTCGGCTGACGGCGAAACACCGGCTGCGGAAGCACCCGTTGCGGCGACTCGTAAGGATGGCTTAGCTGATTATGACAGCTACCGTTCTGCTAATGAGTCTATGCCTGATGCTGCGGGTGAAGTTACTGTTGCCGGCGGTGATTATGTCTCTAGTGAAGGCGCCACTGTTGAGCGTGTTGCTGAGCTGGAAGGACATACAAATGTCCTTAAATGGAGCAACGGACAAGGAAAGGTAACCTACAGGGTTAATATTCCCGTTTCCGGAATGTATTCCATTCTGGTCCACTACGAGGGAATCAAAAACCGTAACAACCCGATCCAGGTGGGTATAAAGATCGACGGTGCCTATCCGTTTGACGGCGTAGACGCGGTCGAACTTCCCCGCGTATGGAAGGACGGAGGCGATATCCGTTCTGACGGTGTCGGCAATGAGTTTACTGCTGAACAGATCGAGGAAATAATGTTTACCGAGTGGTATGTTTCCGATCCGTCCGGTCTTGTTTCCGATCCGTATGAGTTTGCTCTTAGCGCGGGTGTACATACTATCGAGATAGAGTCTTATGAAGAACCCTTCGTTCTTTCCAAACTCGTTTTCGGAAAACCTGTAAGATATGCTGATTACGAAACCGTAAAGCAGACCTATGCACAATTGGGTTATACCAATTATTCGGGTGAACCTATCCGCATCGAGGCAGAAAAGGCTACCTATAAGAGCACTAACTCTCTTGTTGCGAAGTCCGATTCTACCGACCCCAGCGTTTCTCCTTCGAGTCCCTATGTAAGCCGTATCAACTACATAGGCTCTACCAACTGGAGTTCGCCCGGCGACCGTATCACCTGGTCTTTTGATGTTGAGCAGAGCGGTCTTTATAAGTTGGGTATAAAGTTTAGACAGGCAGCTATTCTTAACGGTAACTCTTACAGAAGAATATATATTGACGGTGAAATTCCGTTTACAGAGGCAACCAATACGACTTTCGAGTATGACGCCAAGTGGCAATATGAGGAGCTTTGTACTTCGGACGGAGAGGAAATGCTCTTCTATCTCGAAGCAGGTCCTCATACCATCTCTATGGATGTTACCATAGGCGAGCTTGCTGATCTTGCCCGCGCTTTGGAAAACGTTATTTACAGCGCAGGTAACACCTACCGTAAAATAGTTCAGATAACCGGTGAATCTCCTGACGCATCACGCGACTATGAGCTTTTCGGTCAAATCCCCGGATTTAACGATACACTCAAGGCGGATATGGATGAGCTTTATCGCATATCCTATGCTCTTGAGGATCTCTACGGCAAGACCGGCGGTACTCACGCTACTACAATACGTGCTTTTGCTCAGGTTATGAAGAGCATGCTTGAGTTCCCTTATACTGCTCATCAGTATGTAGGTCAGTACTATAACAACTACAGCTCGGTAAGCGCTCTCGTATATGAGATGATGTCGTTGCCGCTTGATATCGACTATATGGTATTTGCTCAGCCCGGAAAAGAGGTTGAAGGTACAAAGGCAGGCTTCTTTGAGGGCATGTCCTTCTCCTTCAAGCGTTTCCTCTCTTCCTTCAGCAGTAAGTATAATAACGTTTCGGGTGATATTGATACCGAGGAGCAGATAACTATTTGGGTTAACTGGGGCCGTGATCAGGTTCGCGTACTTAATGACCTTATCCAGTCCTCGTTCACTCCTGAAACGGGAATAGGCGTTAACGTAAAGATATCCAACGCCTCATATATTCAGGCTATACTTTCCGGCAACGGACCTGACTGTTCATTGCATATGGCACGTTCCGAACCGGTCAACCTCGCACTTCGCGGTGCAATGTATGACCTTTCTACCTTTGATGATTATGAGCAGGTTCTCGATAATTTCATATCCAAGGACGCTGTAGTACCCTATCAGTTTGAGGGCGGCGTATACGCCTTGCCCGATACTCAAAACTTCAGTATGCTTTATTACCGTACCGACGTATTTGAAGAAATGGGTCTTACACCTCCGAAAACATGGGATGAGTTCCTGTACGCAGCTGCTATAATAATGCGCAACAACTATCAGGTTGGTATGCCGTATGCTCAGATAACATCCAGCACACAGACCAACGCTGGTGTTGCTTCGTTCAGTATTTTCCCGTCTCTGCTTCTGCAGAACGGCACCAAGCTTTATAACGACGAGCTTGACGGTCTTAACCTGACCAATGCAACTGCTATTGAAACATTTGAATGGTGGACCAAACTCTATACTGAGTATAAGTTCCCCATTACATATGACTTCTTCAACCGTTTCCGCCTTGGAACTATGCCTATGGGTATCGTAGGATACACATATTACGCACAGTTGACCATGGCTGCACCTGAAATTGCAGAGAAATGGAAGATGGTTGAGATCCCCGGAACCGTAAAGGCCGACGGTACTATTGATAATACACAGGCCGGCTCCGGTACGGGTTGCGGAATACTTAATGTTTCCAAGAATCCCGAAGGCGGCTGGGAATTCCTTAAGTGGTGGGTTTCCGCCGACACTCAGTTACGCTATTCCAACAACTGCGAATCTATACTCGGTGTTTCGGGTCGTGTAACTACCGCCAATCCAGAAGCTCTCAGACAGATGGCTTGGGATAAAGAAAGCCTTGCGAACCTTATGTCACAGTGGGAAAATCTGCGTGAGATAGAAGAGGTCGCCGGTGGTTATTATACCGCCCGTATGATCGACCAGGCTTATTGGAATGTTGTTAACAACGGTAAGAATTCCAAGGATATGATCCTTAAATGGTCTGATAACGGCAATGCCGAAATCGAAAGAAAACGTGAACAGTACGGTCTTGATTAATTGTGGGGAGTGTGAATTAGAATGAAAAAGAAAATCAAACAAACCAGCAGTTCTATCAGGTACGGTACACGTAAAGAACAGGCGGCATACTATACTATGCTTTCTCCGTTCTTTATCCTGTTTTTCCTGTTTACGGTTCTGCCGGTTATCTCATCGGTAATTCTCAGTTTCTTCAACTTTGATGCCGTTTCACTGCCCACCTGGGCCGGTCTTGACAACTACCTTCGTATGTTCGTTCAGGATGACGTTTTCCCGGCAACACTGAGAAACACCCTTATATTTGCTATTATCACCGGTCCGGTTGGCTTTCTGCTCGCATTCGTGCTTGCGTGGATGGTTAATGAATTCAGTCCGGCAATCCGCACCCTGCTTTCCTTCCTGTTTTATGCTCCGGCTCTCACCGGTAACGCATACTTCATCTGGCAGATACTTTTCAGCGGTGACAGTTACGGATATTTAAACAGTACTTTAATGTCTATGGGTCTTATAGTAGATCCGATCCAGTGGCTTAAGACTCCGTCTTATGCAATGCCTGTTATAATCATTGTTCAGTTGTGGCTGAGCATGGGTATAACCTTCCTGTCAAACATTTCCGGTTTGCAGAATGTTAACCCCGAACTTTATGAGGCAGGTGCTATTGACGGTGTACGCAGCCGTTGGCATGAGCTTTGGTACATAACCCTTCCGTCCATGAGAGAAATACTTATGTTCGGTTGCGTTATGCAGATACAGTCAGCTTTCTCTGTCAGTGCAGTTGTTATCGAATTGTGCGGCTATCCTTCGGTCAACAACAGTGTTGATACCATAGTTTCGTTACTGGCAGACGTAGGTAACGCCCGATATGAAATGGGTTATGCGGCAGCAATGTCGGTGTTCCTGTTTGCTTTGATGGCGATTACAAAGCAGCTTATGTTTAAGTTGATCAATCTTGCCGGTAAGTAGGGAGGGAGCGCGAAAAATGTTTAAATATAAAAAGAACTATTTCCATGCGGATAAGCTGCGCGCTTCCCATAGAGATCAGTATAAGAGATTTACCCGTTCAAGAGCCGGTAACTTCTTCTATACACTGTTTTTGATACTCTTCGGTCTGTTTTCCATACTGCCGATGATCTATTCGATAGTTACATCATTGAAGCCGTTGGATGAACTTCTTGTTTTCCCGCCTCGCTTCTTTGTAATACGTCCCACTATCGCAAACTATACGATATTGCCCTCACTGCTTGATAACTTGTCGGTTCCGCTTTCGCGTTACGTGTTCAACAGTATTTTCATCAGTGTAATAACAACCGTGCTTCACGTTGTTGTCGCTTCAATGGGCGCATTTGTACTTTCAAAGTCGAATATACGCGGAAAGAAGATAATCTTCTCGATAGTTCAGTTTTCACTTCTTTACAACGCATACACACTTGCTATTCCGCGTTATCTTATTTATTCCTATATGGGAATGATCGATACTTTCTGGGTATACATACTGCCTGCTATACCTTCTTCAATGGGTGTATTCCTTATGAAGCAGTATATGGATGCTGCGGTTCCGAACGCACTTATTGAAGCAGCACGAATAGACGGTGCCGGCATTTGGAGAACCTTCTGGCAGCTTGTAATGCCCATCGTCCGCCCCGGTTGGTTAACACTTACCTTGTTCTCCTTCCGTGATATGTGGACCATACAGCCAGCGGGTACTATATTCAGTGAAGAACTGAAACTTCTTCCTGCGGCGGCATCCACCATTGCAGGCGGCGGTCTTACACGACAGGGCTCTGCCATGGCGGTAACGGTAATAATGATGATACCCCCGATACTTGTATATATGGTATCTCAGGGTAGTGTACGTAAGACAATGAGCAGCTCGGGTATTAAGTAACCCGACAGTTTGGAGGTTGTTTATGAAAACAAAAAATTCAAAATTTAAAATGCTGCACCGTTGTCTCACCGTAATAACGGTCGTTCTGCTGATAGCCTCGTGCCTTGGCACAACGGTTTCAGCAGCCGATGTTCAGACTGTACCGTACGATAGCTATACTATATGGAACGGTTACGGTCAGAAGGTAACAGCTTCGCAGCGTGCCACTTATGAATATTATACTTCTATAGATGGCGGCACACTGGGCATAGGCCCCTTATCTGAACCCAACGATGTATGCACAGACTCATATGGTAATGTTTATATAGCAGATACCGGCAACGGACGTCTGGTATTGCTTAACCCGGATCTGACCCTTAGGGGAGTTATAAGCAATATGACCTACGAGGGTCAACCGGTTGATATTACCGGTTCTTTGGGACTTTTCGCAAAAGATGACGGTACAATATACATAGCCGACACTGTACACGAACGTGTTGTGGTATGTGATGTTAACGGCACAGTGCTTGATATTCTTACATTGCCTGAAGCCGATGTTATCCCCGACGACTTCCTTTACAGACCTAAGCGTATTGCGATCGACAGCAAGGGATATTTGTACGTAGTAAGTGAAGGCTCTTATTACGGTGCACTTCTTTACGGACCTGACGGCGAGTTTTCAAGCTTCTACGGTTCCAATACCGTTGCTTCTACATTAGGCGATTTCTTTAAGAAGGTTTGGGATCGAATATTCAGTAACGATACTAAAAAGGCACAGGGACTTAAATCCTTGCCCTTCCAGTTTACCGATATTGCAGTAGATACCGAGGACTTTATATTTACTGCAACCGGCGCTACAAGTATTTACTCTACTGATCCCGGTCAGTTGAAGAAGTTGAGTCCCGGCGGTATTAATGTTCTTAAGGATAAGACGGCCAGCAGCGTTGCATCTTCTGACAGTCTTCAGTTCTCCGATGCGGCAAAGTCCGTCCGTTCGGCATCTACCACCAACCGTACTTCCTCTCTTGCTTCTATAACCGTAAGCAATGACGGCTTTATGTACGCAGCAGATACATCTTATGGCCGTATGTATATTTATGATCAAAACTGTAATCCGATAGCAGTATTTGGCGGAGGCGTTGGTGCAGCATCTCAAAAGGGTATGACCAGCAGTATTTCATCAATTGCCCTCGGCACCGACAGAAAGGTTATCGTAACCGACCGTATAAGTAATTGCCTGCAGGTGTATGAAATTACCGATTACGGCAAGCTGTTGCTTGAGGCACAGGCTATGACTGTTGCAGGTGCCTATGTCGAGTCAAAGCCGCTTTGGGAGCAGGTTCTCAAACTTGACAGAAACAGTCAGCTCGCATATCGCGGACTGGCAAAGGTAGCTTTGATCGAAGAGGATTACGAAGCAGCCCTAGAGTATGCAAAGATAGGAATCGATCAGGACACCTATGCTAATGCATTTGAATTTGTCCGTGCAGACTATCTGACCGATAACTTCACATGGATCTTCCTCATAATTGTCGTATTGGTCGGCGGCTTGGCAGCGTTGCTGTATATAACCGGTAAAAAGGAAGTTAAACTGGTTAAAAACCATCATCTCTCTATGATGTTCAGATGTATATTACATCCGTTTGAAGGATTTACAAAGATCCGTTACGAAGGAGAGGGCTCTGTCCTACTTGCGACAATAATACTTGTCATTTTCTATATTTCAAGCTTCATTCAGCAGATGTATGGCGGCTTCATGTATCAGATATTTGACAAGACCACCTTTAACTCGTTTATAGTACTCCTCGGCACGGTCGGACTTGTGCTGTTGTGGGTAATTTGTAACTGGGGTATGGCTACACTGTTTGAAGGCAAGGGTAATGTAAAGCATATTTACATTTGCACCTGCTACAGTCTTGTACCCATTACATTCTATAACTTCATTTATACCGCACTTTCTAACTTTGTCGTTCCTGATGAGGAATTGATAATAACCGTAATATACGCCGTATGCTTCGCATTGACAGCTATAATGTTCTGTGTAAGCGTTATGACGGTACA
>JAZOCW010000023.1:0-5851 GCA_045596705.1 Acutalibacteraceae bacterium
TTCATACTTGATTCCTCCTTCGTCTTTTTGTTGTGGTTGGCAAACCCTCTTCTATTTTAGACGAAGGAGGATTCTTTTGCTACTCATAGCTAAAGCTTTTTGGAACTACCGGCATTGCCGGTAGTATTCGTTACACAAAAAAAGCACCATAGGCTCAACTCGAGCCTGTGGTGCTTTTTCTTCGCACTACTTTATTTCCTGCTCCAGCGTTCTAAACGCTTCGGTATCAAAAAAATCAAACAAGGATATTTCTAATCCGTCACATAGCTTTTTTAGTGTAACGATCCCTGCGTTTTGACTTCCTCCATTAATAATATTTTTTAATGTTGAAGGAGGCACAGCGGATATTCGCGCAAGTGCGTTAACAGATAATCTGTTTTTCTCACAAAGCTCCAACAGTCTATTAGCTACTGCTCTTCGTGTATCCATATTCATCGCTCCCATGGTAAGAAATCAAATTTGAAAACAATCTGTTCTTTTGCTTAACTTATAAAAATTACTTATTTTATTCCATATATCACAAGTGCGATTATTGCAGTTATGACAAGGTCTATTGCAAAGCCGGAAAATGCCTTCGGCACACGCGAGGGCTTAAGCGACAGCCTTGCACAGAAGAAAAGGCACATCAAAAACAGCAAGCCTGCGCCGTAGCACAGCGCCGCCACAAGCGAATACAGCATGTTTTTCTGTAACACCGACAGACAGCATATGCCCAGTGCAGTTCCGAAAACGACCGTCAGCTGGGTCTCGGTAAACGCTGTTCTCAGTTTCGGAAAAATTGCCGCCGAGCCGAACACCGCGCTTGCACAGCACAAAACGAACAAAAGCGTTGAAAAATATCCGCCGCCTATGGGTAAAAGCAGATAATTATAAACAGGATAACAAACCGCCACGCTAAGCAGTGATGCCGCCGTCACATATCCGCCCAGCAATGCCGAGCGGCGAAGTGTGTCGGCACCGAGCGCACCGCCGACTATCCCTACGCAGTGCACACAGACAAGATTGTCTACCAGAACACCTGCTAAAAGCAACATTAAAATATCACGCATCGTCGTTTTCCTCCTTTATATTATAAGAGAAAACGGCTATTAACACCGCGGCAATAAATATAGCTCCTGCCGGAAGCACAAATACCGACATCGGCGTTATTAGTTTTTCGGTTACAGAAATGCCGAACAGTCTGCCGGCACCAAGCAGCTCGCGCACACAGCCTATAAGAGTTATGAGTACCAGGTATACGCCACCGAGACGAACGGTCGATAACAATCGCGGAATAACCGCCCCTGCTTCCACCTTTCTGAACAAAAGCAGTACAGATACGCAGCAAAGCGGCATATATATTCCGGCCTGAGTACCCTGAGGTACTGACACTAAAATTATCTGCGCTATTGAAACGCCTAGAGCGGCGGCTATGAGAAGCACGGGAGTTTTTACCTTTTCGGGAATTACGGTAGGCACACCGAGTGTTACCGCAAACATAAGCAGCATCGATATAAGCACGGCCGCCCCTGCACACAGCGCGGACAAAGCCCCGCCTGTAAGGCTCAGCACCGGCAATACCGCGATCACCGCGTATGCCGCATTGCTTAAAAGCTTTCTCATTGTGCCACCCCGCTTTCTTCCGCCTCGGAAGACACCTTATCCATCTCGTCAGCAATAGCTGAGTCTGAAATATCAGAGGACACATCAGAAATATCGTTCTTCGGTGCATTAGCCAGGGAATTTACGCCGAGCAATATCAGCACAGCCAGCACCAGCGCACCCGCTATAGCGGCTATATTATGAAGCTTGGTTTGAAAAAACTTGATCTCAGGCAACTTCATTTTCCGGCTCCTCCTTTATGTTAAAGTCGGGTATAGCGGTGAACAGGGGACGAAGCAGATTGACCGCTAAAACCGCCAGATATATTCCCTCTTGCGCACCTGAAAATTTGCGTATGAGCACGGCAATAAGACCGCACACAAGGCCATATGCCAGTTGACCTGTTGTATTAGCGGGCGAGGTAGTACGAGCCGGCGCCATAAAGATCGCACCAAGCAGCAATCCGCCTCCCAGCAGCTCTACGGCAATGTCCATTGAGAATATCAACGAAAACAGGACCGCCGAGCCGGCAGTAATGACAGGAATCACCGGAGAATACACGCGGCGTATAAACAAATATAATGCGCCCAACATTAAAAACAGCGAACCTACAGAGCCTATCGCTCCGCTGTGGGCGCCGAACAGGAGTTGTTTCGCGGTGTAGGTCCCCGCCTCGGCTGTAAGGGGGGTCACCTCGGTGGCAAAGCCCGTAAACGCATCGGTGTATTTTGTTATGAGCGTAGGATACGCTACAGCGGCGAGCACCGCACCAAAGGCGGCGGGATTTACGATCTCACAGCCATAACCGCCAAACATCAGATGCGGTATTATTATAGCCGCGACGACACAAACCATTGCGGCAGGTATCGGCATTGCTACGGGCATACACATTCCCACGAGCAGACCCCATACGACGGCCGACAGGTCGGTCACGTGGCACTCCACCTTAAGCAGCTTGCCCACACCCCATTCGGTTACAACGGCTGTGAAGACGCAACAGCAAAGCAACAAAACCGCGCGAAAACCAAAGTAAACACATCCGGCAACGGCGGCAGGCAATAACGCTATTAAAATATCGAGCATGTTGTCGAAGACGGTCGTGCGTTTTGGTCTTAGCACCGAAAACGCAATATTTCCCGCTTTCATCGGCAACTCCTCCTTTTGGTTACAAAATTGTTACTTTTTTATAATACTACATTTTACGCCATTTTACAAGCATTAATTATCTTGACAAGGCAACAGCTATATCATAAAATGAAAATGAAAACCGTTTTCATTTAAAGGATGTATGATATGTATACAAAAAAGAAATACAACACCAAGGCTCTCTCACTCGTGCACGACTGCTTGCGCGAATGCGGCGGGGCACATATGACAGCAGACGAAATAACCGCCCTTCTCACGTCACGCGGAGAAAAAATAGGCAAGACCACCGTTTACAGAAACCTGGAAAAACTTGTGAACAGCGGCCTTGTTCACCGTTATACCGGCGGCGACAGCGCCTGCTTTTCTATCGCAGACGATAGCTGTCACGAACACTTTCATCTTCGCTGTCAGGAGTGCGGAAAGCTTATTCATATTGAATGCAGTCATATGGACGAGCTGTCCCATCATATCGCCGATGAGCACGGCTTTAAGGTCGACCGATTCAAAACGGTGCTATACGGTCTTTGCGGAGAGTGCAGCAGATGAAACAAATAAAATTTTTGTGCATAGCGGTCGCGGCAGTGATGATACTCTCGCTTTGCGGCTGTCATCCCGCCAAGACCGATAAGCTAAGTATAGTTACAACGGTTTTTCCCGCATATGATTTTGCGAGAGCGGTCGCCGGCGAGCGCGCCGATATACAAATGCTTATAGACCCCGGCACACACACCCACAGCTATGAGCCCTCACCTGCCGATATTATAAGCATTGAAAACGCCGACCTGTTTATATACACGGGCGGGGAGTCGGACGAGTGGGTAGATCGGGTGCTGAACTCGGTAAATACCGATGGGCTCAGCACCGTTAAAATGATCGACTGTGTGTCACACGAACACCACGACGAACAAGGCGACGGTCATCACCACGAGGACGAGCATGTCTGGACCTCGCCAGAAAACGCAAAAACAATAATTGATCTGATCGCACAGACCCTTTGTAGCATCGACGGTCAGCGAAAAGCCGAATATATCGCCGCGGCTGAAAGCTACTGCCGAGAGATAACCGAGCTTGCACAGCAGACCAAAGAGGTTATAGAAAACGCGGCACACAAAAAAATCGTGGTTGCAGACAGGTTCCCGCTAAAACATTTCTGCGAATATTTTGAGCTTGATTACGAGGCGGCGTTTGATGCCTGTGACACCTTTGCAGATGCTGACGCCGCAACGGTCATACGCCTTTGCAACGCGGTAAGGAATGAGGACCTTTCGTATGTTTTCTGCATCGAAAACAGTTCAGGGGCGGCTGCGCGCACCGTATGTGAAGAAACCGGAGCTGAGATGCTTTTACTCCACTCACTGCATACCGTAACTCTTCGAGAGTTTAAAGACGGTATGACCTATATTGATGTAATGAAACAAAACAAAACCGCACTTGAAAGGGGGCTGTCATAATGGCGCTGATAGAGGTCAAAGAGCTTGAAAAAAGCTATAACCGCCGTTCGGTCCTGCACAGGCTCAACTTCTCGGTCGAACAGGGCGACTATCTTTATGTTGTCGGCGAAAACGGTTCAGGTAAGACGACACT
Source organism: Acutalibacteraceae bacterium (assembly GCA_045596705.1). Classification (GTDB taxonomy): domain Bacteria; phylum Bacillota; class Clostridia; order Oscillospirales; family Acutalibacteraceae; genus SIG589. Next base: position 4,312 of record JAZOCW010000023.1, read on the forward strand.
TATGAAAATCATCCTCGGCCTTATAGACCCCGACGGCGGAGAGATAATATTTAACGGCTTTAAAAAAAGCCAGATAGGCTATCTCCCCCAATCGACCGAAATACAGTCCGATTTCCCCGCCAGTGTACGCGAGGTGGTGCTTTCGGGCACTCTCGGCAACCGCCGTTCGCCGTTTTATTCAAAAAAGGACAGGCAGACCGCCGCTCAAATGATGAAGCGGCTTGAAATAGAGAACATAAAAAACTCATCCTTCCGTTCGCTCTCCGGAGGACAGCGTCAACGCGTATTGCTCGCACGTGCGCTTTGTGCCGCAGGACAGGTTCTGTTGCTTGACGAGCCTATAACCGGACTGGACCCCGTCGCTACCGCCGAGTTTTACGAAATTATGGAAGAATTGCGTGCCGATGGGATCACCATCATTATAATTTCTCACGATATATCCTGCGCCGTTCACTACGGAAACAAGATACTGCATCTCGGTAACGAGGGTTACTTTTTCGGCTCATCTGCAGATTATGTGCATTCACCGCTCGGTCGTCAGATGTTAGCAAGGGGGCACTGCCATGATTGATAGTCTTATTTCTTTCTTTTCATACGGTTTTGTGCTGCGCGCGTTAGCGGTAGGACTGCTTATCTCGGTCTGCTCGGCATTGCTGGGTGCCAGCCTTGTACTAAAGCGTTATTCTATGCTGGGTGACGGACTGTCTCACGTCGGCTTCGGCGCATCGGCTATCGGGCTGTCGCTCGGTATCGCACCGCTCGCGGTCGCCGTTCCCACAGTTCTGCTGGCAGCCTTTGTGCTTCTAAAACTGGGACAAAGCGGCAAACTCAAGGGTGACGCGGCAATAGCTGTGGTTTCGGGCAGCTCACTCGCTATAGGAGTAGTGTCGGCAAAGCTGTCACACGGAATGAACGTCGATATCAACAACTATATGTTCGGCAGCATATATACTCTGTCGGGCAACGACGTTGCCGTTGCAATTATATTGTGTGCCGCCGTGCTGTTGCTTTACGCGGTGTTTTACAATAAGCTTTTTGCAGTAACGTTTGACGAAAGCTTTGCCCGTGCAACAGGGGTAAAAACCTCGGTGTATGATACCCTGCTTGCCTGTCTGACGGCTGTAACCGTTGTCATCGGCATGAGAATGATGGGTGCGCTGCTGATATCAAGTCTTTTGGTGTTCCCCGTACTGACCGCAGGACGACTGTGCAGCTCCTACCGCGCGGTAATTCTCTGCTCGCTTTGCGTGTCGGTCTCGGGCTTTGTTTGCGGAATGGGACTGTCCTTCGCGCTGGACACCCCTCCGGGCGCTACCGTAGTGCTTGTAAATCTTGTATTATTAGGTGTTTTTCGGTCGATCGAGGGGATAAAGACAGCAGTTGCAAGAAAAAGTTAAAAAAACACTTGCAAAATGCTTTTTGTGTGGTATAATAATAGAGCGCTCTAGAGTAGCGCTCAATATCGCGGGGTAGAGCAGATGGTAGCTCGTCGGGCTCATAACCCGGAGGTCGCAGGTTCAAGTCCTGTCCCCGCAACCAA
>JAZOCW010000024.1:0-15432 GCA_045596705.1 Acutalibacteraceae bacterium
TCAAGGGACAAAAGCCGCAGTGCATTTGCAATTGCCGAGCGCGACTTGCCGACACGCTGTGCCGCTTCATCCTGAGTCAGTTTATATGTATCTATAAGCGTCTTAAAGCCCAACGCCTCTTCAACGGGATTAAGATCCTCTCGCTGGAGATTTTCGATGATCGAAACCTCCATTGTGCGGCGATCATCCATCTCCTTTACGATAACCGGCACAGTATCACGCTCAGCCAGCCTGCAAGCGCGCCAACGGCGTTCACCTGCGATTATCTGATACATTCCGTTTATAAGCGGTCGTACTAAAATAGGCTGCAAAAGTCCGTGCTCTCTAATACTGTCTGCAAGCTCCGATATAGACGCTTCGTCAAAATCACGTCTGGGCTGGTTTTTGTTTGGCTCTATCTCTGTGAGCTTAACATTTAAAACGCTGTCCTTTTCGGTACTGTTCTGGTCGAACAGCGAATCAAGTCCGCGTCCGAGTCCGCTCTTTTTCACTCCTCGTTCCTCACTTTCTGTTGTTCTTTAAAAACTCTTTAGCAAGCTTGTTATAAGCGTCCGCGCCCTTTGAGCGCTTATCGAAATACTGTATAGGCATTCCGAAGCTCGGCGCCTCGGAAAGGCGAACGGTGCGCGGAATAACGGTAGAATAAAGTTTTTTAGAAAAATATTTCTTTATCTCCCCTACGACCTGCTGGGTAAGGTTCAAACGTCCGTCATACATTGTAAGCAGTACGCCCTCAAGCTCAAGCATTGGGTTGTAGACGCGTTTGACCTGACGAACTGTCGCCATAAGCTGTGAAAGACCTTCCATTGCAAAAAACTCACACTGTATCGGAACTAAAACGCTGTCGCTCGCGTTAAGCGCATTTATAGCTATAAGTCCGAGCGAGGGAGGACAATCAATAAATATGTAGTCGTAGCTGTCGCGGAGCGTCAGTAATGCTGATTTAAGTCGGCTTTCCCGATTTTCGACATCGGTAAGTTCTATCTCCGCGCCTGCCAGATCGCTTTTTGACGGCACAACATCGACATTTTTATACTCTGTTTTTATAATTGCGGCAGCAACCGACGCTGTACCGACCAACACCTCATACGATGTGGCTCCCGCCTTTTGCTTGTCTATACCGAATCCGCTTGTAGAGTTGCCCTGCGGATCAACATCCACCAGCAACACGCGCTTGCCTGCGAGGCCGAGTGCGGCGGTTAAATTAACGGCTGTCGTAGTTTTTCCGACGCCGCCTTTTTGATTAAAAACCGAAATAATCTTTCCCATACGTCCTCCTTGGTATCTGTATTTCTATTATATATCCTGTAAATATGATTGTAAAGAAAAAAGTTCCACGTGGAACATTTTTCACGTGGAACCGTTTTTAAGCAAAAATTCACTATGATCTTGATTTTGGTTTTGAGCAAATAGCCGCCAACCAGCCAAATACAACTGCCGCCGTTATTCCTGCCGCCGTTGCGGTTATACCGCCTACAAGCGCACCCATCAGACCGTATCTCGCAACCGCCTGTTTTACACCGGTTGCAAGACTATAGCCAAACCCGGTCAACGGCACCGTAGCTCCGCAACCCGCAAACTCCACAAGCGGCTCATACACTCCTACCGCCGTGAGCACTACTCCCGATACCACATATGCGACCAGTATTCGCGCAGGTGTCAGTTTAGTATAATCTATCAGCACCTGTCCGATAAGACAAAGCGTTCCGCCGACCAAAAAAGCCTTGATACAGTCAAGCAGCATTGTTTTCCCTCTTTTTCCGTTTTTTAAAAGTATTACCGCGAAAATCCATAATATTCTTTAAGCGTTATATAATTTATATGCTTTAAGGCTATACTGTCGGCATTTTCGTTGCGCAATATTATTTTTACGTTGCAGGTCTGCATTCTGCGGTCAATAGGATAACGGCGGAGCTTCACCATTCCTATGCGATTCTTTGTGCAGTACATTTCACATACCGAAAACCGCCGTGCCACACGGATAAACAGACTGCCGACCGAAGTGCACAGGTACTCCTTTCTGAAGTTATACTCAGCCAGCGACATAAGATAGGCTATGAGAAAAACCCCTACAAGTGCGAGAAACACAAACAGATCTTTAAACGGAGAAAACAGCGCAGAAAATATATATGCCGCAACAGCCACTAAGAAAAGCAAAAATATATACCACCGCAAAAAACGCCATTCGCTGTTTCGGTCCGCTTTTACCGTTTTATCCCTTCCGTCACCTATCTGAAAATACTCGTTTAACATTTTCTTTCCCTCCCGACGCGTCAGCGAGGGAACAAGGGTAGTGCTTTCGCCCCTTTCAGCGCCGTAGCCTGCCACGCTTATCTTAAGGTTCGCCCGCCGCAGAAGGCGCATAAGCGGTGCTTTGTCGATAATTACCGCATTGACCGACGATATCTTAAACACACTTTTCCGACGAACTATCATTCCCTTTTCTATATGAAGCGTTTTGTCAGACAGGTATACCCGCATAAAAATATTTTTCGCCAACGTGAAAACAAACGATATGAGATAAAGTGCCAAGAAAACCAGCGTTATAGTATTTACGATAGGAGGGATTATGCCGCTCATATACCTATTAGCATCGTTGACGGTATCGATAAGCAACTCGGAAATACCGACATTCAACAGTGTGCCGACTTTATTTATAAACGGAGCTGCGACAAGCGCGCCGACACCCACCGAAGAGGTTGCCGCCGCCATCAAGATCACCCTCAAAACAGAGACCTTCTGCCCCTCATTACTCCAAGATATACTTTGAAAATACTTTATATCCTTTTTATATATGCGCACAAAAAGATCGGCTTTGCCTTTTTTGCCCGCTTCGGTGTCTATTCTGAGCGTAACTGCACAAAACAGTGCATTCAGCAATGAGCGTTCTTCGGTCACACAGGAAATATTTTTAAAGGGTATGATCAGCTCCCTTCGAAATAATATCCCGCTTTTTACAATGATCTTATCATCAAAAAGGTAGATCCTACACAATATCCATCTTAAAACGACGCCAAAACAAACCAACACAACAGCCGCTGTTTCGGCAAAAAACACTAAAGGGTATCTTCCTGCGCGCGACAGTGCTCGACGGACTATTGGTATTATAAGAACAAACAGATAAGGATAAAGGTAATTTAGCATCATAAGCGGGTGAGGTCTAAGCTTTTTCATGCTCGCACTCTCCTTGAAGCAATAAAACCAGCTGTTGTGCCGCATCACGCTCAAGCGAAGTGATATATATCCTGCTCCTTGCGGCAGAAAACTGCACACAGCAAAGTCCCAAGGCCGAAGAAAGCGGAGTATATAAAAGCCTTACCGACACTAGCCTGGGCGACGGCATAACACTTTCGGTCTCTATGATCACCCCGCGCTTTACACACAAAAACTCGCGGTCAACGGTTATTTTATAGCTTTTATACAGCCGCGGCAGATACCAAAAACCAAAAACAGCGCAAAAAACTGCAGATACTATACTCAGCGCTAAAAAACAAAAAGAGACGAGGCACAGCGCAACACCCGCCGCGAAGATCGGTACTCCTACTGCAAACAGCCGCAGCCGCCACAGCAAAAGCGCCCTTTTCGACAGCAAATATTCCTGCATATGCCTCGTCCTCTCAGATTACTTTATTTTGCTCCAATACTCGCAAAATTTCTGCTCGGACTTATTATCCCCAAAATTATAATATTTTTTACCCTTTAATTCATCGGGCAGGTATTGTTGCTCCACATAATGATTTTTAAAATCGTGCGGATATTTATAAAACTGACCTTTTACCGCCGCATCTTCTCCGTCGAAGTGCTTGTTTTGCAGGGTTCGCGGTATTCTGCCCGCCTTTCCTGCTGCAACATCAGCCATAGCCTCATTTATCGCCATATATGCCGAGTTTGATTTCGGGCTGGTTGCCACCAATATTACCGCGTTGGCAAGCGGTATGCGCGCCTCGGGCAGACCGAGCTGCAACGCGGTGTCGACCGCCGCCTTAACTATCGGGATTATTGAGGGATAGGCAAGACCTACGTCCTCGTTGGCACAAACAAGCAGACGTCGACACGCCGAGGGCAGATCGCCTGCCTCCAGAAGCCTTGCAAGATAGTGCAAGGCCGCATCAGGATCGGATCCGCGCATAGACTTTTGATATGCCGATATTATATCGTAATGCTCGTCGCCGGTACGGTCATAGCGCATTGCGCTCTTTTGCGACAATTCGCGACAGCTGTCATTAGATATTTCTGCGATCCCGTTTTCTGTCTCTGCCGAAAGAACCGCCAGTTCTGCGGCGTTTATCGCCTTTCTGACATCACCGCCACAGCCTGCGGCTATTGTTCTAAGCACGTCTTCTCCTGCTTTTACCGTAATTCCGCGTTCCTCTCCTATAAGGCGAAATGCGCGCTCCACCGCAGGAATAATATCTTCGGTAGTAACGGTTTTAAATTCAAAAACCGTGCTTCGGCTCAAAACCGCACCGTATACATAAAAATATGGGTTTTCGGTAGTCGATGCAATTAACGTTATATCTCCGCGCTCTATATATTCGAGCAATATCTGTTGTTGTTTTTTATTAAAATACTGTATCTCATCGAGATATAACACCACTCCGCCGTAACCGTCGATAGTATCAAGACTTGCTATTATCTCTTTGATATCCGATATCGACGCGGTCGTTGCGTTCAGGCGGTAGAGTTTTCTGCCGCATCGGGCCGCAATTATATTGGCAACCGTGGTCTTTCCGACTCCCGACGGTCCGTAAAATATAAGGTTCGGCACCTCGCCGGACTCTATTATTTTTCTCAGTGCCTTGCCTTTTGAAAGCAGGTGCTGTTGTCCTACCACCTCATCCAAGGTTTTAGGTCTTATTTTTTCGGCAAGCGGAGTAGCCATGGTATCTCTCCTTTGTTATATTCTGGGTCATAACCGCTCATTTGCAGGCGTATTCTGTTATGAGAGGTGTGAAAGTTTGAAAAAGGTTTTATTCATTAAAAATGCGATCGTTCTTACCGTCACCGCGCTTGTGTTGCGGCTTGCAGGTATAATATTCAAGGTCTGGCTTGCCGCCCGTATCGGCAGCGAGGGAATCGGCCTTTATCAATTGGTTTTGTCCATATATGTGCTGGCTTCTGCTTTTGCTTCAAGCGGCGTTAGCACCGCTGTCACACGCCTTGTTACCGACGAGCTTGCAATAGGCTCCGGCAAAGGCGCACTCAGAGTGCTCAAAAAGGGGATAGTCGTCAGCCTTTTGATTGCCCTTGTAACGCTGGGAATTACATACTTCGGCGCAGACTTTATAGCCGAAAGGATACTTTCAGATATCCGCGCGGCCGATGCGCTCCGCGTCCTAGGTTTTTCGCTTCCGTTTATGGGCGTCAGCTCATGTGTGCGCGGTTATTTTATTGCGCGGCGCAAGACTATGTCCTCGGGACTTTCTCAAATGCTTGAACAGGCTGTGAGAATAATCATAGTAGTTATGCTTGCGGGAAGCTTTGCCAAACACGGACTTTCATTTGCATGTGCCGCCGTAATGCTGGGCGACACCGCCGCAGAAGCACTTTCCTGCCTGTTTTTATGCCTGTCACTCAGGCTGGACACTAAAAAAATTAAGTCTAAGTTGGGCAAAAAACTCCAAAGCGGGTATCGCAAAATTATAGGTATTGCTCTGCCGATAACGGCAGGCAGATATTTAAACTCGGGACTGCGCACTACCGAAAATATAATAGTTCCGAAAAATCTTGCGCTTTTCGGCGGAGCAGATACCTCCCTTTCACAGTTCGGTATGATAAAGGGAATGGCGTTGCCGCTGCTTTTCTTCCCGTCTTCTTTTTTAAACTCGGTCTCCACGCTGCTTATCCCCGAAATGAGCGAGGCTTTAGCGCGCGGACAAAAATACAAGATACGCTACGCGACCGAAAAGGTAATGACGTTGACCTCTGTTTCCGCGTTTTGGCTGGCGGCGGTATTTTTTGCTCTCGCACAGCCGCTCGGTGTGCTTATATATAAAAGCTCCGAAGTTGGCGCACTCCTACGTGCCCTTTCACCCATTGTTCCGCTAATGTATATAGACAGCGTTTGCGACGGAATGCTAAAAGGGCTTGATCAGCAACGCTTCGTCTTCCGCGTTTCGGTTTCAGACTCGGTACTTCGGCTTTTGCTTATACCTTTTATCGTTCCGAACATGGGAATGACAGGATTTTTAATAATTATGGTGCTGAGCAACCTGTATACCGCCGTGTTAAGAATTTTTAAACTGTTAAAACTGGCAGAAATGCCGTTTGATGTGTCGCGCTGGTTAATAAAACCTCTTGTTTGTGCCGTATTATCGGTCGGCGGCACGGTGCTGGCAGTAAATAAATTCGTAAAAGGCCCCCTGCTTTCGGTTTTAATAACTTTGGCGATTTCTCTTGCTCTGTATGTCCTATTTGCGGTCATCAGCCGCTGTGTCAGCCGCGACGACGTCCGCGACCTGTTCTAAAAGCTCTGCGTTACGTTTTATTACCCTTTCGCCGCGCCACTCGAAAGCCCTGCCCGAAATAGACTCACCCTTTTCGTATCGGCTTCGATAACCGTCATAAAAAGCTTCTATCGCACTCTTTTGAGCTTTGCTGTTATATGGACAGACGTTTTGACAAATATCACAACCCCATATGCAACCGCTTTTTATTATAAGCTGCTGCTCGTCATCTGCGAGCGGCTGCTTTTTTTGCGTCAGCGCCGAAAGGCATTTTCCCTTTTGCAGCATAACGGGGCAGGCTTTTTCACACGCTCCGCAGTTTATGCAGTTTTGCGGCATATTTTTTGCTGTTTCAAACGGCATATCGGTTACTATCTCGCCGATGAACACAAAACTTCCGTAGTTTTCGGTTATAAGCAGACCGTTTTTTCCTATAACACCTAAGCCTGCACAGGCGGCCGCCCTCACCTCAGGAATAGGTGAATTATCAACAAATGCGCAAAACTCAAAATCGGGATATTCGCTCTTCAGTTTTTTGCTTATCGTTTCAAGCAATCCGCCGCACACCTTATGATAATCGGGAACGGCGGCATAACGGGAAATGTTTTCGGGCGGAGCTTCTTCTACCTTATACGGAAAAACAAAGCAAATTATAGATTTCGGGTCTTTCGGCAAACGTTCCTTCGCCCGACATTCAAAAAGCTTATCTGCAACGGTTTCAAATCCGCACACGCCGAAGGGCAGGTCGGTTACTTGCCGTATAATTTTCTCTGTTTTCTGCATACCGACCCTCCTCTTTTGTTCCACGTGGAACAATCTCTTACAATTTATGTAATTTTTATCATTATTTGTCATTTTTGCGGAGATTATTGAAAAAATCTGTCAATATCTCGGTGCATTCCTTTTCACATATCCCGCCGTAAACCGTAGGAACAAAATCATAACCGCAGGAAAACAGATTAATTACCGATTCCCCCGCACAGGAACCTGCGCGTTTGTCAAACGCACCGAAAACCACCTCGTCTATTCGGGCGCCTATTATCGCGCCGGCGCACATGGGACAAGGCTCCAGCGTCACATAAAGCGAACAGCCGCTAAGCCGCCAGTCGTTAAGCGTCTTTGCGGCTGATTCAATAGCCATTATTTCGGCGTGGGCGGTCGGGGAGCGCAGTTTTTCTCTACGATTATAGCCCTCGCCTATTATCTCTCCGTCCCGAACGACCACAGCGCCTACAGGGATCTCTCCCATTTCGGCTGCCGTTTTTGCAAGCTCGATCGCACGGTGCATAAACTTCTCGGTCATGAATACATCACCTGTATCATAAGCGTCTGAATAGCGGTTATTATCAGCGCAATTATTATAAACGGCGCGGAGAAAAACCATTTCGCCTTTTTCTTACCGTCTGCATCAAGCACTCCCTTTTCTAAAACGAAAAGATCCTTATCGCGGGCGGCGGAAATAACTATTCCTGCAATTCCGACAGTCAACGTTACGATATTCAAGGCGATATAATAAGCGTTCTGTACCGATAGAGAACTGCCGAGCATTAAATAATGCGATACTATCGACAATAAATTATTTATAAAGTGGGCGGTAACAGCGGTCCATATAGAGCCGCTTTTTACGGCTATAAAACCGAGACCCAGTCCCGCCACAAAGGCAAACGGCAGCTGAACTAAATTACGGTGCATAAGACCGAACATTATAGCCGACATAACTATAGCAAAGCCCTCGCCGTAGGGTTTGACGAGTCCCATAACCACGCCGCGCATAGCAAACTCCTCTACAAGCGCCGGCGTTACGGCAACCATCAAAACTGCCAGCACTACGCCGAAAAAACCTGTATCAAAAGAAAGCTCAGAGGAAGCAGGCTCAATACCTATAGTCCTGCAAACCGAAGCAAACATATTGGTTGCTATCTCCCCGAGCGCGCACATACCAACGCCTGCCGCAACCAGCGGTAAAAACATACCCTTTTTCGGGCGGCGGAAATCAGCTGTTGCAGAAAGTGGCTTTTTGTCTATCTTTGCCACCAAAATATACGGCAAAGTAAACATCAGCATCGAAAGAAAAATCTGCATAAGAGATAAGATCATAGGATCTTCAAGCAGACCTTGTATTTCAAGCATACTGATACCCGCCAATGCCGCGCCTATTATTAAGGTCAACTCCAAAACAAAGTCAAAAACAAACATGCAGCAATAGGCGGCGCCTGAAAGGTTCGCCGCCCGCTTTACTGCTGCTTTTTCAATTTGCTCTTTCGGATCAAATCCATATGGGTAATACATAGAATTTATCCCTCTTTATTCCTCTTGTGCCGCCTCGTCAGACTCAGAAGCGCCTTCCTCCGGTTCTTCGGGGTGCGAAGTTTCCTCCTCATCGCTGTGGTCAGCCGTAACTATTGAGAGGATCCTCTCTCCCTCGGCTACGCGCATTACACGAACGCCCTTTGCAGGACGCGAGAAGGTGCTTATTTCCTTAACGGCTATACGGATTATTATACCGTTGGAGGCAATCATTATTATATCGTCATCGTCGGTAACGTCCAAAACGGTGCAAACGTCGCCGTATTTTGCAGTGTTATAGTTTGTAACACCCTGTCCGCCGCGGGTCTGCAGGCGATAGTCTCCGGCATTGCTTCTTCTGCCGTAGCCGGTTTCGGTCACGGTCAGTATTACCGAATCATCACGAATTACGGTCATTGCAACAACGCAATCGCCCTCGCGCAGCTTGATCGCGCGAACGCCGTGGGCGGTTCTGCCCATTTCTCTTGCATCCTTTTCGTCTATTCGGATGGATTTACCCTTCTTGGTGGCTATAAGCAGTTCGTCATTTCCGGTAGTGAGCTTTACAAATGCCAACTCATCGCCCTCATCAAGATTGATGGCGATAATACCGGTCGAGCGAGTGTTCTTATATGCCGAAAGCGCGGTACGTTTAATGGTGCCGTTCTTAGTTACCATTACTACGTAAGAATCCTCGTCATCCGCCTTTACAGGAACGATGCGGGTTATCTTCTCACCGGGCATAAGCGGCAGAAGATTTACCATATTCATACCCTTTGCCTGACGGCTTCCCTCGGGTATCTCGTATGCCTTCATACGGTAAACACGTCCGAGATTACTGAACATCATTATCGGATCGTGAGACATACAGATAAACATATTCTCAACTACGTCATCCTCACGGGTGGTCATGCCGGTTATACCGCGGCCGCCCTTGTGCTGAACCGAGTAGGTATCAGAGGTAGTGCGCTTGATATAACCGTTCTGTGTCTTGGTGAGAACGCATTCATCGTTGGGTATAAGATCCTCAATGTCTACTTCGCCCGCAACATCGGATATTTCGGTGCGGCGGTCATCTGCAAACTTATCACGCAGATTTAAAGACTCGGTCTTTACAATGTCAAGTATACGCGCGTGGCTTGCAAGTATTGCTTCGCATTCCTTTATAAAGTCGAGCTTTTCCTGCAACTCGTCAAGAATCTTCTGCTTTTCCATTCCGGCAAGCTTTCCTAACTGCATCTGTACGATAGCAGTAGTCTGCAGGTCATCCAGACCAAAGCGATCGGTCAATGCCTGTTTACTTTCGGGGATGGTCTTGCTGTTGCGGATAATGCTTATGACCTCATCAATAAAATCGAGCGCGATCTTAAGACCCTCGAGTATATGGGCGCGCTCTTCTGCCTTACGCTTATCATATTCTGTACGGCGGCGGATTATATCACACTGGAAGTCTATGCAGTTTTGCAGCATTTCCTTAAGCGTGAGCACCTGCGGCTTGCCGTTAACGATAGCGAGCAGAATTGCACCGAACGTACTCTGCAGAGCGGTGTATGAATATATTTTATTGAGAACGACCTGCGGATTAGCGTCCTTTTTGATATCAACGATTATACGGATACCGCCGTCACGCTTTGAAGAATAGTCAACAACGTCTTCGATTCCTTCAATTCGCTTGTCGGCTGCAAGGTCATATATATTCTTAACAAGGTCTTTCTTTCTGACCTTATATGGTATCTCGGTTATAACTATTCGGAACTTGCCGTTTCGTGTTTCCTCGATCTCAGCCTTACCGCGAACGATTATCTTGCCGCGTCCGGTCGCGTATGCGGCACGGATACCTGCGCGACCCATAATTATACCGCCGGTCGGGAAATCGGGTCCCTTTATGTGCTGGCATAATTCGGAAAGATCTGCATCGGGATTATCAATAAGACAGCACATTCCGTCAATAACCTCACCAAGGTTATGGGGAGGTATTTCGGTAGCCATACCTACAGCAATTCCCGAAGAACCGTTAACGAGCAGCTGCGGGAAGCGGACAGGCAGGACCTGAGGCTCCTTAAGGCGGTCATCGTAGTTAGGTGAAAAGTCAACGGTATCCTTGTCGATATCGTCAAGCATATGCAATGAAAGTCTGTTCATCTTAGACTCGGTATAACGGTAGGCGGCGGCAGGATATCCGTCGATGTTACCGAAGTTGCCGTGTCCGTCTATGAGCGGATAGCGCAAAGAGAAATCCTGCGCCATACGAACCATTGCATCGTAGACCGATGCGTCGCCGTGCGGATGGTATCTACCGAGAACGGCACCGACCGTATCAGCGCACTTACGGTACGCCTTATCGGGAGTAAGACCGTTTTCATACATTGTATAAAGTATGCGGCGATGTACCGGCTTTAAGCCGTCGCGCACGTCGGGCAGGGCACGGCCTACCAGAACCGACATCGAGTACTGCAGCATACTCGTTCTGACTTCGTCTACTATTTCAACCGGTTGAATATTGGTTTGTTCGTCTTCCGGCCAGTATACATTTTCCTGTTTTGCCATTTCCCTCACCCCTTAAATATCAAGATCTGTTGCGAATATCGCATTTTCTTCAATAAATCTCTTTCTCGGTTCGACCTCGTCACCCATAAGTGTTGAGAAGGTCTCATCAGCCAGTGCGGCATCCTCCATATTTACGCGCAACAAGGTTCGCTTTTCAGGATCAAGCGTGGTCTCCCAAAGCTGTTCAGGGTTCATCTCACCGAGACCCTTATAACGCTGAACATCGGCGTTGCCGCCCAGACGCTCAATATATGCTGCCTTTTCTTCATCCGTAAATGCATCAAAATGCTGTTTACCCTTTTGTATTCGGTAAAGCGGCGGCTGCGCGAGATAGATGTGTCCTGTCTCTATAAGCTCGGGCATATATCTGAAGAAGAAGGTCAAAAGAAGTGTACGGATGTGCGAGCCGTCAACGTCGGCATCGGCCATTATAACTATTTTGTCATAGCGAAGCTTTGTAATATCAAAGTTTTCACCTATACCTGTTCCCAGCGCGATTATTACGGGGGTAAGCTTATCGTTTCCGTAGACCTTGTCCTCACGTGCCTTTTCAACGTTAAGCATCTTGCCCCAAAGCGGAAGTATTGCCTGATAGGTGCTGTTTCTGCCTTCAACGGCACTACCGCCCGCGGAATCTCCCTCGACGATAAAGATCTCGGTCTTATTTGGATCGTTGGAGATACAGTCGGTCAGTTTTTCGGGCATACGGGTCTTGCCGCCTATGCCGGATTTGTTTCTGGTTGCTTCACGAGCCTTTTGTGCGGCTTCACGGGCATTAGAAGAGGCAATAGATTTATCAATTATTATCTTTGCCTCAGACGGATGTTCCTCAAGATACTGATAAAGCTTATCGTTAACAATATCTCTTACAAGCTTTCCTATTGAGGTATTACCGAGTTTTGCCTTGGTCTGTGACTCAAACTGAGCATCTGCCAGCTTAACGCTGATAACGGCAACCAGACCTTCGGTTATATCTTCACCCTTAAGACGCGGATTGCTTTCTTTTAAGTGCTTAAAATCAAAGGCATATTTATTTACGGTATTTGCAAGGCTCTGTTTAAAGCCCTGTTCATGTGTACCGCCGTCGATAGTATGCAGGGTATTGGCAAAGGACATTATCTTTGTATCATACGCAGTAGACCAAAGCAGTGCTATCTCTGCCGTTTCGTCACCCTTACTGCCGGAAAGATAAATAACCTCACTGTTAAGGCTGTCCTTTTTCATTCCTTCAAGCAAAAATTCAACATAGGACCTTATTCCGCCCTCATAGTAGAACTCATCGCTTTTCGGCTCAAATACATCTGTGCGTAGGTCGCGCAATTCGATACGAATGCCCGCATTGAGGAAAGCCTGCTCGCGCAAACGGGTCTTAAGCGTATCGTAATCATATGTTGTAGTATCGGTAAATATTTTGGCGTCAGGCTTAAAGGTTACGGTTGTTCCGGTCTCGCTTGTGGTACCAATTACCTCAAGCTCGGTCACAATATTACCCTTTTCATATCTTTGCTTATAAATATTCTGGCCGTCCTTTACCTCTACTTCAAGCCAAGAGGACAAAGCGTTAACGACCGAAGCACCAACACCGTGCAGACCGCCGGAGACCTTATATCCGTTTCCGCCGAACTTACCGCCCGCGTGCAAAATTGTGAAAACGACCGTAACGGTGGGGATTCCCTTTTGCGGATTTATTCCGACAGGAATTCCTCGTCCGTTATCGACGACCCTTACGATTCCGTCATCGAGAAGTTCAACGACTATTCTGTCACAGTGTCCTGCCAGTGCCTCGTCTATAGAGTTATCCACTATCTCATAAACGAGATGGTGCAGACCGCGCTCGCCCGTTGAGCCTATGTACATACCCGGACGCTTTCTTACGGCCTCGAGACCTTCAAGTACCTGTATGGAATTTTCATCATAATTTTCAGTTATGGGTGTTATGTTTTCCGTACTCATTTTTTTCTCCTCAATTTATTATGCTGTTTATATGCTCTGAACGCTTATTAAGCGTGGACGACGATATTTGGGATATATAAATTTTGCGTTTTCCGTCAGACTCTTTACATACAATAAAGGACTTTGGAAGCTCGTTTGTAACATTTATAACATCTCCGCTTTTCTCCGCCGCCGAGAGATAGTTTCTCGTTGCCTTGGAGATGGTTGCAGTATCAAGATCAAAGATTCCGACAATATCGTCGGTCTTTATAATCATTTCTTTACCTATATGAAGATACATTTTTAACTTAATACTCCGTTCTTCATCGTAAATATGCGACCCTTTGAAAGATTTTCTATATTTGAAGGGTCACAACAGGTTATAAATACCTGCCAATTTTTTATGTGATTTAAAATATAATTCTGTCTTGACGGGTCAAGCTCACTCATAACATCGTCAAGCAGTGCGACCGTTTCTTCGCCGGTATGCTTTTTCAAAATTTCGGCTTCGGCTAACTTAAGTGTCAATGCGACCGAGCGTTTTTGTCCTTGCGAGCCATAAAGTCTTGCGGAATTCCCGTTTATTGTAAACTCTATATCGTCGCGATGCGGACCAACGCTTGTAACTCCTGTTCGCATATCTTCTCTGCGGGCATTTTTCAGCCTTTCTGCAAGATATTCAGCCGAGCAATTACAGACATATGATATAGCAAGGTTTTCGCTGTTTTGAGAAATACCGAAATATATTTCCGGAACTGTTTCTTTTAAATATGAAATATATTTTTTTCGGTATTCTATTATCTTTGCTCCGCTTTGGGCTATCTCAGCATCAAAAACATCAACAAGTGAAGAAAGCTCAGAGTGATAATAAAGATCTTTAAGCGTTGCATTTCGCTGCTGTACTGCGCGTGCATACTTTTTACTAAGCTCAGCATATTTCGGATATATCTGAAAAATAGCGGTATCTAAAAATCTTCTTCTTACCGCCGGCCCATCCTTTACAAGTGAAATATCCTGCGGAGAAAAAACAATGGCGCAAAAGTTGCCTGCCAATTTTCCGGGTGAGGAAAGCGAATTTCCGTTAAGAATAGCTTTTCTTCTTTCCCTTATTTCGAGTTCTGCTTCATTTTCCACGTTTTCACGCAAAAAGGTAAGCTTCAGTTTTGCCTCTTCGGCGGAAAATGAAATAAATTCGTTTTCTTTAGCTCCGCGAAAACTCTTAGCACCGGTAAAAAGCCATATAGCCTCTAAAAGATTTGTTTTTCCCTGAGCATTTGGACCGCAGATAACATTCATCTTTTCATCGGGAAAAAATGAAACTTCTGCTAAATTCCGAAAATTTTTAATATTTATTTCCTTTACCGTCATTTTATTCTACAATGATCTCCTGACCGTCAAAGAATACTTTATCTCCGGAATGTATCTTTTTTCCCCTCATTGTGCAGACCTCGCCGTTTACAAACACATTGCCGTCAAGTATCTCACATTTAGCATGACCGCCGGTCTCACAAAGTCCTGAAAATTTTAAAAGACTGTCAAGCTTTATAAATTCGCCATTTATTTTAATTTTTTCCATTACTTTAACCTCATCGGCATTATCATATATGTAAATGAATCATCACTTTCAGGGGTTATTACAACTGCAGCGGAACCGCCGTTAAAACACATTTTTACCGATTCATATTCTGCTGCGCGCAAGGCCTCAAGCAAATATTTGCTGTTAAGACCTATTTCAAACGGTGCTCCTTCTAAATTTATATTTGCGCGTTCTGTCGCGCGGCCGACAGATGTAGCACAGCTGAAAACAGTTTCGTTTTCATTTATGATGCATCTTACGGGAGTTGTAAAATTATCACTTATAATAAGTGAAATTCGGTCTATTATCTCAATTATTTCTCTTGTATTGATCTTCATTTTCTGAGCATATTGTGCAGGAATCGTCTTCTTATAATCAATAAACTCACCGTCAAGCAAACGGGAAATAAATGAATATCCTTCAATTTCAAAGCAAATATGTCTTCTGCCGATGAAAATATTTATCTCACTATCTTCATCTGTAATTATTTTTACAGCCTCAGAAACCGCTTTGCCTGAAACAACAAAGCTAAGATCATCATTTATATTTACTTTCTCTTTACGAATAGCCAAACGGAAACCATCAATTGCAATTAGCTTTAAAAATCCTTCTGATATTTCAAAATTAATACCTGTAAGAATAGGT
>JAZOCW010000025.1:0-31569 GCA_045596705.1 Acutalibacteraceae bacterium
GAGTGTTATAGACGTGCCGGCATATTTCATTTTCAGCTTACCTTCTTTATAGGTAGTGGCTTCATGCTCGACCTCAAACTCATATCCCTCATATTCCATCATAGAATATCCGTGATAATCAGCCTCAAGTGCACCGGTTGATTCGAATATGTAATACTGTCCGTTGTCCCAAACGTCGGTCTGCTCTTCGCCCCTTTGTTCGGTGCGGCAACGCCAACGGCCTACTATAGTTACCTGACCGGTAAAATCCTTGTCTGCGTCTATATACACCTTTTTGGACGATGTATCAGACGTTCCGGCAGAGGCAGTCGAATCGGCAGAAGATGTCTTAGACCCGCCCTGTTGACCTGCCGCACTTTTTTTCGACGAAGATTCATCGGTTTGTGAGGGAATTGAAAATGTGCTTGTTTCCCCCTCTTTGTCGCCGGTTGCTTCGCTATCCTTTCCACAGGCAACAAGCGAAAAAATCATTGCTAATGCGAGCAATATACATAAAAGCTGTTTCATAAGCTTCCTCCGTAAAATAATTTATAGTATGATTATACTCGCATATATATAAAAAAGCAAGAAAAAAAGAGAACCGGGAAATCCCGGCTCTCGTATATTTATTTCATTGGACTCACCAAAAAATTTTATATATAAATTTTGTTTTTTGATTTAAGTTTTAATAGATCTTTGGACTCACCCCTTTGCAGTTAATTCTTACGAATAATACTGTACATCGGAAGTTACCCCTTTCTTAAGTTTCTGGAATCTTCTTTAACTCTTTCTTTCTCTGGCTTTATTATAACCGCAGCGGACCGCTTTTTCAATTGACAAAGCAAACAAAAAAATTGCCTTATTTTCTATTAACACCTTTGGTGCTTTTTATGCTATAATTATATTGTTGTGATGGCAAAAGCCTTTCCCTCGGGGGAAAGGCTTTATCTTTTTCCTAAATACAATTCAAAATTGTTTTCTTTTAAAGCGGCAGCCAGCTCGGCGCCGGTAGAAACGCGTTGCGGCAGCAATATGCCGAAAGCATCCTCGAAATCATCATTATGCAGGTCGCTGCCGGCTATCATAACGGTGTCCGCAGAGGAAAACTCCGCTTTTGCCTTTTCGTTGTCTTCCGGGCGGTTGCAAAAATTATAACACTCCACGCCGTCAACTATCGACAGATCCGGAACCTCATTCGGGTTTTTGATATACGGCCGGTCACGAAACGGATGTGCATATGCGATAAACCCGCCGACTGAATGTATCTCCTGTGCCCAAAGCTTTATATCGGCATTGCGAAGAAACGGTCGCTCGGTTAAAAACTGAGGTTCAAAGCCATAGGCTAAAAACTCCTTACCGCCACCGTAGCCCTGCTCTATACCAAACAGCAGATCGAACCCCAGTTTTTTTGCGGTGCTTTGTCCCTCAAAATACGCCCTGCTGTACTGCTCTACAAAATCCTCCCACGGCAGTTCTCTCGATATGGCGGTATTTCCGCCGATAAAATGGTTGGTTACTGCCGCGCCCGAAAAGCCGAGTTCCCAAAATCTTTTTATCATACGGTCAACGCTTGCACGTCCGCAAGCGCTGCCCTCACTTGTGTGCATATGAAGCTCATACTTGTACACTTGTTTCACCTCTTTAAGTATTTTACCGCTTATTTACCCTTTGTCAACAAATATTATATTTATTGTTTACAAAATATTATTGAATAATAAATGTCAAGATATATAATAATCTTAGAAAGGGGGATATATATGAAGAAAAACACAAAAATTGCTCTGACTGCAACCGGTGTCGCCGCAGCTACCGCCGCCGTTGCCGGTGCTGTTGTCGCTTTTGGGAAATTTTTCGGTGCCGTTGCCATAAACCGAAAAGGCGTAAAGCTTCCTATGAGCATGCGCAACAGGATGACCGGAGGCATGATGGAGGATCCTGCTATCCCCGATATATTAAAAGCAAGCGACGATGCGCGCGCACTTCCGACCGAAACGGTTACCATCCAAAGCTCGGACGGACTGACCCTGACAGGGCATTATTACCCCTGCAAAGATCCAAAACGAATAATTATTGCTATGCACGGTTGGCGCTCTTCCTGGCCGGTAGATTACGGAATGTCCAGCCGGTTTTTCCATGACTGCGGATGTGCGGTCCTTTACCCCGACCAACGCGGCACAAACAACAGCGACGGCGAATATATCGGCTTCGGGGTGCTTGAACGGCGCGACTGCCTTGACTGGATATCATATGTTATAAACCGCTTCGGAACTGACCTGCCTATATATCTTGTCGGGGTTTCGATGGGTGCATCAACCGTTTTGATGACACTCGGATACGAGCTGCCCGACTGTGTACGTGGCTGTATAGCCGACTGCGGATTCACCTCTCCGCACGCGATATGGACCCATGTTATGAACGAAAATCTCGGTCTTTCGGAAAAGCTTGCATATCCCATAATCAACCGCATTTGCAATAAAAAAGCCCAGTTTGACGGTGATGAATACTCGACCGTTGAGGCGCTCAAGGAAAACACCGTTCCTGTGCTGTTTATCCACGGCGGAGCCGACAAATTCGTGCCGATACAGATGACCTTTGAAAACTATGAGGCCTGCACAGCCGAAAAAGATCTGCTTGTAGTCCCCGGTGCAGGTCACGGGATGAGCTATGCATCCGACACAGAAGCGTATAAAAATGCTGTCAGAAAATTCTTTAAAAAACACGATATATAGCAAAAACCGAATTTGGGAAATCCAAATTCGGTTTTTTATTATCTCTGCTTATCAACCGTAAACCAGAAGCAAACTCCCGTTTCGGTATTATACACGCCGCAGCTTTTGCCGGCCGCGCGGCAGATGGCGCTTACTATTGAAAGGCCGAGCCCAAAGCGGGTATTGTCACGTTTATGGGACTGTTCTCCGCGGAAAAAGCTTTGCCATATTTCGGGCATCTTTTCCTCAGCCACGTGACTGCCGGTATTGTGTATCTCAACTCGAATGTCTTCGCCGTCATCTGAAAATTCTACTTTTACCGTGCCTGCCGCAGGTGTGTGGGCGCGTGCGTTTTCTAAAATGCTTTTAAAAATCTGTTCGGTCTGTGTCACATCGGCAAAGGCCAAAACACCCGACTGCGGACGCACTATGTTTATATCGCTGCCGCCAAATATCCTTGTAAGCATATCGTCTGCCATTTGCGACAGGTCAAAGCCCTCGCGCGTGATGGGCATTTGTCCCGACTCATAACGGGAAAGCTGCAAAAGTCCCAGCACCAAACGGTTCATACGGTTGCTTTCATCAATTATAGTATCACAATAGCTTTCTCTCGCATCGGAATTTATATTTAACTTTAACCCCTCCGCATAGCCCTGAATTATTGAGATCGGAGTTTTAAGCTCGTGCGACACATTGGCTACGAATCCGCGGCGCATTACATCCAGCTGCCGCTCTAGCTCTATTTCATCGCGTAGCTGTGCATTCGAGCGACGAAGATCATCCAGCGTTGCGCTGAGTTTTTCAGACATTTCGTTTATCGACTCAGCCAGCACACCTATCTCATCCGACGAGGAAACGTTTACTCTGCGGTCAAATTTAAGATCTGCCATATCGCGGGTGATTCGGCTCATCTCGGTTATAGGGCGGGAAAACTTACGTATTGAGAAGATCGTCCATATAAGCGCGGCCAGCAAGCATATGACCGCAATTATCGTGATAAACCGATTGGCTATATGCGCACTGTTTTCAAGTAAATTCATCTGTACACGCAGTTCCGCGTTTATATCATCCGAAACCGAAACGCGGTATACAAGATATTCCGTATCGGTATAGTTATCCACCGCAGTTTCAAAAACACTGCCGTCGGACAACACCTCTGTCTTGAGCGTTTTAAGCGGCTTGTGGTTCATCAAAAAACCGTTGTGCCCTTTATAGTAATAGTCGAGCATCTGACTGCCGTAGGATGTGAACAGCACCTTGCCGCCGTCGGTATATATCTCGGTTTCAAAGTTGTATTTTTCACCTATTTCCGAGAGCGTTTCTACTACGCTGTTATTGTCATTAAAGTCAAGCCGACCGATGACATAGCCCTGCTCACGCAGATAGCGTTTCTCGGTTGTTTCAAAAAAGCGCACCAAAAACACGCGGTTAGACACCGTAAGCACCGCTACAAAAACCGCAAATATTGCCGCTATTCGTATAAATATCCTAAACCAAAGTTTGTTTTTCAAGGACTACACCTCAAACTTATATCCCAGTCCGTAAACTGTTTTTATGTGCATATTGCCATAGTTGCCGAGTTTTGTGCGCAACCTTGCCATATGGGAATCGACCGTTCGGGAATCACCCTCAAAATCGTAGCCCCAAACCGCAGAAAGTATCTGTTCCCGCGAGAAGACGCGCCCCTTATTTTCATAAAGATAGCGCAATATCTCAAACTCCTTAAGTGTAAGCTCGACCGGTGTGCCGCCCAACGTCGCCGTGTAGGCAGCGGCATCTATTTTTAGTCCGTCTTCTTTTTCCGAGTCCTCTTTCCTGTCGCGTCGCACAAGTGCGTCTACACGCTTTACAAGCACCGCCGGGGAAAACGGCTTGGTAACATATTCGTCAGCACCCGCCTCAAAACCCATAAGCTGGTCAAACTCCTCGGCACGGGCAGTAAGCATAATTACAGGAACCGACGAGTCCTTTCGTATCTCTCGGCAGACCTGCCAACCATCTATTTCGGGCATCATAATGTCGAGTATTACGAGCGCACAGTCGGGATTTTCCCTAAACGCTTTTAGTGCCTGTGCTCCATCTTCCGCTGTTATCGTATCATATCCTGCGGCACGCAAAAAATCGGATACAAGCGCGGTTATACGCTCCTCGTCATCAGCTATTAATATTTTAAGTCGGTTTTCTGACATATACTGCGCCCCTTTCCTTTCACATTATAATAATAAACATATTTTTTATCTTTGTAAACATTTTGTTAAGAGTGAGTTGATTTAAACGCCGTATTTTGCTATAATTATTACATATATAAATGATTGGAGAAAAAGCAGTGTCGTTTCCTCTTGAAAACATAAGAAACTTTTGCATTGTTGCACACATAGACCACGGCAAGTCCACACTTGCCGACCGTCTGCTGGAACTGACCGAGTCGGTCGCAAAGCGCGATATGGAAGATCAGATCTTAGACAGCATGGATCTTGAGCGCGAACGCGGAATAACCATAAAGGCACACGCGGTCACTTTGTATTACACCGCCAAGGACGGCGAGCGTTACGAATTAAACCTTATAGACACCCCCGGACACGTTGACTTTAATTATGAAGTCTCACGCTCGCTCGCAGCCTGCGAGGGTGCGGTTTTGGTAGTAGACGCTTCACAGGGCATCGAGGCCCAGACCCTGGCAAACACCTACCTTGCCGTTGACCACGGGCTTGAGCTTTTGCCGGTCATAAACAAGATAGACCTGCCGAGCGCCGACCCGCAAAGAGTAATAGCGGAGATAGAGGATGTAATAGGCATCCCCGCTGAGGACGCTCCGCTTGTTTCCGCCAAGAGCGGCATAAACATTGAAGAAGTACTTGAGCGCATCGTAACCGATGTCCCTGCTCCTGAGGGTGACCGTGAGGCTCCGCTTAAGGCGCTTATCTTTGATTCATATTATGACCCTTATAAGGGTGTTATAGTATACTTCCGCGTCGTCAGCGGCACGCTGTGCGCGGGCGATACCATAAAAATGATGGCTACCGGTGCTGAATATCTGACCGTTGAACTGGGACGCAAACGCGCCACCTCGCTCGAACCGTGTGATAAGCTTGAAGCGGGCGAAGTAGGCTACCTTGCCGCCGCTATTAAGACGGTAAGCGACGCCCGCGTGGGCGACACCATAACACTTGCCGAAAAGCCGGCGGACGAACCGCTTAGCGGATACCGACAGGTCAATCCGGTCGTTTTCTGCGGTATTTACCCCGCAGACGGCGCACGCTACACCGACCTGCGCGAAGCGCTTGAAAAGCTACAGCTTAACGACGCTTCGCTCCTGTTTGAACCTGAGACCAGCGGTGCGCTGGGCTTTGGATTCCGTTGCGGTTTCCTCGGACTTTTGCATATGGAAATAATTCAAGAGCGCCTTGAACGCGAATATAACCTTGACCTTATCACCACCGCGCCGAGCGTTGTTTATAAATTTGAGCTTTCCTCGGGCGAAACTCTGGATGTAGACAATCCTACAAACTATCCCGACCCTGCAACAATTGTAAAATCGTTTGAACCTATTGCAGATGTGCACATTTTCAGTCCTAGCGACTATGTAGGCACCATAATGGAGCTGTGTCAGGAACGCCGCGGCGAATATATAGATATGCAGTATATGGGTGACCGTGTCGACATTCACTATGTAATGCCGATAGGAGAGATCATATACGACTTTTTTGATGCACTTAAATCCCGCACACGCGGCTACGCCAGCTACGACTACGAACCGAAGGGATATAAGGAATCAAAGCTTGTAAAGCTGGATGTTATGCTTGCAGGCGATATCGTCGATGCGCTGTCCTTCATAGTGTTCACCGATAACGCCTATACCCGTGCACGAAAAATAGCCGAAAAACTTAAAGAATTCATTCCCAGACAGTTGTTTGAAGTTCCGGTACAGGTTGCCGTAGGCGGTAAGATAATTGCGCGTGAGACCGTAAAGGCTATGCGCAAGGACGTTCTTGCCAAGTGCTACGGCGGCGACATAACGCGAAAGAAAAAACTGCTTGAGAAACAGAAAGAAGGTAAAAAGCGTATGCGCAAGCTCGGCTCGGTCGAGGTTCCGCAGGAAGCGTTTATGGCTGTGCTCAAGCTGGATGAATAAAAGGAGGCAGCGATATGAAAAAGACCCTTTGCATATTTCTTGCAGGCATTTTGTGCTTATCTTTTTGCGCTTGTAATGACGAATCCTCCCCTTGGGAGCAACGCCTTACCGAAGACTGTGTGCTCGCCACCTACAACAAGGAAACAAAAACCTACGGGCATTACTACACCCATGACGAGCGGTTGGTTTTTAAAACTGAGTTTGAAGAGTATCCTTCCCACGTCGATGATATCGAATACACTATAACAAACACCTCAGACGAAGAAACCGCCATAGGCGAAGAACAATATCTTGCAAGGCTTACAGACGGAAAATGGGAGATCGTAGACTGCAACTGCGAAGAACACTATGTTTACTCGATCGCTCTTATTATTGAGCCTAACTCAACCCGTGAAGAAAATTTCGATTTAGAGGATGAGTTCGATATACCTCTGCCGTCGGGACAGTACCGCATCGTAACCAATTCGGGTGCATCAAATATATTTACTATAAAATAGCAAAAACCATCGAAGTGTGTCACTTCGGTGGTTTTTTATTGCCTAATTTGAAGCCAAGCAGACTTCAGGCGATCAAGGGTATAGGCAGCATTAGCCGGCGAGGTGGACGGAAGAGATATCGCCTCACGCCCTATACTGTCCTTTATATATTTATTATAATATTTCTCTGCCGTTTTGCCGTTTACGAAAATTTTTCGTATGTTTGCAGTTTTAAGAATTTCCGTTATATCATTTGGCTCTGCATTTTTGATGGAGCAATCACTGCTGCCCTTTATCTCACAAGACGCAAGCACGTCCCAAAGAGCAATTTTATTAGATAACAAAAAGTCCTTCTTCTGTTCGATGCTTTCGGGAACGGCGCAACCGCACACCTCAGCAACCACACGCCAAAAACGGTTTTGCGGATGTCCGTAGAAAAAGCCCTGCTCGCGCGAGCACACCGACGGAAAGCTACCGAGTATCAACACTTCAGAGTGCTCATCATATAACGGCTCAATTGGATGCTTAACCATACTACACCTCATAAGAGAGCGTTACGATTCGCGCTCCGAGCAATTCAGCCTCGTCGGGGTCGTGGCTGACCAGCACAACGGTTTTGTCGGCGGCTTTTAGATTGATAACATCGGCAACCCGTGCGCGCGTTGCCTCATCCAAGCCCTTAAACGGCTCATCCAACAGTAAAAGCTCTTTATCCGCGGCAAGGGCGCGTGCAATCGCAACGCGACGCTTCATACCGCCCGAAAGCTCGTTCACAGGGCGAAGCATATCATCACCTAGCTCTAACTCACGCAGAAGTTCTGCCGCTGTGTTTTTGCTTTTGTCGGGCAACACCATTTTTACATTCGCAAGCGACGAAAAATTTTCGCAAAGTCGATTTTCCTGAAACACCGGTGCGGCTGTATAAGGATTTTTGACCTCGCCCGCATCCGGAGCGATAAGCCCCAACAGCAAATTTATTACCGTAGTTTTACCGCAACCCGATTTTCCCATTATGCAAATTTTTTCGCCTTTTTTGACCTCAAGCGAAAAATCCTTTAAAACCTGTTTTCCGTCAAAGCTTTTGTATATGTTTTTAAGTTCTATCATCTACAATCGCTCCAATCCGGCAAAGAATTTATTAATCAGACCGACGAACAGCCGCTCAAACAGCACGCTCATCAGCACGATGATAAGCGTCCACGCCAACAGCTTATCCGATTCAAAATACAGTTTTGAAGTATATAACTGCTCGCCTATGGTATTTTTTACAATAGCAATGACCTCGGCGGCAACCCCCGACTTAAACGCCAGTCCGATCGCTGTCTGGCATCCCGAGATCAAAAACGGCTTTATTTGCGGAAGCGTGATATATAATATCCGCCTTCTCCAAGACAGCGAGAACACCTGTGCCATCTCGGCCATCTTCGGGTCGGTGTTTTTTATTCCGTTTAGTATATTATTGTATATTACAGGAAGCACTATTAAAAAGGATATAAACACCGGAAGTGCAGAAGATGACAAAAACAGATAGGACAGTATGATAAACGATACCACAGGAACCGATTTTACGGTTATCATATACGGCCACAGCACAGTTTCAAAAACACGAAATCTTGCCGCCGGTATCGCCAACAGCACACCCGCCAGCAAACCGAGCAAAAATCCGCCCGCTATATGGTAAAAGGTGTACCACATACGGCCGTAGGTCGCGCCGCTGCCAAGCATTATTATTAACCGACGTATGACCGCCACCGGCGACGCCAGCAAAAAATCCTGTGATAGCAACATTGCGGCCGCCTGCCACAAAAGCAAGGCGACCGCAACTGCCAACACTCTTTCAAGCGCTTTTCTACTTTGCATAATAGAATCCGTCATCGGGCAGTTTTCCGCCTACCGCTGCGGGATTGTTATCATACAGAACCTGAAGATATCCGCCTACGGCGTTCTTCATATCATCTCCGTCGAGATATTTAAGATTGCATCCGGGCAAAGCCTTCTGTGCAATTGCCGCCTTTTCTACAATTCCTATCTTCTCGATAAGGGTTGCCGCTTCCTCAACGTTCTCGTTTACGTAATTTATAGAAGCCTTATATTCCTTGAGGAACTTGTCAACAGCCTTCTTATTGTTCTTTACAAACTCGGTTCTTGCGACAACTACGCCTGTAACCATCATACTGTCAGAGGTTACCATATCCCATTCGGAATTAAGGTCAAGCGCAACGCGCAGATCTGCTATCTTAGTTCCCGCTACGGTAACATAGGGCTGCGGCAACATAGCGATAGCGCCTTCTGTCTGTGCGATCTTTGTTACGACCTCTGCAGCCTCTCCCATCCATTCGATAGTGACATCAGTATCGGGGTTGATGCCGTTTGCAGTCAGAATGTAACGCAGGGAATATTCCGGGGTAGTACCCTTTCCGGTAGCATAAATAGTCTTACCTGCAAGATCGCTGACCGCCTTAACGGTGTCACCTTTTTCAACTATGTAAAGCACACCCAGAGTATTAACAGCCAACAAGGTTATTCCGCCCTCGGTCTTATTGTAAAGCACCGATGCAAGATTTGCGGGAACAGCGGCTATGTCAAGCTCGCCCTTGGTCAGCAGGGGAGTGATCTCATCCGCCGCGCCCTTAAGCGAAAACTCGTAGTTGTTTGCGGTCTCGCCTTTATCGTTTTCGTCAAGCAGCTTTACAAGACCCATAGTAGTCGGGCCCTTCATTCCCGCAAGGCGAACGGTAGTCTTTTCCGCAGGTGTAACGTCGGACGAAACATCGGCGGTGTTACCTGTACAGCCGGCAAAAACTGCTGCTACCATCAATAAGCATAAAACCAGTGATAAAAACTTTTTCATAATACATTACCTCTTTTCGTATTACAATTATATCATAACACAAAACAAACCGCGTTGCAAATGCAACGAAACTACAATATTTTAAAGCTGTTTCGGTAATACTCTATTATACCGTCACGCTGCATTCTGGAAAGCTCTCGCGATAGGGCGCTGCGATTAACACCAAGGTAAATTGCTAAGCTTTCACGGTCAAGGGGTATTTGAAAGGTGCGGCTGCCGCTTTCTCGCGCGCAGTGGGAAAAATAGGATATAAGCTTGTCGCGCAACGTGAGCTTTGAAAGTATATGTATCCTGTCATTCATCGCGAGCGTTCGTTTTGCAAGCATTGACACAAACCGCTCACAAAGCATATGGTCTCGGCTGTCTGCGGTTGTGCCCAAACGATGCAACGGCTCGCCGCGAAGCCAAAGTATTTCGGTCTCTTCCGACGCAAATATACAAACAGGTATCTCCTTAACCTGCAAGAAACACAGCGACTCACCGAAAGTGTTGCCCGCAGAAGCACTGGCCATTATTACGCGGTTGCCGTTTATATCGTCGGAAAAGACCTGAACGGTTCCGCTGAGCACAAGCCCAAAGCAGGGCATAGACCCGCCGACAGGGCATACACACTCGCCCTTACCGTATCTCTTAACAAATGCCGAAAAAAAGGAAAGCGAGTAGGAGAGAAGCTCGTCATTCATCCCTCTAAAAAGCTCACACGCTTTGATCGTCTTCTTTTGCGCTTCGGTAAACACAGCTCACCCTCCTTTTTTATACAAAAATTTTACCACACGAACAATAAGTTTTCAATATACTGATGAAAAACCAGTTACTCTGTTTACATTTGACAAATTATGCATTATTATAATATATGGCAGAAAGTGGCCGAAAATTTAATAATGTAAAAATTTATCGAAAGTTGGAGAAAATTATGAGTATTATTTCGATATTTGCCCTTTTGGGCGGGCTGGCATTGTTCCTCTACGGAATGAACAGTATGTCGGCAGGGCTTGAAAAAATGGCCGGCGGCAAGCTGGAACAGATCCTGCTTAAAATGACCTCAAACCGATTTGTTGCACTCAGTGTGGGCCTTGTCATAACTACCGTTATTCAATCGTCGTCAGCACTTACCGTAATGCTTGTCGGTCTTGTTAATTCCGGCATAATGCAGTTCGGTCAGACCATCGGTGTTTTGATGGGCTCAAACATAGGCACGACTGTTACCGCTTGGCTGTTGAGCCTTGCGGGAATCGAAAGCGACAACATATTTATCAATATGTTAAAGCCTACCAATCTTTCCGCTATTCTCGCTACTGTCGGCATAGTCCTAATTATGCTCAGCAAAAAGGAAAAGAAAAAGAACATAGGCGAAATATTCATCGGTTTTGCGATTTTAATGTTCGGTATGAATATGATGTCGGGAGCGATGGAGCCGCTTGCGGAGTCTGAAACCTTCGTTTCTCTCATGACCGCCTTCCGCAATCCGTTTTTGGCGCTTTTGGCAGGTGCGCTTATCACCTGTATTATCCAAAGCTCATCGGCTTCGGTCGGTATTTTACAGGCGCTGTCACTCACAGGCGGAATAACCTATTCGATGGCTATACCGATAATCATGGGACAGAATATAGGCACCTGTATAACCGCAATACTGTCAAGTCTGGGTGCAAGCAAACAGGCAAAAAAGGTTGCCGTTGTACACCTTTCCTTTAATATTATCGGCACGCTTATTTTCCTGATTCCGTTTATTATCCTCAACGCGACACTTGATCTTGCTTTTGCAGACACTGCAATCTCCCCGTTTATGATCGCTATTATACACAGCATTTTCAATATTGCAACCACCTTTCTTCTGTTGCCATTTACAAAACAGCTCGAAAAGCTTGCAAACCGCATTATTCCCACTGCCGAGACCGTTAACAGCGGCCCGCATCTTGACGACCGCCTTATAACCATACCGTCGGTGGCTGTTGGCTCTGCTTTTGAGAATACTGTAGAAATGTCATCGCTTGCAAGCGATGCTCTCAAGCGTTCGCTTAACCTTATGCCCGATTTTGACGAAAAAGTTGCAGAGCAGATCAAGGACCTTGAAGAACGCATAGATAAATATGAAGACCGACTCGGAACATATCTGGTAAAGATAGCAGGTGAAGATCTTTCCGATGCCGATTCTCACAAGGTGACGATGTTGCTACGTGCGATAAACGATTTCGAGCGCATAGGCGACCATGCTTGTAACCTTGTTAAGGCCGCGCGCGAAATGAACGACAAAAAACTCAGTTTCTCGGACGACGCCAACAAAGAATTGCGCTTGCTCAGCGACGCGCTTTGCGAAATACTTGACCTCACCTCAAGCGCATTTGTCTCTGAAAACAGCGAAGTTGCCGCTAAGGTCGAGCCGCTTGAACAGGTTATAGACAAGCTGATCTATGTGATAAAAAATCGCCATATTGACAGGTTACAAAAAGGCAACTGCACGATAGAGCTCGGCTTCATTCTAAATGATCTGCTTACCAATTACGAGCGCGTTTCGGACCACTGCTCAAACATTGCAGTTGCGATAATCGAGACCGCCCACGGTTCCTTTAAGACCCACGAATATCTGCACGCCGTTAAAAACGAAGCCGGCGGCAGCTTTGAACAGGACTACAAGGACTTCAGTTCCCGCTACGCATTATAAATGCCCCCCGTGTGTGGGTTTCTATCAAAAGCCTTCCTCCGGGAGGAAGGCGTCAAAACCGCAGGTTTTGACGGAAGGGGAAAGCGTTTTAATATAAATTTTTCTAATTTCGCTCTCTCCCTCAGTCTTTTTGCTTCGCAAAAATCCAGCTCCCTCTAGGAGGGAGCTTTTTTTAGCACACACTTTCTTAATTTTACTCAACCTTTTAATTTTTTGTATTTGCCCATCGGTTAACCTCTCCCCATTTGCGCGACTTTTCGCGTGGCTTTCGGCATACAAATAAAAAGCAGGGCTAAGCCCTGCTTTTATTTTTTATATTTCTTTTTAAATACTATTGCCAAGACGAAAAAGAGTATCATCACCGGAACAAACGCTGCCAAATCTACCAACACAAAAAGAGAAAACGGCGCAGAATTAAGCATGGAATTATAAGACACATAGTCGTATATCAGCGTAGCAATCAATCCGGCGATTGCCGATATTCCCAACCAAAAGAAAACAAGATAATACTTTTTCTTTTTCATTTTTACTTCCTCAGTGTAACGGTAGCCCCGTTTCCTATCCCTGCGGCATTGGCATCATCGGTGTCAACATGCATCTCAAGACGGAACTTGTCACTAACTCTTACCTGAACATCATAGAACGTAGTGCGGCGTTCGCCGTTTACATCAACGGTAACGTAGTCACCGTCCTTAACGCCGAAACGCGCGCCGTCCTCAACGCTCATATGTATATGACGGTTAGCGATTATGCAACCCTCTTTAAGCGTGAGCACGCCCTTGGGACCGATTATCGTAACAGGAGCGCTGCCGGCAATATCGCCCGATTCGCGTACAGGCGGCTTTACCTTAAGCACATAGGAGTCGGTTCGTGATATCTCAACCTGTGACGCGCTGCGAACAGGGCCGAGCACACGTACCTTTTCTATCGGACGAAGCGAAGGTCCTACTATTGTAAGAAGCTCCTTACAAGCGTACTGGCCGGGTTGGGAGAGATCCTTAAAGGGAGTAAGCTCATAGCCCTTGCCAAAAAGCGTTTCGACATCGGCTGCCGACAGATGTATATGTCGGTTGGAAACGCCTACCGGAACGGTATCTGCGGCGGTCTTGTTGTATTCTGCCATTACGCGGCTTACCACGTCGGCTACAAAATCCTTATCGTATGCCATTTTTACACCTCTTAAATTATACGGAAGCTATCTGCCATTACGCAACGGCGCTGACGGGTAAAGCTGCGCGCCGAGGTAATACCCTCTCCCGTAGGACCTGCGATGGTAAACGTTGCGTGTCCCTCTCCGCCGAAGCCTATACCTGCGTAGGAGGGAGCGTTTTTAACAAATATAGTTGTCTCAACCGCACGTGCAAAGCGAGAGAGATGATCAATATTCTTAGAATGCATATGTGCGGTGTGGCGGTTGCCGTGCTCTGCCTTAACGGCGAGGTCGATAGCCTCGTCGATATTTGAAACGCGTACGATAGGCAGTATGGGCATCATCAGCTCGTGCTGAACAAAGGGATGCATAAAATCAGTCTCGCAGATTATGCAACGAACCTCCTTGCCGACCTTAACACCGATCTTTTCAAGCAGTACGTCGGCATCGCGGCCTACGCAGTCGCGGTTTACTATAAGCTTCTCCTTGCCCGATTTGTCAGCCTTTTTGACAAGCACTATCTTAGCGAGTGCGTCTGCCTGCTCGGCGGTTATCTTATAAGCGCCGTTTTTCTGCATTCCGGCTATAAGCTCATCGGCTATGTTGCCAAAGGCAAAGACCTCTTTTTCCGCAATACAGGGAAGATTATTATCAAACGTACAACCATCGATTATATCCTTAGACGCTTTCTTAATATCGGCAGTATCATCAACTATAACAGGGGGGTTGCCCGCACCTGCGCCGATAGCCTTTTTGCCGGAAGAAAGCACCGCACGGACAACTCCGGGTCCGCCGGTACAAACCAACAAACGGATAAGCGGATGCTTATACATAATATTTGCCGAATCAAGTGTGGGCTTATCCATAGAGGCAACCAATATCTCAGGGCCGCCCGCCGCGCGAGATGCACGGTTTACAAGGTCAACAGCGTAGTTTGAGGTCGCTATCGCGCCGGGGTGGGGGTTGAATACGACACCGTTACCTGCGGCGATCATTCCGATACTGTTGCAGATGACCGTTTCACTCGGATTGGTGCTGGGGGTTATTGCGCCGACAACGCCAAACGGTGCCATTTCAACAAGGGTGAGTCCGTTGTCGCCGGTTTTAGCGTTGGATACTATATCCTCTGTGCCTGGGGTCTTATCGGCAACCAGTATATGCTTTAAGCGTTTATGCTCTACCTTTCCCATCTTGGTCTCGCTTACGCCGAGCTTTGCCATAATATGAGCTTCCTCACGGCAGAGCTTGCGTATCTCGGTTATGATCTTTTCGCGCTCCTCTACCTGCATTGCACGAACGGCTTTGTAGCCGTCATTTGCGGCATCGATAGCCTTGTTCATATCGTCAAAAATTCCGATAAGCTTTCTGCCGCCGTATTGTGTGCTATCATAGTCGGCAGCACTTGCAGGTGTGCTCATGCTGTTTATGACCTTAGAAACAATGTCTCTTATCTCTCTTTCGGAAATCTGTGCCATTTCTTTCTTCCTCTCTATAGTGACAAACTTAATATATAAGCTCGGTTCCCTTGTCTTCGATATATTTGACCCATCTGTCGTCGGGCTTCTGGTCGGTAACTATAACATCTACCTCATCCACATCACAGACTTTTGTAAATGCAATGCGGTCAAACTTAGTGCTGTCGATAACCAGAACTCGCTTTGCAGCCGAGCTGAATATCGCCTGTTTCATCTGTGCATCCTTCTCGTTCGAGTCGGTAATGCCCATATTTATATCTATACCCTTTGAGGAGCATACCGCTATATCCACATGGAAACCGCGAATCATCCTCTCAGCAGTACTGCCGACAAGCGAAAGCGCGCCGACCTTCAGTGTGCCGCCGGTCGAAAGGATGTTCCAATCATCCTTATCTGCAAGTTCAAGCAGTATTTCGACTGAATTGGTTATAAGGGTTATGTTCTTCTTTTGTTTGATGCACTTAACGACATACATAGCAGTCGAGCTGGCATCGAGCATAATATAATCGCCATCGTTTATCATTGAGCTTATCTTCTCTGCTATACGTTGTTTAAGCTCAACGTTTGTCCTTTTGCGGACGCTTGAGGGGAGATCAACGTTCAGACTGCGGTTTGCAACCGCTCCGCCGTAGGTCTTCTTTGCAATACCCTCTTTATCCAGCTTTTCGAGGTCGCGTCGGATGGTCTCCTCGGTCACGTCAAATTCCTGTGCGAGGTCGGTAACTATAACCTTGCCATCCATATTAAGCCGAGCGATTATCGCATTGCGCCTTTCAATTGCAAGCATCATTACTCTCCTCTACAATATACTCTGCCACATTTTTGGATCGGGGCTGGGGATAACGGAAGAATCAAGGAACATACCGTTTTCGCCCGCCGCATCCTTCGCACGTTCAATAGCGGCAGAAACCGCGGCTACCTCTCCGGTCAACAGCAAATATGACTTACCGCACATTCCGCGTGCCAAGCGCAGCTCTATAAGCTCAACATAAGCAGTCTTTGCGGCGGTATCGGCAGCTACTATAGCCGCTGAAGAAGAATATGTCTCCATCACGCCCAGCGCGCTAGGACTTTCAATTTCAGCGGTGCCGTAGATGGCATCGAAAATTGTGGGGTGCGGATTACCCAGTACAAAGCTATCAATAAGCGTGTCGGGATAGCGCACCTTCGCGGCATCTACCGCAGCGCGCACCGCACTTAAATTACCGCTTATGAGTACAAGATATTTTCCCGGACAAACCGTCTTCGCCTCGATGATATCTACCTCGGCGGTTTTGACCATCAGGTCAGCCGCAGTCATACCGGACGATACGGTTTTGTACTCTACCATTGCCAATGCCTTGTTCACAGGTTATCCTCCTACTTGGTCGGAGTGACGGGATCTTAAATGTCACTTCGCATCTATTTTTATAAACTTGTCGGTCACGCTTTTGACTACACCGTCGACCGACGAATGGATATTCACGCTCAATCCCTCGACCGCGGCGGCTATCATCTGTCCGCGCTTTACGGCCGTGCCCGGAGTTACCATAGCCTTTGCCGGAGCGCCGATATGCTGGGAAAGCATTATCATAACCGACTTGGGGGATATGATATCATCAAGCATGGGAGCGGTCTTGTTATACTTATCGACCCCGATTCGCGCCGCAAGACGCTTCATCGGAACGCGGCGGTATCTGCGCGCGGAGGACACAGGTGCGCCTTCGCTCGGTGCAGGTTTCAATCCGTCCTTGCGGTTCTGCGCCTTAACTGCGCTTAACAACTCGCGAGGAGACAAACCCTGTCCGCAGGAATACATCTCACACAGGCCGCAACCGCTGCAGTACGCCGCGTCAAGATACGGTGTGCTCAGGGTGTGGGACGCGTTGAGCATAAATTTTGCGGGGTCGATGGGATGACCCAACAGGGCACGGGGACACAGATCGGTGCAGTAAGTGCACTGACAACAAGCCGCCATAGCCCGCTTGATGTCTATCGAGGTCTTACCCTGCTTCTTTTTTACTATGTAGTGATCTTGCGGAAGCAAGAGCACCGCGTTTGTCGTCTTTTTTACAACGTCGTATCTACTGCCGATAGTACCCATCATGGGACCGCCTAGGACTATTGCATAATCCTCGAGTGTGCTGCCGCCGGCATAATCTATCAATTCGCCGATAGAGGTACCTATGGGAACACGCAGTGTCATAGGTCTGTTGACCTCGCCCGCTATAGTTACAAACTTGTGAGTAACGTTTTCGCCTTCAAGGGCACGGTAAACATTATAAATAGTTTCAACGTTGAACACCGTTACACCGACCGAAATAGGCAGTGCACCGGGACGAACTGTTCTGCCTGTCGCCTCGTGAATGAGAACTATCTCATCGCCGGCGGGGTAAACCTCCGGCAGGCGGCAGATGCTGATATTATTAAAGGAGTCCTTATAGGCCGCAACAGCGGCAAGGGCATTTTTATATGAGCCCTTTATACCGATTATGACCCTTTCGGCTCCTACAGTTTTCGAGATCAGGTCCAGCGTGCTGAGTATTTCGTACGCGTTACGCTCCAGCAGCTGACGGTGGAGCTTCAGTAACGGCTCACACTCGGCACAGTTAAGGATCAGCGTATCGGCGCGCTTGTCAAGCTTAGCATAAGACGGAAATCCTGCTCCGCCTGCGCCTACAACACCGCTGTCTTTAATTGTCTTTACCAACTCGTCGTAGTTCATTCTTACTTAACAACTCCGGATATTCCTGTTTCGTCGTCTACTATTCCGACGATTGCCGCATCTATCGGCGACTGTGCCATTGCACAGCCTACTCTTGCCGCGCTACCGGTTGCAACGAGAACTATCTCGCCTATACCTGCGCCGACATTATCAACCGCAACAAGCTTATTCTCCTTCTTTCCAAATTCGGAAATAGGCTCTACTATCATAAACTTACTGCCAATCAGGTTTTCGTTTTTTCTGGTGGAAACTATACTTCCAACAACCTTACCAATAATCATTCTCTTCACCTATCGTAATCAGTATGGGCGCCCGGCGGAAGCGTTCCGCCGGGCAAACATATGTCCCGTTTCTGGGAATTACTTCAGCGACGGTAAAATCTTTTCTACATCGCTGTGCGGTCTCGGGATTACGTGTGTTGCGATTATCTCGCCGAGACGGGAAGCAGAATTGGAGCCTGCTTCAACAGCAGCCTTAACGGCGCCAACATCACCGCGTACCATAACAGATACGAGTCCGGAACCGATCTTCTCGGTGCCGATAAGCTCTACGTTTGCTGCCTTTACCATTGCGTCAGCAGCCTCAATAGCGGCTACAAGACCTCTGGTTTCGATCATGCCGAGTGCTTCGAGTGTCATTGCGTTTTCCTCCTGTAAAAATTTTTATTTGATAGACGGTAAAATCTTCTCAACATCGCCGTGCGGTCTGGGGATCACGTGTGTTGCGATTATCTCGCCGAGGCGGGAAGCAGAATTTGAACCTGCCTCAACTGCCGACTTAACTGCGCCGACATCGCCGCGTACCATAACGGATACGAGTCCCGAACCGATCTTCTCGGTGCCGATAAGCTCTACGTTTGCTGCCTTTACCATTGCGTCAGCAGCCTCGATTGCGGCTACAAGACCTCTGGTTTCGATCATACCTAAAGCTTCCAGTGACATTTTTTTGACCTCCCTTACCGGTGTGGTTTTTTGTGCATCCGCTGCCGGAGCCTTCGGCTTGGCGGCGGTTGTCTTTTTTGTGGTTTCTGCCATCGTTATTTACCTGCCTTTTTTAATCTTGAGGCGCTGACACCGACTATTCGTTCGGTCTCCTCGTGTGGGTTGGCGATGACCGCGTACGAGCAGGGCTTGATTATCGCGCCGGCAACTGCGTTTTCCACAGCAGCAGTAACCGCCGAAACGCTTCCCTCTACGATTACGGTTACAAGCCTGCCGCCCAACTTTCTCTCCCATGTTACAAACTGCACATCGGCAGATTTACACATTATGTCAAGACAGTCGACTGCGGCGGTAACACCCGATACCTCAATAAGTCCCAAAGACTTCATTTTCTAGTGCTCCTTAAAGTTTCGGTAAAATCTTCTCAACGTCATTGTGAGGACGCGGAATTACGTGTGTTGCAACAAGCTCACCGAGACGGGAAGCAGAGTTAGAACCTGCTTCAACAGCAGCCTTAACAGCTCCGACATCTCCGCGAACCATAACAGATACGAGTCCCGAACCGATCTTCTCGGTGCCGATGAGCTCGACCTCTGCCGCCTTTGTCATTGCGTCTGCAGCCTCGATTGCGGCTACAAGACCTCTGGTTTCTACCATTCCAAGTGCTTCTTTCATGACTTTTCCTCCTAATTTTTATCAAAACCGCTTAGTTTTAACATATGTTCAGTATCCGGCTCGGTGCTGGTCAGAATGTGAGTAGTTACCACACCGGAGACTTTATTTGCTGCCTCTTTGGCGGCCTCGACCGCCGCAGTTACATTATCCACGGTACCGCGGAACTTGACCGCTACTATAAGCGGAACGGTCAACGAATCGGGGTTACCGGGTTTGTTTTTGTCAAAGTTTTCGACCGTTACATCGGCCGCTTTGCAGCCGGCGTCACACGCAACAAACGCGGCGACCAAGCCGTAAACCTCTATTATTCCGGTTGCCAGACCCATTTTTTCTTCTCCTACTTGTTGACAATAGCTATCTTAAGTCCCTGCATCTGCAGGTTGGTCTTAAGCGCTTCGTTTATCTGCTCGAGAGGATACTTATGTGTTATAAGCTCGCTCATCGGCAGGCCGATTGCCTTTGCACGCTTGAGAAAATCAAATGTGGTAGCATAATCACGCAGGGTGTATACCCACGAGCCTACGGTCGTGATCTCCTTCGAGCAGATGTCGAAGTGAGGGTTTATCGTGGCGTCGCCGCCGTTGATAAAGAAGCCCAACTCGCACAGACCGCCGCCGTTGCGTATAAACTTATAGATGTTGGCGTGTGCCACGGGGGAGCCGGTGCACTGGAACGCAAAGTCGGCAAGGTAACCGCCGAACGCATCCTTAACGCCGTCTGCCAAAGCTTCAACACCCTTATAGTTTTTGAAGTTGACCGACTTGTCAGCGCCCATCTTCTTTGCAAATTCAAGGCGCTTTTCCTCGCCGTCTACCGCTACTATGTTTTCAATACCCATTGTGCGGAGGACCGCTATACAGATAAGACCTATCGGACCGCAGCCCTGAACGACCACGCGGCTGTTGAAACGGAGAATTCCGGTGGTCTTCGCACGCTCGACCGCGTGAATAAGAACCGCACAAGGCTCAATAAGTATTCTTGAATCGAGGTCAAGATCGCTTACGTTGAAGATGGTCGATCCGCCGCGAACCAATATGTAATCGCTGAACCAGCCGTTCAGATGAACGTCGTCGTCCGGAAGTAATCCGTAAACGTCAGCGCCGCCGACATTCTGCTTATTAAGGTCGAACATTGTAATGTCCGGATTATCCTTAAAGATCATACAGGTAACGACCTTGTCGCCGACCTTGAGCGGCTTTCCGGCGCTGTCCACCTTGACGTTCTTACCCATCTTTACGATCTCGCCCGTGCCCTCGTGACCGAGTGCGACCGGTATAAGACCAAACGGGTCACGCTTAAATTCGTGCGCGTCGGTGCCGCATACGCCGCAGCCCTCGACCTTTACAAGCACATCGTCATCACCGACTGCCGGCATGGGATATTCCTTTATCTCGAACTTTTCGAGCTCGGTCAGCATTGCAACGTGCGCCTTGTCCGGAATCGGGCCGGATGCCGCCGCAGGAGCAGTGCTGCCGTTCATACCCTCAAGCACCTGTCTGACGATCTGCTCGATATTTGCCGAATTTATATCCATTAAATATCACTGCCTTTCAAACATTTCCTTGCCGTATTTTGCGAGGGCGGTGTCCTGCGCTTCGGTTCCGCCGCTGACCCCGAGGCCGCCTATCAGTTTGCCCTCGCGGTTGTAAAGCGGTTCGCCGCCGCCGAAAATTACTATCTTGCCCTCGTTTGTAAACTGTATTCCGTAAAGCGAGCCGCCCGGCTGGGCAAGCTTTTTAAGCTCGCTTGTGGACATCTTCAATGAAACAACGGTATAAGCCTTTGATACCGCAACGTCATAGCTTGCTATGTAAGAATCATCCATACACTCGACAAGCACGGGACGTGCCGCTTTATTAGAGATCGCGACCACCGCGTTGACCCCCATTTGTGCCGCCTTTTTCTTTATCTGCTCGCAAAGACGCAACGCGGCATTAAGGGTCATATCATCGGCGGGAGCAAACTGCTCGGCTACCGTTTTTACAATGGCGCTTAGTGTTTTCTCGTCCACACAAACACCTCTTATTTTCCAAGCTGCTCCATAACACGCTTGGTGATCTCAGCTACTAAGTCGCCGCCCGAACCGCCGCAATTACCGCTGCAGTTGCCGCCGCAACCGTGACAGCTGGGCTGTCCGTTCTTTGCGTTAGCACAAAGGTTTGCCGGATGCTTTCCGGTCATACCGAACTGTCTGCGGATCTCATACAGACGCTGTACCTGTGCGTCGGAAAGTTCCTTCGGGCCGCCGAGCTGTTTGGATATGTAAAGCAGGCGTGCATAGAACTCAACAGATTCCATCTTGTGATATGCGCTGAGCAGAGAATCAGAGAAGGTAAGTGCACCGTGGTTCTCAAGCAGAACAGCATCAAAATGCTGGAGATACTTAGAAACAGCGTCGGGGATCTCCTCGGTAGAGGGGGTGCCGTACTCAGCGATCGGAACGCAACCGAGAGCGATAACAGCCTCGGGCATTATCGGCTGGGTGAGCGGTATGCCTGCGATAGCAAAGCCGGTAGCGTAAAGCGGATGTGCGTGAACTACCGAGTTAACATCCGGTCTCTCCTTGTAGACGCGCATATGCATCTTGATCTCAGACGAGGGCTTAAATCCGGGATTAGCCTGAATGACCTTGCCGTCCCTGTCGACCTTGCAGATGTACTCGGGGGTCATAAAGCCCTTAGATACACCTGTAGGTGTGCACAAAAACTCGTTGTCGTTCAGCTTAACGGAAATGTTACCGTCGTTGGACGCAACCATGCCCTTGTCATAAATTCTTTTTCCGATTTCGCAAATTTGCTTTTTGATTTCATACTCGCTTGCCATTTTGCAAAACTCCTTTTATTTTTATTATTTTTCATATAAATGTTAGCACAAACAGACAGAAAAGTCAACACAAACTTGGTAAAAAATCTTTGATTTTGTTGTTTTTTAAGATTTTTTGCTTGGTTTTTTAAGAAAATCAATCAAATTCAGTATTCCTTCGCCTGTAAGACTGTTAATTACGAACACTTCCTTGCAACCCGAAAGCCTCAACCAGCGCTCTGCCCGTTCGGGAGAGCAACCGTCACGCAGGGTGACGATGCCGATGACCTCACGATTTACCATACAGGTTATGTTCGGGGGGTAGAGCGAATACGGTTCGTCTGCCGCAAGCAGAAGTCCGACCACGTCGGCCTCATAGGAATAAAGCGCCAGCGCGCAACCGAGGCTTGCGTTTTCGGCATATTCGCCGGGGGTGTCTATAAGCCAATCGTCATAGCTTATATACTGTGTTTTATGGTAGCCTATTTTTTCTCCGCGCAGCGCCTGGGTCAGGGTGGTCTTTCCTGCTCCGCTGCGCCCTATTAAGATCAGCTTTCTCATTAGGTTTTTGTTATGTCGCAGACCGTAAAGCCCAACTTTTCACGGGCGTAATCCACAGCCGCGGCAAGTGACGATTCAACCTGTGAGACCGTACCGGTGATAATGACGGTTCCGCTGAAGCGATCGACAAACCCTAATTCAGCACCCGAGGCCTTTATTGCTATGTCGCCCGCTATGATGGCAGTCTCGCTCGGACTTAATGTCATAATACCTATTGCCGAATGACTGTAATCCACCGCAGGGTCAAGCCCCAGCTTTTGATAAAGTATCTTGTCGGGATTAGCGATTATGTGGGCAATCGTTATCTGTTTACCCGGAACAAGCTCCTGTATTATTCTCGCCTTTTGTTCTCCCGAAAGCAGAGTATCAAAATCCATCGGTCAACCTCCTATCTTGCCCGTCAGTCCGTAAGACTCGACTATCTTTTTAAGTTTTTCCATTTTTTCGTTTTCGGGCGGTTCTATACTTTTTAGCGTGTACTCGCGCGAAAGCCCTTCGTATTTATCCTGTCCGATGCGGTGATAGGGGAGAATATGCATCTCCTTTACTCCCGGCAGACGGCTTGCAAAACGGGCTATCGCTCCTATCTCCTCCTCGGTGTCATTAAAGGTAGGTATGACCGGAGTGCGGATGGTGAGCGAAACACCGCTTTTTGCAATTTTTACAGCGTTTTCCAAAATAAGCTCGTTAGGCTTTGTTGTGTATTCCTTATGCTTGTTGCTATCCATATGCTTGATATCCATAAGGTAACAATCAAGGTGGGGAAGAATCTTCTCGATTACAGAAAACGGCGCACAGGCGGTAGACTCTATCGCCGTTGTGATTCCCTCTCGCTTGGCGGCCTCAAGCAGTGCTGCCGCAAAATCGGGTTGCATAAGAGCCTCGCCACCCGAAAGAGTAAGTCCTCCGCCGCTTCGGCGGTAGTAGACCCTATCCTTCTTTACAGCTTCAAGCACCTCTGCCACCGTAACGTCACGTCCGACGGTTTTGGTCTTTCCGGCGAGTGTCATCTGCTCGATCTCATAGCTTTGCGATTCGGGATTGCAGCACCAGCGGCAACGAAGCGGACAACCCTTTAAAAAGACTATGGTTCTCACACCGGGGCCGTCGTGGACCGAGAAACGCTGAATGTCGAAAATTCTTCCTCTAACATTCAGTATATCTTCCATTAAAATCCTCCCTGCTCGGTTCGGTTGATTATATCCTCCTGAAGCGAGCGCGACAGGGTGGTAAACAGTGCACTGTAGCCCGCAACGCGCACCACAAGCGAACGGTATTTTTCAGGGTTCTTTTGTGCGTCGCGCAAGGTCTCACGCGAAACAACGTTGAACTGCATATGGCTTCCCTTTTGATCAAAGTAACCTCGCACAAGCGCCACAAAGCTCTCAAGTCCGCTGTCACCGGCAAGCGCCGACGGATGGAACTTCATATTAAAGAGCGTACCGTTGGAGGCTATGAAATGATCCAGTCTGGAAACCGAGTTCGCCGACGCGGTAGGTCCGTTGGTATCTCTGCCTGCCGAGGGCGAAACTCCGTCCGCCACAGGGGTAAACGCCAGTCTGCCGTCGGGGGTAGCGCCCGTTTGCGCACCAAGCGGAACGTTTGCCGACACGGGGTAAAGGCCTGCCTGGAAGCTGCCGCCGCGTGGGTTTTTATAATTCTGCAGCGGTCTTGTATATGTATAAGCGACATCGCGCGCAAACATATCTACTTCCTTTATATCATTGCCGTACTTAGGCAGAGCGTCTATCATAGAGAGTATCTCATTGTAGCGTTTCTTCTGCTCGTCGGTGCAGGGGTTTTGTTTTACTACATTATATATATTATGTATGTCAGGTTCGCTCAAGGTCTTTCCGTTTTCGACCATCTCGCGCGCAACCTCTCCGGTCAATCTTGCCGCCGCATGGTCATCCATATCCTTACCGAAGTTGTCACGAAGCGCATCGCTCAACTGTTCAAGTGTTATCCGCTTCTCATCGTATACCAAGGTTTTTACTGCGTAAAGCGCGTCTGCCATATTGGCAATTCCAAAGCCTTGCGGACCGGTAAAGTTGTATATCGCGCCGCCCTCCTGCAGGCTTTTTCCGCGGTTTATACAATCCTCGACCATCGAGGACTGGAACGGAAGCGGACAGCGTTCGGCGTGGGCAGTGTCGATCGCATTATCGGCATTTACGAGCAGTTCGATAAAGTATTTCATCTGCGCCTTGTAAGCATCATAAAACTGCTCAAAGGTCTTAAACTCGGAAAGCTCGCCGGTCTTGGGACCGAGCTGAACCCCTTTGTCAACACCGTTGCTGAACACAAGCTCAAGCGGACGGCACATATTGAAGAATGCGGCATCGTGCCAGCCGTCGGTCTTACCTGATTTTTGCGGTTCAACACAGCCTATGATGTTGTAATCTCTGGCATCCTCAAGTGTCAATCCGCGGCTTTGCAGAGACGGGATAATTACCTCGTCATTATAGTAGGCAGGAAGACCTACACCCGTGCGGGTCAGCTTTGCCGCCTTGATAAGAAACTCGTGCGGAGTTCCGTTCCAAACGCGTACCGAAAAGGACGGTTGCGGCAACAGCACGTGCATCGTCGCCTCAATACACATAAACGAAAGGTCGTTCGTAGCGTCGTTTCCGTATTTATCCTGTCCGCCGGCAATAAGATTCTGGAACAGGCTGTAGCCCGCAAAGCCCTCTGCCGATGCGGCGTCGCGCACCTTGTTCAGATCGTTAAGCTTGACCCAAATGCAATCCATAAGCTCCTGCGCAAATTCACGGGTTATGCGGCCTGCGTCCATATCCGCCTTAAAGTAAGGGTACATATACTGGTCAAAACGTCCGGGCGAGATGGAGTGTCCGCTCGATTCGACCTGCAACAGCATCTGTATAAACCAGAAGGTCTGGCAGGCTTCATAGAAGGTGTCGGCTCCGTTCTCGGGAACCTTGGCGCATATCTCGGCAATTTTTTCAAGCTCGGCACGGCGGGTAGGATCCTTTTCCCTCGCCGCCTCACTCTTTGCAAGCTCGCTGTAACGTTTTGCGTAGATTATAGCCGCCTCACAGCTGAGTATTACGGCGTTGAGGAAGTGGTGTCTGCGTGCATAATCGCCGTCGGCAACCGACAGCTTTGCAAGCGCCTCGGCGGCCTCTTTTTTAAGACCCGTAAAACCAATTCGTATTATCTTTGCGTAATCTACAGTCACGTGGCCGATTCCGTTATAGTAATAGTTGCCGGGGGTGAAAATATTGTGGTCAACGGCGGCCTGCGCTTCGGGCGCCATATAAGACGCGGCAAGCTCTCGATTTGTCTTGCCCTGCCAATATTTATATACCTCGCGAAGGGTAGCCTTTGTATCCTCCGAAATATAAAACGGGTCGGCAGAACGGGTCGAGACTGTGTCGAACTCATCCTGCAGCCATTCATATGAATACTCAGGGAACACCTGACATCCGCGCGCACCCTTGGTAGCGCTGCCTACGATAAGCTCGTCAGGGCGAATGGTTATAGGTATGTTTTTAAGAATATGGTAAAAAGCCTTTGCGCGGCGAACGATAATCGGCTCGCCCTCGGTCTGCTTATAAGATTCGGTAAGCAGCACCGCACGATCGGCCTCTATTTCCGGCATATGGTCGAAAAGGGCATTTTTCAGCCTTTCTATCCTTTCAGATTTTTTAATGTCCTGTGTGTAAAACTCACTCATTCGGACACCTCCCGATTCTAAGTCATTCTCATTTTACAATAAAACCACATAAAAGTCAATACAAAACAAAGAAAAATACAGAAAAAATAACACAAAACCAAAGAATTTCGTTGTTTTTTCATCAAAACTCACTTTTCATATCAAAAAACAACTTCCCGTTAAAACACTTTTAGCGATTTTAACCCGGATATCAGACAAAAACTGTTGCTTAATTCTTAAAATTAGGGTATTATACTTAAAAAGGTGGTGCAAAAATGTTAAAGCTTGTTATATGCGATCTTGACGGCACGCTGCTGCCGCAGGGAAAACAAAGCATTCCCCGCGACACCCTTGCCGCCATAAAACACCTGACCGACACCGGCGTGCTGTTTGCCGTTGCAAGCGGTAGACCCTATTCTCAGTTAAAGCCGCTCTTTGGTGCGTTGTACCGCCGCATCATCTTCATCTGCCTTGACGGCGCTCTTGTTATGCACCGCGACTGTGTGATTTACAAAAACCGCCTTTGCAAAATTGAGGCGGCCAGGCTTATTTCCCTTTGCGACAAGGCGACTGTTTACGGCAGAACCACACAGCTTCAGTTTGATCAAAATACACCCTACCGCCGAAGATCGGAAATGCTCAACCGTCTGG
This sequence comes from Acutalibacteraceae bacterium, assembly GCA_045596705.1. Lineage (GTDB taxonomy): Bacteria > Bacillota > Clostridia > Oscillospirales > Acutalibacteraceae > SIG589. Next base: position 27,441 of record JAZOCW010000025.1, read on the forward strand.
GAAGCGAGGTCTTTAAGGTTGCTGTCTACGGACCGCCGCTAAAAAGCGCCGCCGCACGACTTTGCTATGACCGCGGCGGAATTTGCGAATATGTTGCACACTCTGCCGACAAGGGAGTTGCCGCCAAGGCGGTTATGGATAAGTTTGGCGTTTTGCATGCCGATACCGTCGCAATAGGCGACGGAGAAAACGACGTTGCCTTGCTTCGAGCTGTAGCAACACCTTTAAGAATGCAACAAAGCGCTCCTGACCTTTGCGAGATGGGTTTACCCATCGTATATGATATAGCAAAAACCTTAGCCGAGTTATAAAATAAACCCCTGTTCTTTTGAACAGGGGTTTTAATTTAATACATTGATGGAACTTCCTCGCCTTTGGCTACACGCTCAAGGTGTTCAAGCAGCGTTTCCACATATGTCGTATTTATATATCCGATAGGAGTTCCGTCGGCTTCTATATAATAGCGGCGGTCGGAATGCTTTATGAACTTCATATCCTTAGTCTGTGAACCGTCAGCATATTCTGCCGTCACTGTAAGAGTGGGCGTACCGGTAAAGCGTTCAAACGTCTTTTCGTGCGGCTGTGTTCCTACTACATACTGATAGTATGTTTGGAAATAGCTCGCATTTATCTGTGCTCCGTTTGCTTTAACGGAGTACTTCGAATCCTCCGCCTCGGCATCATACGCGACATCGAAAACGTGGGTGACAGTTTCGGTCTTAAAGGTTATCTTTCCAAGATCCTTAAGTCCCTCTATAAATACCAGTGCGTTTGCAAACTCATCATCTTCCATTACCGCAAAGATGACCTTTTCGGGATCTACACAATATATAACGTTTTCATTTTCATTCGTCATAACGGCGTAGTATCCGTCTTCCTGCAAGGCGCCCTTTACAAACACCTCGGCTGTTCCGTATTTTATGCTAACCGAAAAATCGGGGTCATTAAGCCCGTATTTCTTTATATCGGCAGAGGTTGGATAAAACTTGTATGCGCCCATAGTCTCCAGTCCGTCTTTTGCAATGGTAAACATAGTGTCTACCGCACTGCCCTCGGCATATCGCGATGCGGGCGCTGTCATCAAATACGGCATATAGCTTGCAACCGTATCGTTTATATTGCAAGCAAAAGAAAGTGTCGCTCCGCCCTTGCGCTTGAGTGTTATTGAATCGAACCTGGCAATCGTTTCTTCTTCAAAATAAGAATCGTTTTCACCGTCCGGTGCAACAGGCGCAACCGCGTGGCTGTTCGCCAGCTCCTCTATCGGAGCCACGATCTCCTCAGCATCGTCAACCGATACGAGGTATACCGTTTCGCTGTCGCTCAGCTTTGCATAATAGCCCGATGCACTGGGCGTTTGCGAACCGATCAACAGCGTTTTGTCGTCCGCCGAGTCGTAACCCTTTATTTCGATTGTTTGAGTCGGTGCGGAAAAACCGTAATTTGCGCCGTCTTCTACTTCTATTTCTCTGATAGCCTTAAGTTTTATAACCGTATCCATCCTAAGAGAAATTGCGGCGCTGCTGGTCATGGAGGGATCTATCCCGTCTATAGCCCAGCTGACAGTTATTTCACCGCTGCCGTCCTCTGCCTCGCCCAGCTGGGTGCGATAGACCGTTGAGGTCTGTCCCGCCGTTACGGTTATGGTCTGAACCTTTTCGTTTTCTATGCTGGTGACCATTATTCTGCTTTCCGACGAGGTATCGTCATTATTAATTTTCGGAACATAACGGGAAAGCGCAAAAGCCACACCTGCAAGCAACGCTACCGAAAGCAACAGCGAAACCGAGGTTATAACCATCCTTTTGGCAGATGATCTGTTTTTCTCCTTGCGCTCCTTCACAGGGGGCGCTCCGAAAATCGTGGACTGCTCTTCCTCTTTTACACCCTCGGCTGCGGAAGTACCCTCCGGCAGCTTGTTTTCTTCGGGGGTATAACTCATCTGTTTTTCCTCCTGACCCATACAACTATGCCTACAGCAATCAAAGCAACCGGCACAAGTCCCATAAACACGACCTTCATCACGGCAACCGACGCCTCGGTGGGTGCGGTGAACGAATAGGTGCTTACAATTTTGGAAACAAAGGATATTTCCGAATTATCAACACCGCATATCTTTTTTATAACAGAAATAACATATGCCGTATTGCCTACCGCGTCATATGATGTCCATTCCTCAGCGACCAGATTTACGCTCGAAAATGCAAGCACATGGCTTGACATTTCTTCGCCTGCATCATTATAATCGGTATCCGCAGTGATCATTGCAGCACCGAAGACCTGTTTCTCGTAATCGTCGGTCGGCTCCCATTCAGAAGTTGCATCAATCGGAGCCGCAACAACCGTATTCTGTGTGGTAAGCAGGGCGGTTACGGTTCGGTTGCCATAGGTCGAATATGCCGCAGTCATAGGAACGTTATTCGAAGCCAGATATATCTTTTTAGAACTGTTAACGGCAGTAGTGTAATCTGTTTCCTGATTTATAAAGCCCATAGTTCCGGGCAGTCCGGCAAGAGAGTTGCTGTCATCGGTCTCAAACAGAATGCTGTTGGGCTGGTAGGAAATACCCCACTCCTTCATAAAATCATAAAGATTTGGCATATCGATGCTTGCAGCATCACCGAATACTACAAGGTTTTTACCCTTTTCTCCGCCGTTTTCGAGGAATGCTTCAAGTACAGCTATCTCCTCTGCGGCAAGGTCGGTCGTCGGTGAAGCGATGACAACAACGTCCACCTCTTCGGGTATCTTTGTAACTATTGAATCGGGTATATCCAATACGTCAAAACCGTTAAGCTCAAGATCGGCTTCAAACTGATCGGTAATCTCACTTCTGTTGTGACCCGAAAGCATCGCAACGGTCTTAGCCTCTTCGCTTGTTACGGTGTAGATGGCGCTGGTAACGGCAGTCTCAACCTTAGAACCTGTAACGGTATACAAGCCGTACCCCTGCGCAGCATAGCCGGACTCATCGTAAAGATCATAGATATCGCCGAACGACAGAACCTTAGAGTTTGTTATCTCCTGTCCGTCCTTTTCAAAGGTCGAATATACAAGAATATCGCCATAGGTCAGGGTGGTTTCGGGAACGATTTTCTGTACCGTGGCAAAGCTGGTAGCGTCAGGATCTGAGTAGCTCAGCTTGATATGCTTATTATATTTGTCATACATATCCAGCAGACGAACGGTCTGTTCATAATATCCGCCGGTGGTATCCTGAGTCTTATAGTAATTATAAGCATAGGTCTGCATCATTCCGCCAAGGTAACCCTCCTCGGTGGCACAGACAACGATGTTTACATCCTTATCGACACCGCGCAGATATTCTGCATTCTCTTCGGATATGGTGTTCTCGCCAGATGCTGTAAGGTCAATATGGGTCGGAAAACGCTCGGCAACTACCGTTGCAAGTACGTTGATTACTACGAGTGCGACCAAGACGATCGCTATGAGCACAGCGTTATAGGTGCCGTGCTTTAAAACCAATCTGCTCTTAAGCTTTTTCGGGACATTGCCCTTTTTTGTGAAAAGTTTTTTCATTTTCGGCACCCCCTTTAAGCCCAACGTTTTTTCTCAAGCGAACGTACTGTCAAGAAGATGAAGGCAGCCGCAACGCTTACGAAAAATACGATGTTTGAAAAATCAATAATGCCGTTGGCAAAAGCCTCATAACGGCCGTTGAAGGATATATAGGATATGATACCTGTCAGGAATTCGTTGTTTATCATCGAAGCAAAGTTGTCCATAAGGCCTACAAGCAACGAAACAACTATTCCTAAAACGGCGGCTACTACCTGGCTCTCGGTCAGCGAAGAAAGGAAAAGACCGATGGCAATAAGTGCTGCGCCGTAAAGCAGTACGCCGAGCAGGTCGCTCAAATAAAGTAGCCAGTTAAGTGACACCTTGAATGAGAAAACGGTCTGATAAATGAGTGTGGGGGCAAAACCCAGTGCAAAAATAGAAAGTGCAGCAAGGAACTTGCCCATTACTATCGAAGTAAGTCCGACAGGTGCTGTAAACAGTGCCTGGTCGGTCTTTTGCTTGCGCTCCTCGCTCATAAGTCGCATTGTGAGTATCGGTACGGCAAACATGACGATAACAAGCATATTTGAGAAAATATATGCTACAT
>JAZOCW010000026.1:0-4801 GCA_045596705.1 Acutalibacteraceae bacterium
CTCTGCAACGCATATCGTTCTTCATCCAGATTACCCGTCAACGCAAGCGAACGGCTCATATTAAACCGGACCCCGCTTGTGTAGCTCTTGCCCACGGTTGCCGACCAATCGGTAGTATCGTTTTCGAAGTTTCCGTTTTCAAGCATATTATAAGCGTTGGCGTACGGATTGTTTTCGAGCTGTGCCGCGTCGACGTGAGCGATACCCTTGCCGCTTATGAGAATACATACCTTGACCGTCTGTGCTGAGGATAACTCAAACGGTGCTGTAAGTCGGATAAACTCGTTGTCCGCCTTGCAGATGCGCTCACTTTCGGAAAGAATATTGCCCGAGGTATCGGTAACGCGGATGAACGCACCCGAGTCTGTACCGATAAATTCCTCGTAGATGCGAGCATAAGCTGAGAACGTATACTTGCCTACGGGCAGATGCATAGTAGTCTGGTAAACGCCCTCACAGTTACATGCGGCATTGTCGGACTGAAGGCGCAGTATCTTTGTGCCGTATTTAGAAAACGGCTCATGCTCGTAGTCAATTACATAAATACTACCGCTATCATTCGGCATAGGCTGCCAATCATTCAAATTTGTAAATCCGTGCCCCATAAGCAGGTTATTTATATTGCTGACTACTCCCGCACTTGAGGACAGCGGATTTATACCGACCTCTTCGCCGTTTATACCTATATTACCTATATCCTGCAGGTAGGCATATCGGCTTATAACATTTCCGTCATCATCAAACACATAAACTGTTTTTGTGACGGTGTTGGAGGTTTCGCCCTCTTCTGTATCCTTAGGCTCGGTTGTTTGTACTACGGTTCTACCGGCAGCTGCCGAATAAGAATAGTTTGAGGAGGAACCGGTCACAAACGCGCCGTCTTTAACGCCGTACTCGGTAACGCTATACAATCGGGTATTGCTGAAAGAATAAGCGACCTTATAAACATTCTGACCGCTTGCGTCCTGCAGCACTACCGAAGACGGGCGGGTCGACGAATAGTTAATTATCGCCTTTTTGCCGTCGGGATAGGTTATACTGCTCAAATAGCTACCGCTGTATGAATAGGTCACTGCTGTGCCGTCGGGAGCCACTATTGAGGTTAGATAGCCGCTGCTATTATAAGTGAAGCCGAAGTCACGGCCCGCGCCGTCTGTAACGGAGGTTATCCTATTCGAGGTATAGGTGATGTCCATATGGTTATCATACGAATCGGTTACACGAATAAGTCTGCCTGAAGAATCGAACAGATACGTGTTGCCGCCTTGTGTGAGGGTGTTGTTATAATTATCGTAAAGTATTCCGGAGCCGCTGACATCCTCGTACAGATTATAACACTGTGAGTTGCTCTCGCAGGTGGCGGTTCTTTCGCTTTCTTTCAGGTATATCTCTGCGCCGTTTGGGTCGATATACACATATCCGTTATGCTGCTCGCCCTCATGCAAAAATGTTGCAGAAATTATGCTCTGCATTATATTAAGCTTCCAACCGCAACCAAGGCTCATTGAACCGAAATAGGCTGTGTTGAGACCTACAGAGGCGTTGGCGGTATATTGATAGTTTGACAGAGCACTGTTATAGAAGTGCTTGAGCGTTACCGGCATACGGTTGCCCGACCACGCGAAATCGGTCGACTCGAACATCAGGTTTCCGCACTGGAGGTCTATACTGCCCTGACCGAATCTGCCCAAGTTATGGGTATGGGTGCGGTAGGAAGTATTTACACCGTAGCTTGATTCATATGTTATGCACAGTTCGGGAGCAAAGCTACCGCTCGAAGAGCCATAAAGTGAAACGCTGTCCAAAGATGGGGTAGTTTCGTCGAGGATCTTTAGCACAAGGTTGGGATAGTATGTTTCGTTCTTATAATACTCATCGATCAGAGTGGTGATATCAAAGGTATACACCACATCATTTCCTCCCGCTCTCATAACGTTAAAGTCGATAAGGTCTGAGTCCTCAACAGGCACGCCCCAACTTTCGCATCCGCTACCGTCTAGGCTATCATTCATGCTAATTATATCGTCGTTCACATGGTAAAGTCCGATTTTCGGTTTTTCAGAACTGAACGAGGCGGCAGACTGGGTAAATTTAAGCTCGGCCTTTTTAATTCGCGGATTGCGCGGAAGGGTCGGTGCGTACAGCTGTATATACATACGTCTTGCGTTACAGCTGCCGTCGCCCAGCCCGGTAGTACCTACTGTATGAAGCGACGAGCTATACAGACCGGTACTTCCCCAGCTATATGTAACCATAGCATTACTGCCGGCCTTCTGAATCTGCGGGTCGATAGCCACAGGAAACGCTCTTCCGTCTGCATTTATCCAGTCGCTGTCTGCCGTCACGGTCAATCGGATATCGCCGTTAGCCAATGTTTTCATCTCATAAAATACATCTGTAGAAACATTGTCGTTGGCGTCCTTCATAAACGGTGCAGGAATGAAAAACACCTCTTCGCCTGTTTCATCGCTTACAAAGGATATACGCTTTTTATATTCATCAAACTGTGCGCTTACATTCTCACAGCGCAGGCTAAAGGGATAGCGATATACCTCCGCTCTTTCCTTGACAAGAATATTCTCCTTAACACCGTTTGATGTTACGAAATATTCTATATCTGTTCCATTTTCGACTTCCTCAAATCTAACCGAGTCATAGCGTTCAAAGGTCTCATTCTCTCTTTTTTGGGGTTTGGGAACGAGACCCTTTATGCGCTTATTGCTATTTCTTTTTGCAGAAACGGTTATACGGTGCATGCCCTGTTCTATAGAAAACAGTTCATCATCTTCTTCACAGCTAAACTTAGCTATAAAATTGTTTTTACCGTTGCGGAAATGTCTATTGTCCGCGTCCTGCGTAAGAGTGATATCTATCTCCTCAAATTCGCCTGTTTCGTCATCAAACACGTGAACTGTTTCGGGATAGAACACCGCCTGCTTTGTGCCGTCATTCATACTGAACACCTTGCAGGTTTCCTTTCTCTGCTCTCTCAACTCGTTTATGCGAATGCTTTTTCGAGCAGGTTTTTCTGTCTTAACAGATTCATTTGGTGAATCGAAAGAAGTGCTTGTATCAACATTCTCTTCTACGCAGTCTGCTTCCGGAGAAAGTGAAAGTTCTTCTTCCATACTAAAAAATTTTTTGTCCATATTTGGTCCTTTCTTTTAATTATTTTGCAACGTTGCAACTTGAGTATATATGTTAATGTGGACAAAATATGGACGGATTAAAATATTTTTTTATAAAAAAACAGCCGCATCCGAAGATACGGCTGAAACTGTATTTATTTTTTATTAAAGTAGATCATATAGAAAGCTTATACTTCACCTGTCTTTGTAGTGCGTCGATTAGGTATTCAAATAAAAAACAAAACATTTAAAAAAATTATTCCATACTTCAACGGGCAATAATACACCTATAATTATTGAAACAAAAGAAAGAGATAGCACAATAATTCTTTCGTTTTTTGTGTTATCAACATTTATTAAATGGCTTCGAATAATTAAAATATCAATTATAATAATTATTAAAACACCAATTATACCGAAAGGTATCAATAATTCACCGTCAGGATTATTTGCAATCCCCTTAGTATAATTAAATGCAATGGTTAAAAATAAAGGTAAACTATAACTCGAAAAGAAAAAATATAGCATCCTTATTATATGTTTCAATATTTTTTTAATATAAGTCATATTAGCCCTCCTTGCAAACTTTATGAATATTTTTTGAAAATTTTATAATACTCATAACACTCATTTCCATAATTTTGCGCAGCAGTTCCTGTACCGTTATATCTAGATAAAATCGCTTTTATTTGAGTCTCTGTGCAATGGAACAAACTACCGCACACGCCGGCATAATCTGCACAATGATACATTTCCAAGGTTGTCATTTTTATTGCAAAACTATCATCATTATGTAATTTATTCCACATATACTTACAATCGTGCCAATCATTAGCATTATAATAAGCTCCATTTATTAAACCTTTATTAATTGCAAGATTATGTGCATTTATTGCTACCCAAGCAAACATTTGACCTATGCCTGTAGACGAATCATCCTGCATATATGCAGGTGCAGTTGGTGGAGAAATTATAGCCTGTTGCCAGGTCGGCATTTCAGACCAATATTCATACTCCGTTTGCCAAGCGAAATATGCTTGAACAGCATTATCGGCAACTGCATCTGATGGGTTCAAGCACCACAATTCTCTTAACAATAGGGTTTGAACCAATTGTTTAGGAACACAATATTGATTACAATAATTTGTGATAATATAATCGTAATTTAGCACTATATCAATACATTCTTTAGTAGAATAATTGCTACCAAATCTTTGACTGCCCATTATAGCAACCAACTCATTTACTAAAGCGGTTTTATTATTACAATTAAACAATCCGTTTGAATGATAACACGAATTGCCATTTCCGCAACCACCTTGCCCAGTTGTCCCATAACTATATGTATAATACTGAAGTCCATCCACCGCATACGCCGAAGTATTTTCGTCAAGTGCCATTACCGACGCTGTCTGTGTTACAGGCTGTTCTTCGTCAGTTGCCGAAAGAACTACGATCCTGTCTTCGCTGATACCGATTGCTGCTGTGCCGTTGTCTGCAGCGGCTTGAGCCTCCTGCATTGAGCAAGACTTCCAACCCATATAGTTATCGGTTTTGATGGTTTGATAAACCTCTTTAATATCTCCCAGCGGTAATGCTACACCCATATTTTTAAATATGGCTCGGGCTGTGCTAAGTGAATCACCGGTCTGTGCTGTCTGCTCGTGCTTTAA
>JAZOCW010000027.1:0-28019 GCA_045596705.1 Acutalibacteraceae bacterium
ATGATGTAACGTTTTCATATAAAAAAGACAGTTTGTGGGTAAGAAGTCATCAAATGCTTATAAACGGTAAAGTTGACGGAATCACTACGGAAGATTTTTATAAAGTTGCCGAAAAAGCGGGCATAAAAAAATCTTCCGCGACAAAATGTATCAATCAAGTATCAGATGCATTGGGAAAATGGAGTGAATTCGCTAAAGAAGCAGGTTTGTCACAAACTAATGCTGATAGAATTAAAAAACAATTAAAGACAGAAAACTGAAATGAAAAAATACCGCTATGCAAGCAAAGTGATTTTGCATAGCGGTGTTTTATCTTTGTGTGTTATAATAAGGTGAATGAAAGGTGGTGAAACGTATGGGTAAATATACCGATGAAGAAATCAGAATAATGCCGAAAGTTACTATAAAGGCTGCTGCGGATTATCTTGGAATTTCTCCTATGATGCTTACTTTGGGGATGAGAAATAATCTGTTGCCAATAGGCTTTGCGGTGAAAAATGAAGAGACTTATCGTGATAGCTGGTCTTATGTAATTATTCCCGAGCGATTAATCGCTTACAATCATGGAAGAATTAACGAGGTTCAAGTTGAAGCTATTGAGAACAATTTACAAACAATCATTCGTAATTTTGAGGAAATGAAGCGTGATTTGGTTTTTCTATTAAAAGAAAACGAAGAATTGGAGGGATAACTCATTTCGAAACATTGACCAAAGCGCAAGACTCGCAATCTAACAAAATAATGGAAACTGTAAGAAAGGAGGAAGAAATAGTGGAATCATATACAATGACGAAGTTAACCAGGAAACAAATATACGATGAAGTGTGGTCAATTTCTATTTCGGGAATGGCTAAAAAATATGGCATTTCGTATTCGCTTTTGTGGAAACAAATCAAGGATGCGAATATTCCCATACCACCCGCTGGATATTGGACTAAAAAAGAATTCGGCAAAGAAACGGTAGTTGCAGAATTAAATGGAGATCCGGATGAGGTTATTGAGTTATACAAACACATACCATTAATATCAAAAAGCAAGGATGATACGAAAATACGTGAAGAAAAAACTGTGATAAATACCCCTCAATCCATTATTGAAAATGAACCGAAAGAAAATGATGCGGCAAGTAGTAATTACAGTGGAGAATACGATACTATGCTTCCGTTTTTATCTGCTGAAGAAAAAGAACATCTTTTTGTTGCGGTTTCAAATGTCAAGATAACTGATGAAAAGGAAAGGCTAAATTCTAAAATTATAGCACACAGAAAGCGAATCGAGAGTTGGGAAAAAGAGTTTAAGAAACAAACTCCATATCAACAAAAACAAAGTAAAAATACAGCACCATATTTAAAATATGATGTTGCAGATAATTCCTTATCAAGAGTTTTTAGAATTATTGATTCACTTATAAAGTCGATGCAACCGCTTGGCGTTGATTTAGATGATAATTTGTGTTTTCATTATAAAACAGATTATATTCAATTAAGGTTTTCTGAGGCAACTACGGAAATACCGCACGAATTAACAAAAGAAGAACGAATGTCCTTGTTAAAATACGAAGATGAGCGTAAACGGTATAGCTGGGCAAGTAAGCCACAAATACGCAAATACGATCATATACATAACGGACGTATCAGCGTTGGTGTAGGCTTGAAAAGAAGATTTAGAGATGGTAAATTTATAACTCTTGAAGAGCAACTTGGAGATATGATGATTGCAATATTTATTGCTATTAATGATGCGAAGATTGTTCGTGAAGAACGTGAGGAGGCAGAACGCAGGCGTCGAGAAGAACAACGAAAGAGAGAAGAACTTCGTGAAAGATATAATGAAGAGGTAGAATTAACTCTTGCTTTAGAAAATCAGGCTGAAGATTTTGCTATGGCATGTAAAATACGAGCATTGATTAATGAGGTTCAATCCAAGTCAGATAATGATAGCGAAATTGCGGAATGGATTATGTGGGCAAAGGCTAAAGCGGATTGGTATGATCCTACTGTTGCTGCCAAGGATGAATTCTTTGGAGAACGTAAACACGAAAAAAGCAAAGAACAGAAAAAATTAGAAAAACGATATTATTGGTGATATTCTTAAATAGTATGCGAAAAGCGTGTGACATTTACCGCCACACGCTTTTTCTTTTAATCGATGTATTCATTTACAAAACGCTCGAACTCATATTCGGGTAATTCGTAGATTAGATTTAATGCTAAATCTTTGAGTTGTGCTTTGTTAAGTTTGTTTATATACTTTTCAATTCTTCCTGGAAGCTCTTCGCGATATTGTTCTTCCTCTTCGAGTGCACGGTCGATTGCAGCTTTAAACTTAATTGCTTCTTCGGGGAAGGCGGCAAAGTAAACAGCTACCATATGTTTGCACACCTTTAGTCCGTTGGCAAACGGACAATCGCAGGTTGACCTTTTCGGATGCTCGATATCAATCGTTACAGCATACGGCTCTGCTTCATTACCGGTAACCGCACCGCCAAAATGTGTGTCATCGAGTTTTTTGATAAACTGTACTTTATCTTCGATAAAGTATTCATATCCGCGCCAAGCACTTTTGCTACTTGCGGCAGTTAATATACTCATACAGAAACCTCCCTGTATTTTTATCCAATATATTTTAACATAATGCGAAGGATATAGCAATGTATTTCAATTATTCGTTCGTATATTAGCACTATTTATAATAAAAATTTTTCGTTCACAAAATTCGATGTCAAATTAGCATGTTTCTTTTTGTATATAACGCACAATAAAAATGAAGTATGGTGTTTATTTAACATCTACCTGGCTATAGCCGCCTACACACCATAAGTGCTCTAAACCCGCATTATCAGAGGAAATTTTTGGAAGACAAAAATTTATGGTGTTCTCTTGACATTTTCCCCTGCTGCATATGATACCATATGCAACTATCTTAACGATACCGGAACGGATCCGAACGATTATGATGCGATATACACGGGCGACCTTGGATTTGTGGGTACCACATTGCTTATAGAACTTTTTAAACGGGATGGTGTTGATATATCAAGCGTTCACAAGGACTGCGGGCTGATGATCTTCGACCGAAAAAAACAGGACGTCCATTCCGGAGGCTCGGGTTGCGGCTGCGGAGCAAGTGTTTTATGCTCATATATACTCAATCGATTTAGTGAAAACAAACTCAAAAATGTTCTCTTTTGTGCAACAGGTGCACTACTGTCACCGACATCTACACAGCAGGGCGAAAACATTCCGGTAATCGCCCACCTTATTAACATCAGACGGGAATATTGACTTTTGCGGGGTGAAGTGTTATAACAAAATAAAGAAAATCCCGCAATAACGGGGTTTTCTCTTTTAAAGAGAGGGTGATAAATGTGGAAGAAATGATACTCGAACTGTTTCGTGACAAGAAGTTTACGCAGCTCAAGGCATCGATGGAGGAGATAAATCCTGTCGACCTTGCCGTTGTTTTTGAAGAAGTAGAGGCGAGTGAACGACCTAAATTCTTCCGCATAATGCCTAAGGGGCTGGCATCTGAGGTTTTTGCTCTGCTGGAAAGCGATCTGCAAGAAGAACTGATATGCGCATTCAGTGACAGGGAGCTTCGTGCTGTGGTCGATGACTTGTTTATGGATGATGCCGCCGATCTCGTTGAGGAAATGCCTGCAAATGTAGCAAAGCGAATACTTCGCCAGGCAGACAGTGCCACTAGAAGTATGATAAACCAGCTTTTGGCCTATCCGGAGGATAGCGCCGGCAGCATTATGACTACCGAGTATATAGATCTTAAAAAGAATATGACGGTGGCTGAAGCCTTTGCGCGTATACGTAAAATAGGTATAGATTCCGAGACTATCAATACCTGTTATGTGATCGGCCCGCGTCGAAAACTGCTTGGTATAGTTACTATAAGGACCTTGTTGCTTGCTCATCCTGATGAGCTGATGGCGGATATAATGGAGACCAATGTTATATACGCTAATACAATGGACGATAAAGAACTTGTTGCCCAGCAGTTTGATAAATATGACTTTTTGGCACTTCCCGTTGTAGATAATGAGAGCCGTCTTGTCGGTATAATTACGGTTGACGATGCGATCGACGTTCTACAGGAAGAGATGACCGAAGATATTGAAAAGATGGCGGCTATCACTCCGAGTGAAAAGCCTTATCTAAAAACCGGAATCTTCAGCACTTTTTTTGCACGCATACCGTGGCTGCTGTTGCTAATGATATCGGCAACCTTCACGGGGCTGATAATCGGCAGTTTTGAAAGCACACTTGCTGACAACGTGCTTTACGGAATAGCGCTGACCTGCTTTATGCCCATGATAATGGACACAGCGGGCAATTCAGGCAGTCAAGCATCGGTAACTATTATACGTGCACTTTCGCTCGGAGACGTTGAATTTTCGGATATTTTCCGAATAATTTGGAAAGAGCTGCGCGTGTCATTGCTTTGCGGATTGACCTTGGGTGGTGTAAACTTTGTAAAAGTACTGCTTGTAGATAATCTGCTTCTTGGAAAGGGCTACGACATACCTGTAATAGCAGTAATATGTATAACCCTTGTTTTAACCGTAGTAATTGCAAAGTTCGTTGGTTGTACTTTGCCTATACTTGCAAAAAAGATCGGTTTTGACCCTGCCGTAATGGCGAGTCCTTTTATTACAACTATAGTTGATGCTATAGCGCTTATGATCTATTTCCAAATGGCGGTATGGTTGTTGGGAATATAATATGATCTTATAAAAAAACACTCCAAAGCGTTTAAATGCTTTGGAGTGTTTTTTTATATCACTATGTATTAATTTATATTCTTGCAACGCCGGTTTCCTTAGCAGTTTTAATAACAGCCTCAGCAACGACCTGTGCCACTCTCTTATCAAGAGCGGGAGCAATAATATTTTCTTCGGAGATCTCGTCATCCGGAATAAGGGAAGCCAGCGCATACGAGGTAGCAACCTTCATTTCCTCATTTATGCAGGAGGCTCTGCAGTCCAGTGCACCGCGGAAGATTCCGGGGAATGCCAGAACGTTGTTGATCTGATTCGGGAAGTCTGAACGTCCTGTGCCTACGACTCTTGCGCCTGCAGCTTTTGCAATATCAGGCATAATTTCGGGAGTGGGATTAGCCATGGGGAACATTATAGCATCGTTCGCCATGGATTTAACCATCTCGGGAGTTACAAGGTTAGGAGCGGAAACACCGATAAATACATCAGTGCCGACAAGTGCATCGGCAAGAGTGCCCTTTTTATGATCAAGGTTAGTCACCTTGGATATTTCTTCCTGTGCGGGGTTGTTGTTTTCATCGCCCTCACAGATAATGCCAAAGCGGTCACAGAAGGTCAGGTTCTTAACGCCCATATTCATAAGGTGCTTACCAATAGCAATACCGGCAGAGCCTGCTCCGTTGATAACGACCTTTACTTCACCGATCTGCTTTTTGACCAGCTTGAGCGCATTAATAAGTGCGGCGGCAACTACGATAGCAGTTCCGTGCTGATCATCGTGGAAGATCGGAATATCGCAGATCTCTTTAAGCTTCTGTTCGATCTCAAAACAACGGGGAGCAGATATGTCCTCAAGATTGATGCCGCCAAAGCTGCCTGAGAGCAGATATACAGTGCGTACGATCTCATCTACATCCTTGGACTTTATGCAAAGCGGGAAAGCATCAACATCAGCGAAGGCTTTGAAGAGTGCGCATTTGCCTTCCATAACGGGCATGCCGGCTTCGGGACCGATATCACCAAGACCCAAAACAGCAGTACCGTCGGTAACAACTGCAACAAGGTTAGAACGGCGTGTAAGCTCGTAGGACTTACTTATATCCTTATTTATTTCAAGACAAGGCTCTGCAACACCGGGGGTGTATGCAAGTGAAAGGTCTTCTCTTGAATTGATGGGAGCACGGGAAATAACCTCTATTTTACCGTTCCATTCATAATGCTTTTTAAGTGATTCCTGTCTGATATCCATTAATTAGTCCTCCCAAGGGAATTTGTATTGAGTCAGACCAAGCTCGTCGCGAACTGCAATGATTTCCTTCTGAACAGATTCATTTATCGGCACACCGTCTTTACGTGCAAGACCGATCTCATACTCTTTTTCGCCTGCAGTGTAGATGCGCTCTGCGCCCGGTGCCTTTTTGGAAGCTCGCATACTGCGGCAAATATCGCCGGCCTTTTTGCGGGCAACATCTTCGCCCATAAAGTGGTCGGTATCAATAGCAATAAACCAGTGACCAAGCTGATAGGGACGGATATTTCCGTTCTCATCCTTACCGTCAAGGTCTTTACCGTAAGCGCCGTCCTGCAGGATGGAAGAGAAAAATTCAACAGCTAAAGCAAAGCCATAGCCCTTGTAGCCGCCGAGGTCTTCGCCAATACCGCCGAGAGTGGTAAGAGCAGCTGTGCCGCCGCGGATCTTCTTTAATGCTACACCGGCATCGCCCTCAATAGCCGAACCGTCATCACCGATAATAGTTCCGGGATGAACATCCTCGCCAATGCGCTCATAGTATTCGATCTTACCGTTCTGGGTAATGGAGGTAGCGCAGTCAAAGTTGAAGTCAAATGCTTCGTCGGTGGGAACGCCGATGGTAAACGGGTTGGTGCCGAACATGCCCTCAACACCAAAGGTAGGAGCAACAGAGGGACGTGCGTTAGTGCCTGTCATACCGATGCAGCCGGCCTTTGCAGCCATTGTAGTGTAGTAACCGGCAATACCGTAGTGGCAGGAGTTGCGGACAACGACCATACCCATACCGTATTCCTTAGCTTTAGCTATAGCCATGCTCATAGCCTTGTGTCCGATAACCTGTCCCATACCGTGGTGACCGTCAATAACTGCAGTGGTGGGAGTTTCTTTTAATATTTCGATTTCGGTAACGGCATTTTGAATACCGGCCTTGATTCTGTCAAGATAAATCGGCTTGAAGCGGTTTACACCGTGAGATTCAATACCTCTTCTGTCCGATGCAAGCAGAACGTCTGCACAGATCTCAGCGTCCTCTCTCGGGATTCCGTAACCAACAAAAGCATCGATTACGAAATCGGTGATTGTTTTCCAATCAACTATGTTTGTTTTTGCCATTTTACTTACCTCCAAAGTAATTTTTTGCATAAAAAGAGTGCACTTATCCCTTTAAAAAATAAGTGCACTCCAAAATCTCTACACATTTTGTATTATAGTTCAAAATGTGTATAATGTCAATCTGTTTTTATAATAAAAACACTCGTTTAAATGAAACGAAGTCTGGTGAAATCAATTACCACCCGGACCGTCTCTGCGTTCGCGTGTATCCTTTACCTCTATCTTACCCTTTATATCGCCGGGGCGTGTAAGCTTTTTATCATTAATCCTTTTTTCTTGTTGTTTTTTGTTATTTTCATTTGACATAGTTATCACTCCTTTGCTTTATAGTACGGGATGCTCTGATTGTGCTTTTAGGCGAATCCAGCGACAGTCTATTTCGTGTTGGATATCGTTTCGGATCTCTTTATAATCATCTTTGCATAAATGCTTAGTCCGTCCCATCATTCTTAACCAGTCCTCAACCGGTATTTTTTTGCCCTTTTGCTCGGGATCATAGGAAATAGAGGTACAGCCTTGCTCCACCTCATACAGAGGGAAATAACAGCTGTTTACTGCCGCTGCAATTACCTTGCGCTCGGTGTTGGGTTTGTCACCCCAGTTGAGCGGACAGGCTGAAAGGCACTTAATATATGCCGTGCCGTAATTCTTGGCATAGTACTGTGCTTTAGCGGCTTTTTTTATAAAATCATTGGGATCTGACTCTGCTGCCGTGGCTACATAAGGCATACCGGTAGCCGCCATAATGCGTGGCATATCTTTATGAAAAAACGATTTACCCCATTGTTTTGATCCCAGATGAGAGGTTGCACTTTTTGCTCCCATAGGCGTGGAGTAGGACAACTGATATCCCGTGTTCATATATCCTCCGTTGTCATATTCAAACAATATCACCGGATCGCCTCTCAGCGCGGTACCCAGCGCCGAACCCATGCCGATATCCATACCGCCGTCACCGCTTACCATAATAAAGGTAATATCGCCCTTGGGCATTTCGCCACGCTGTTGTTTCTGGTGGTACATTTTAGAAAGTCCTGCCAATGTTGCCGCACCGTTTTGAAACAGGTTGTGAATATAGGGCACTTTAAATGCTGTCTTAGGATAACCGGTAGTTACAACCATACCGCATCCGGTTTGGAATAATAGAACAACATTGCCTTCAATACCGCGAAGTAGCAGATTTACGTTTACCGGTATACCGCAACCGGGGCATGCACCGTGTCCGGGAGCGAGCCTTTTCGGTCTGGCAGTAGTATCTCTTACCGTGCCGCCTTTTACAGTTACCCTTCCGTTTTCTTCAACACATGTGGTGAGAGCAGGTGAATTAGTGTCGATTATCGGCTTAAAGTAAGGCTCAGGCGTAAAACCGCTTTCCCCGGGGTACACACCTATATAATCAAATGTCGGTGCATTCTTATCATAGCAGGCTTCAAACATGTCTACGGCGTCCTGTTCATAAAAATCCCTTCCGCCCAGACCGTAAATTCTGCTTAGAACGCGGGGAGTTAACTTCTTTTGTTGCAGTGCTGCACGAATCTCAAGCGACATATTTCCTCCACCTGCACCGTAACTATCCTGTCGGTCTGCTATAATAACCGTATGGGCATTTTTGCATATAGCTGTCACCTCATCAAAAGGGAAGGGACGAAGAATGTTTAGTGTGAACACACCTACACGCTTACCTTGAGCGCGGAGCTTGTCCACAGCCGCCTTGGCGGTAAGGTAAGCAGAACCCAGTACAAACATCACGACTTCGGCGTCGTCAGTTCTATAGGACTTCACAGGGCTGAGCGCTCTGCCTGACAGTTGTTCATACTCATTGAACACCGCGGGAATAAGCGTCCGTGCCTTTTCCATTGCCAAATGCAGTTGATATTTGTTGTTCATAAGGTCAGGCTCGTTCATATAAGAGCCAATGGTAACAGGATGTGTTGGATCCAAGGCACTGTAATCATCTGTTATCGGACCTATGAAATTTTGTACGGTTTTATCATCCTCAAACACGTAACAGTTGCGCTTTTGATGGCTGGTAAAAAAACCGTCAAATGCCACGATAACAGGCAGCCTCAACTGCTCTGATATCTTTATTGCACAGATGTTTAGGTCATATACCTCCTGCGGTGAGTCGGCAAACAGGATTATCCAACCAGTATTTAGAGTATACATAATATCGCTGTGGTCGCCTTTAATTGAGCACGGTACCGAAACGGTGCGGCATGCTATATTCAGCACCATAGGCAGTCTGGTGCCGGACTGAACGGGTAGTTGCTCCAGTGCATAGAGCAGACCGTTAGCTGATGTGGCGTTAAAAACTCTTCCGCCGCCGGCAGAGGCACCGTAGCATATTCCCGCAGCGCTGTGTTCACCCTCTGCAGGTATCAGTGCGATGGTATGCTCGCCGTCCGCACCCATTTGGTCTAAATATTCTGCTATTTGGGTGGATGGGGTAATAGGGTAGTATCCCATTACGTGATAGTTTATCTGTTTTGCAGCATATGCCGCCAACTCGTTGCCACTTTCAAAAAGTAGCTTTTGTTTTGCTTTTTCCATATTACATCAGACCTCCGTCTACACGCTTTTCATCTAAATAGGATTCGCTCGTTACCCAGGGATCGGCTCCTGCCGGCTCGAAGTCGAGATTGTTTGTTATTAAGTCCTTATTGCGTACAAACCATTGCTTTTCAGGATGTTCCTGTTCCTTTCCTGCAACTAAAGCACCGGTCGGGCAAACATCAACACAACGTAGACAGCCCTTACAATGGTGGTAGTCCAATCCTCGATTCATCATAGACGGTCTTCCACGGTATTCACCGGGTAAAAATTGAAATACCATATCCGGGCAGGAGGTATCACATAAACCGCAATGAATACATTTTTCAGGTAGGAACAGCGGAATAAAGCCTTCACGCGAAGGGGACAGATCGTTGGATACAGTGCTTCCAAAATGTGGGTTAGCCCCTCCAAGTGGAGCATTTTCATAACCCCATTTACTGATCGTTTCTCTATACGGTATCGCTTCATAACGGCCATCCGGCTCAAATGTTTTGACTTTGATGTTATTGTACCCCTGTTCAAGTCCGCTTATATTGTTTTCAAGCATTGCAGGATATTTTTTGCCTAAAGTATCAGATACCAAGGCTTTAACCGCATCAAGAGGAATAAATCCCGATGCCTTTGCAATAGCGCCGAGCATTATCATATTTACTCGGCTCTTACTTTGCAACGCCAGTTCGAGCGCGTCCACGCAACAAACGGTACCCGCATAAAGACGAAGTTCATCGCGGGTCTGCTCAGGGGCAGCATTTGTGTTTACTACAAGTATGCAGTTCTCGTCTACCCCTGCTGTAACAGGCAAAGTCTTGGAAAGCGCACTGTGAAACAAAACCAGAATGTTGGGACGCTCAACAGGACTGTTATGCAGTATATTATTTTCAGGTGAACTCCAGCGAATATATGACTTTACAGGGGAGCCGCGTTTTTCAGAGCCGTAGCTGGAAAAAGCGGCTGAATTAAAACCTAAATGTTTCGCTCCCAACTCACCAAGCAGCTTCCCGCAAAGGTTCGCTCCCAATCCGCCGATGCTTTCAAGCCGCATTTCATAGCATCCGTTTTCATTAACAAAAGGCAGATCTACCGGATAGGGGATCTGCCTTTTATGCTTTGTTTCATACCGTTCCATAACAAACTCCTTTTTGTTTTATCATTTGCAAAACGGTACTTTATTATGCGAGGTTTTGTCTTAATAGAGTAATGACAAAGCTATGAAGGTATGCTATAATTTAAATGTAATATTTATTTCTTAAAGGGGTGAGTGTATGAAAAAAGTCATACTTATGTTATTGATTTGTTCAATGATTTTTTCAATGTGCAGCTGCGGTCCGCTCGAGAAGTTCTTTAAGAAACCTATTTCGGATGAGGAAATTATTGAGGAACAGCGTGCTATAGTTAAAATCGGATTTTCCAATTCTGAGGATGAGGATGAGATCGAAAAGGTACTTACTTTGGACGAGTTAAAAAATTGGGAAAACCCTTATGAAAAGTACCGTTCTTCAGTAATGCACAACACCTTGACTGCTGATGAGCAGTTGGCTTATCGCGCACTTGAATATGCCTTGGTTCATAGTTACAGGTATACTTTTTTAGACACTCGATTATCTATTTCACAACTTACAGCGGAGGAGATATTAAATTATCTTTCCTATGATTCGCCTTTACTTGAACAAAATTTGATATGTACCACTTATGTAAACGCCGCTTTCTATGACTATAAGACCGATGACGGGCGAACAGTAGAAGTTCTTCACCGTAGCACCACCGTTTCTGTATCAAATTTTAAAGAAGAACTTTGGCATAAAAAGATGCTGGCTTTGGAAAAAGCAAAACATGTTTTTGCAGAACTGAATACCGGAGGAACGCAGGTAGAATTGGCAGAACGGTTATATCGCTATGTTGCGGAAAGTATCGAATATGATGCATATTTAAATGAGCGCAACTGGTACAAAGGCGACTTAGCACCGTTTTTATATGACGCGTTTATAAATGAAAAAACACATTGTGATGGCTTTACAAACGCGCTTGCTCTCTTATTTTCATTGGCAGGATTTGAACATGTTGAAAAGGGCGATACGACTAATGTGGAAACCGGACATACCTGGAACTGTGTCAAATTAAATGATGTATGGTACAATTGCGATGCCACCGCCGCTCCATTTATTCCATATCAATCTGACACGATGGGATCAGGGTTGTTTTTTGCTTTTGGTGATTATTTGCAAACAAGTCTGCCTAATCATTACGGTCGATACCCTGAGTGTAACAGTTCTTTATACATGAATCCCGATGCCTATCTTCAAAATTGTGATAATAATGAGTTTTATAATGCCATATGCAAAGGATTTGAGGCCCACGAATTTGAGTGGGCATTGGTATTAGTTGATGAATTTAATAGTGAAAAAGCAAACGATAAATTGCAGCTTTTTGCCGACACATATGAAATGTCAATAGAAGTGTGTACTAAAAACGTAAAGGACGATAAGACGGCGGTGTTTGTCTATAAGCAGGGGATGCTTGATTCATAGTAAAAGCGGATTTTAAAAGGACATAAAAAACACAGTCCACGCACAAGCGTGGGCTGTGTTTTTGGAAAAGTTGTACAAATTCGAAGTTATTAAATATTTTTACCTAGCTCCTGCGTATACACGCGTCCGGCATCATCAGGCATACCGGCAAAACCATGGTAAACCGCACCAAGTCCGCGAAAATCGGTCTGGACAGGTTTTTTCAGATCAAAAGAAAATGTGTTCATATGTTTTCCTCCTTATTCCAAAAGCCCGTGTGAGAGCATAAAGTCAAATTCGTATACAAATAGGCTGTCTTCATCAAAGTCGGGATCAACACTCTGGGGCAATGCCGGCTCTTCTAACTCGTCAATCGTTGTGCCGTTTTGTAAAAAGTCCTCAATGCAGTCCATGATATATTGAATTCTTATAATCTGGTATCCGATATACAGATGGTCAATTTCAAGACCAAAGGCATAGTTGTCGTGCTTCCAGTACTGCGAGAAAACTTTTTTGAAATTCTGAAGACGTTCCTCGAGCAGCTGTCCGTCATCCAACAGTGAGCGAAGCGCTGTCTTGTCGCGGCTTTCGTAGGCCTTACGCAGGCGTGTAGCGTACTCGCACTTAATCGCCAACACCCTCGCCGCTGCGGCTGACGTTTTAAACAGATGATCGAACTCTCCGCCCGTCTTAGCATCATACTCCTCAGCAAGAGCCTCATATGCGGCGCCTGTGCCTTCTTTTGTGAACATATCGTAGGTAGTGCAAAGACAGTCAGACATAAAAGTCCAGCCTGAGCGGTTGCCGATTTTCAGCGGTTCGCGTTTTTCGGGGTCGTTAAGGTAGTCAAGTGACAAAAGCTCGTCAAAATCTGCTCCCGTTATCTCTGAAAACCGTTTTTTATCAACGTCGCCAAGCCCCGTACAGCGGCCGTATGCAAACTCCGCCGCCATGAACATAGTCGGCAAAACTGAAAAATAACTCGACCAACATCCGCGATCTCCGTAGCAGGAAACGATATATTGCTTTACGCCCTGTTCCTCAGACACCGCCATCTGCGGCAGAATTCTCGAGATGCTGTAGCGGTTCTGTGGTCCTGTTCCGTTTATTTTAAATGCACTTCCGCAGTAGCCGATATTGTCGCTGTAGCGCTTGGTAAGCGCCAGAGCAGAGCGAAGTTTATCGGGATTGTTTTCGCGGTAGTTCCAGTAGAAAATTCTAACGTCGTTCGGCAACTCGCGCTTTATATCCTCACTTTTTACCTCGGAAAAGGCGCTGTCCATTAGTGTGTCGTTCCACATTTCGCAGATAAAATTATACTTTTTAGCCAAAGCCATAACCCGCTTTATATGCTCAAGTAATATTTTTTTGCGGTCTTTGTAACCGTTACGGGCATAATATTTTCCCGATCCCAGACCGAACGCCTCATCAAGACCAATGTTGATATGTCTCGATGAAATGCCGCGCGAAAGGGTGTCAAACATCTTGTCGATCAACTCATAAACGCGCTCGTCCCCTACAAGCAGAGCATCTTTTGTATCCATCATATCGCGGAATTTGTAATGGTGGTAAAGCGGATAAAGGTGGGCAAGAGTCTGCATAGTGCAGCGCAGTTCTATTCCTTTTCCCTTGCAGTAGTTGTCTATCTCTTGCAACTGCTCAACGGTGTAGCCGGCGCGGCGAAAAGCAAAGTACGGTTCAGACTCTATCTTATATGCATTTGTGAGTCCTAAATACAACTCGGTATAGCCCATAGCCGAAATAATGTCTATATATTTTTTTAATACAGGTAATTTAAAAACAGCATTTGCCGAACATTCGATAAGAGCTGACAGATTTTCAAATTTCATAAATACTATCCTCCTCTTTTTACTTGTATTATAGTGTAATAGTAATAAGTTTCCAACACTCAAAATCAAAGTTTTAAAGGTGAAATCTAAAGAAATAGAAATTTAGTGATAATTTCGTATTTCGGAGAACAGATTTTGACCACAGTAATTCAAGTGAAACGTTTTTAATCATAAAAAGCGATGTTAAGCAACACCCCTAACCGTAAAGCGAATATAACATAAAAAGACCTTGTCGAATGCATCGTACCTTTATGGTAGAAAATCAAAAGAGGTAATAGACAGTACAATAAAAATCATACCCGTAGTTTGAAACTACGGGTATTTTTTATAGTTGTTCTTTAACTAATACAGCTTCCGAGTGAGCTCAAGGCTTTTCTCCGGCGGAAGGAGAGGCTTGTACTCTAAGGCGCAGGCACCACTGTAGCCTGCGGCATCGATTGCTGCGAAGATATTTTGGTAGTTGAGCTCACCATAGTTGAGTTCGTTTCTGCCGGGGCAGCCTGCGGCGTGAAGATGGCCGATTAGCGAGAGGTTTTCGCTAATATTGGCGATGATGTTGCCCTCCATCACCTGTTGATGATAGATGTCATAGACCATCTTAACGCGGGGATGGTCGACCTTTTTTAGAATCTCAAAGCCCTCAAGGGAGGACCAAAGATAATAGCCGGGATGATTGACCAGAGTGTTCAAAGGCTCGATGACAATGGTCAGATCGTTTTCCTCCAGTACAGGTATGGCGGCTTTAAGACAGCGAACGATATTGGCGTGCTGCTCGGCAGCAGGGGCACCTGTATCCCTGCCGACCTGAGAAATGAGCGTTTTGGCGCCCAACATACGGGCTTTTTTAGCGGCGGAGCGCACCCCTGCCACATAGGCTTCGGCATCACCGCCCGTACAATCAAAATAATCGGTACAGATGGCTAAAAAATCCACTCCGTATTGCTTACAGGCAACAGCTGCCGCTTCAAGATCCTCTTTCTCATCGACAGTCCATGTCTCGCAGGCGTTGTATCCCAGCTGAGCTACTTTGCGGATAGCCTCGGCAAGGGGAAGCGTTTTGAAAAACATTGGAATACATACGCTTAAACGCATAACAAAACTCCTTAATTAAAGTAAATAACCTCGCCTGTTTCCATAGAACGATTGGCTGCGAAGCCGAGCTGCAGACTCTTTATGGCATCTCCGTAGGGAGAACGAATGCCGGAGGGATCTCCGCTGCGTACAGCTTCTATAAAGGCGCGGATTAATTTATATAATTGATTATTAACTGCGGCGATATCTCGTTCCTCAGTTGCCGTCTTGATAATCAGTTTGTTGCGAAGGCGATAATCAAAGGCAATGTCCCGCATAGAGATCGTCAAGCCGGGGTTGGGATTCACCGAACGAGGTGTAGTGCTTTGGACGTAGCAACCGCTGACTAAGGTGGCGGTTACGTTATTCTTAAAGCGGAAAACTGCGGTTGAATGATCGTCGGTATCGTATTCTTCCGAGGCGTCTACACCCGGTGTGATCATTCCGCGGGAGCAGGTGGCATAAACCGAAAGGGGTTCGCCGTAGAGATAGCGCAAACCGTCAAGTAGATGAATGTTTTGTTCTACCAGCTGTCCTCCGCAAGTAGATTTCTTCTGCCACCACCAAACACCCGGAATACCGCCTACCCAATTACCGTAGACCAGCCCGCCGGCAGAATGATTGGAAATCTCCTCCTTAAGCATTTCTACAACGTTTAGGTATCGGTCTTGAAAGCCTACGGAGGTTATCAAACCTTTTTCTTCAATACGAGCATTGATTTCTTCGGCAAGCTCTAAATCTACAGTCATGGGCTTTTCTACGATAAAGGGTATTCCCATTTCTACCGCGCGCAACTCGCAATCCCCATGAGCAGTAGGCTCAATGGCGATGATGAGAGCATCTAACGTTTCCTTACTCTCATTATCCAAGAGAGCGGTAAAGCCATCGTAAAGGCGTGTGCAACCAAATTGAGCCGCTGCATTTCGGCGGCGCTCCTCAATGGGGTCTGCAACAGCAACTACCGCAATATCATCCATCTGCAGAAGGGCTTCGATATGGCGCGACATTCTGCCGCCGCAGCCGATCAAACCGAGGTTTAACTTTTTCATAATTGAACTCTCCTTTTATTGACATTGAATACCTTTTATAATAAAATTATATTGCAGAAATAATTTAAAATCAATGATAAATAATTGCAAAACTATAAGGATATTGCTATGTTTGCGGAAATTAGAAAAAAATATTTAGAACAGCCTTCGTTGTTTCCCTTCGTTGTTGTAACGGTTGGAAAAAACGAATTTCAGCACACTATGAATCGTCCTAAGGGCTACGGACATCATCATGTATTGATGATAGCGGAGGGCGAAGGATGCTTCTGCATTGACGGAAAGACTCTGCACCTCTCGGCAGGCGAAGGGGTGTTTTGCCGCGCAGGCGTGCCGCATTCTTATGCCGCTAAGGGACGCGTGTTTCGCACCTGTTGGGTAACCTTTGGCGGCGGAGAGGGTATATTGAATTATTATCGTGTGGGAGACTACTTTCGTTTTCGTGCCGATCCGCTTTTGTTGCTATCTGTTGAGAAACTGGAAAAAACCTGCATGGGAAATAGCACAATCCTCAACCGCTCAGCAGCGGGATATGCCTGGTTTGCCGAGTGGCTGCACGGCTGCTTTGCTCCTACAGCCCCCATCAACGTGCAGGTACGCAGGTACTTGGAGGCGCACTTTGACGAGCCGCTGACCTTGGATGACATCGCCGAAAAGGTGCATATAAGCCGTTATTCCCTTTGCCATTATTATAAAGAGAAGTGCGGAACCACTGTGATGGAACAGTTGAGGAACATACGCATCGAAAAGGCTAAGCAACAGCTACGATTGAGCAATGCGGCCATTGATGAGATTGGCAAAAATTGTGGCTTCGCAAGCCCAAGCTATTTTGGAAAAATCTTTCGGCAGGAGACGGGATATTCGCCTCGAGAGTATCGTAACAGGTAATAAAAAAGACTGCTCAAAAGACAAGTCCTTTTTCTGGAAAGGTTGCACAAATCCGAAGTATTTTCAAATTTTAGCCTATATGTTCGAACCCCTACATATATTTAGTGATATTGTGCCTTTGACACAGCGATATTTTTGCGTTGCAAAAGTGATATTGAAACCTTACGGTTTCAGTGATATTATATTCGCTATAAAAACTCGCGAAGCGAATATCACTTGGAATTTAGTCCAAATATCACTGCGAAGCAATATAACTCGCCGAAAGGCGAATATAACTGAAAAACCGACTTGTCGAAACAAGTCGGTTTTTCTGGCAGGGGCAGAAGGATTCGAACCCTCGGCACGCGGTTTTGGAGACCGCTGCTCTACCAACTGAGCTATACCCCTAAATTATTTACTTTAATTAAATACTAGTTTGCCTCGGGTCCCTCTTGTGGTACCCGAAATTCATTTCGGCTTGGAGCGCCGATGAATTTCGACCACTGCGCCAACAAATTCTCGCTTAGTCTGCCACAGGTAGCGCTTGAATTTGTTGCCCGGCACGCGGTTTTGGAGACCGCTGCTCTACCAACTGAGCTATACCCCTATATTATTAAAATAGTATTATCAGTTTTCGTCTATAGAATTAGTAGAGTACTGCGTTACACAATACTCTACTAATGGTGGGGCATCAGGGACTCGAACCCCGGACCGACCGGTTATGAGCCGGTTGCTCTAACCAACTGAGCTAATGCCCCAAACGGCAACGAATATATTATATCACAAAAGTCGGTTTTGTCAATATTATTCTTTGCAATTTGAAAACTTTTTTATATTTAAGTTATCGAAAAGTCAGATGATCGTCTGACGATAAGACATTATTATTAAAAACAGTTAGAATTAATCGAAAGCTGAAAGTTGAATTTCTTTTTCATATGAAAAATCCGAAAGTGTTTTTAAATATGATTTACCGTCCACAAGAAAACTAAGTCCGTGTCCTGCACCCGGAACGGTGAGAAGCTTTTTAGGCGCAACACACACCTCATAATTTGCTTTGCTCATTTCGCAGGGAACAAAATCGTCAGCTTCACCGTGTATGAATATTGCCGGCACGCGGCAGTGCTTCATTGCCTGATACGGCGAGGTTTCCTCAGGATCGAAGCGTCCGTAAATTTTGGCACCGAGCCGCACAAACGGATAAATCTGGTCTGCGGGGAGCTTCATTTCGCGTATGACCTTTTTGATAATATCGCGTGCACTTGTGTATCCGCAGTCTGCCAGTATGCCGATAACATTCTTAGGAAGATCCATACCTGCAGCCATCATAACGGTAGATGCACCCATTGAAATACCGGTGAGAATTATCCTTGAATCGTCACCGTAGTGTTTTATTATGAAATTCACCCACGAAAGGCAGTCATGCCGTTCGTTGATACCAAAACTGATAATATTACCGTCGCTCTTTCCGCAGGCGCGTTGGTCCACTATCAGAGCACTGCGGCCAAGCGAAAAGCAACGCTGGACGCCACCGCATAGGTCGCGTTCTGCCCTTCCGCGGTAACCGTGGAACATAAGCTCAATAGGCGCATCCGGCGAATATTCATAATACTTTCCGTGCAGAGTCAATCCGTCAAATGAAACTATAGAGACATCCTCATGGCTTGTTTCTCTGACCTCCCGCATCCAACCGAGCATAGTATCTCTAAAGGGCTCATATATTTTTCCGGGCGGAAGGCTGAACTCTTCATCGCTTTGTTTATCCTTTTTAGCATAAAAAGCAAGGCGAAAGCAAATAAAAGAAGTCAAAAGAACAAGTAAAACGACTGTTGCAACAGTTAAAAATATAATCAATAAAATTTTCATTTCGCTTTCTCCGATTATGTGATGATAATTTATTTTACATCTAAGATCCAAAAAATTCAACAATCATTCTCTTTAATTAAAAATCTTGCTTTTTGCAGTATTATCACTTAGAATTAACTTGAGGAGTGAGAGGGAATGAATAGTGAGGTAAACTATAAAAATAAACGACGTTATAATACCGCAAAATATCCTATACGTCAGCCGCTTATAATAACATATCTGATTTGGTTGTTATCAAAAATCGTCTTGATGGGCAAAAAATACAGGGTAGAGAAGATAAATATGGATGGGCTTAAGCCGCCGTATATGTTGCTCAGTAATCACATGTATTTTATTGATTTTGAACTTTGTGCTCTTGGTACTTTTCCGCACAGGGTCAACAACGTTGTCAGTATTGACGGATATTATCGCCGTCCTTGGCTTATGGAGCTTATCGGAGCCATCTGTACCAGAAAATTCACGATGGATCTCCATCTTATAAAGTCTATTGGCAGAGTGCTGAAGCGCGGCGATATTTTATGTATGTATCCCGAAGCGAGATATTCTCCCTGCGGAACTACGTCGTACTTGCCCGAGTCATTAGGCAAGCTTATTCGTTTGAATAAGGTGCCGGTAGTGGCAGTAGTACACCACGGAAATTATCTGCATTCTCCTTTTTGGAATTTCCGTAAAAAGCGCAAAGCACCGCTTTATACAACAATGACCCAGATATTGACTGCCGAGCAGGTAAAGAGTATGTCGGTTGAAGAGATCAATGCGACCGTGCGCAAGGCGCTTGACTATGACGAGTACCGCTATCAAAAGGAAAACAAAATCCTCATAACCGAGCCATATCGTGCTGAGGGACTTCATAAGGTGCTCTACCAATGTCCTAACTGTATGACAGAATCAAAAATGGCTTCCAAAGGAAGTGAGATTTATTGTGAAGCTTGCGGTAAGCGGTGGAACCTAAACGAAGATGGCAGTCTTGCGGCAATAACGGGTAAGACAGAATTTTCACATATTCCCGATTGGTTTGAGTGGGAGCGAGAGCAGGTGCGACTTCAGATAGAGAGAGGGGAATACTCCTTTAGTGATGAAGTGGAGGTATATTCCTTACCGCGTTGCTGGCGATTTATGAAGCTCGGCGCCGCAAAGCTGACCCACGATGCTGAAAACGGTTTTGTGCTTGAGGGAATGCATAATGGCAGTCCTTATCACATTCAGCGAATCCCATCGGCGACCAACAGTCTGCATATTGAATATGATTATTGCTACATAAAACCTTATGACTGTATAGATATTTCAACAGAAAACGATTCTTTTTATTGCTACCCAAAGAAAGAGAACGTCATAACGAAGCTTGCCTTTGCCACAGAGGAGATATATAAAATCAGCACGGCCCGAAACAGGGATACTGCTAATACCTGATAAAAACACCTGCTTATACTTAAGCAGGTGTTTTTTAACTATATCTTTCGGTAGCCCGCGGTCAGGTCGATAGTACCTCCGCTTAACAAAAAAGCTTTAAGACTTTTCTGTAGGCTGGTGTTTTCAGGAGCATTCGCAATGTTTTCAGCCTTAAAACCGAAACCGAAAACGCGTTCAATAGCCTGTGCGCTGTCATCTCCCGGGAAGGGGAAAGGTTGCCAAAGCCTCATAAACTTCACAATGTTTGAGTTTTCGTTAAGTACTTTACTGAGGTTAGGGTTCAAAAGCCAGGAATCACACATAAAGTATTGAGGAGAGTATTCGGGAAAATGCTTTGAAAAGAAGATCTTAGCCATTTGGAAAGACTTTATGCATTGTTGCGCATCTAAAGGTTCTCCCTGTGGAATATGTGTCTCAATCACCGTTTCGCCCGAGGGAATACCCCGTGTACTTTTTTCAATTCGAAATTGAAGTCTACCAAGCTTGAAAAGGTCACCGGTGTAGTGGTGTTTAAGCCAGCAGAACTCTGCTAAACCGGGTTTGCCATATTGATTTCGGTAGTTATCTAACCATACGTTTATATCCTTAAGCGTGCATACGGTGACGTTTTTGCTTATGCCGCGTTTTCCGTTTTTTTGCAATGCATAATCGGCCAGATAGGCTAAAACCATAATAGGCAGTATACCTGATTCAAGCGCAGGTATTTCTCCTGTGCTTTTAATTTTATCAGCAATCTCCTTTGCTTGCGCTTTCTGGCAGTTATCGCTTAAGAGAATGGCTTTTATCTCCTCGTTTTCAAGTATCTCATTTACAAAAAAGTCCATATAGTACCTACTTGTTTATCTGCGGAAGCCTATGCTTTACCGATTCGTTATTTAAAAAACGCATAAGGTTTTTCTCATATATTTTTTCTCTTTGCTCTTTTGTGACACCGAGTTCGTCAAATATAGCATTATCACGTGCTATCCATCCGCCTACCCATTCGGGATTATAATCGTTTGATAGCGAGTCTGTTCCGAACATAATGTTATTTTCAACATCATAGCCAACGGTAAAAAGCTTAGTCAGAAGCTCGCGTCGGTATATCTCGGGAGTTCCCGGCGTAATGTCAAAAAACATTTCGCTGGATTGCCGTGTTAAATATGAGTGTAAAAACTTACCGTAAACCGCAATGCATTCGTCGTGCCACGGCCAGGAGCAATGTCCCATCGAAAACTTTACATTATTTAGATTTAAAAGGCACTCCCAGTCTGCAGGGCGATTATATTTTGAGGTGTCGGTGCCGCTCCACAGAATACCGGTATGGAAAATGATCGGTTTGCCGGTTTTTTCGATAGCTTCTAACAGTTTTACGCTTTTTTTAGAGTATATAGGGAAGGTGTCACAGATGATCTTAAAAGCCCTTACACCTGAAAGCGCGGCATCCTTTACTATATCACAAGCATGTTTTTCCTCAGGGTGCACCCAAAGAACGGGAAACAGACGTCCCTCATAATCCCTAGTCCACTCCAGAAGATTTTGCAACCTTTGTTTATAAGGCAGTTTATAGAGACTTGCAGTTGCTTCCTCGGGACAGGCAGATATAAGTGCGCCGCCGTATACACCCGATTTTTCCATTCGTTCGAGTAGGCAAGAGGGGGTTGCTTCTCCCTCGCCGATGTGTATATGCATATCGTATATCTTCATAACATAACCGCCTTTTTTTACAACTAAAAGTTTATTCAAATTATACTCTTGCAAAAATCTTATGTCAATACCAAGCAAAAAACAACCCAACCTTCCTTTTTGAAGGTTGGGTTGAATAGTTTCTTATCCAAAGAAATGTTTTTCTGCGCTTGCACAAAGGAAGTGATAAACCGGAAGATGCAACTCCTGCACCTTAAAGGTTTCGGTTTCGGGAACGCAGATGCACACATCAGCGATATCACGCAATTTACCGCCCTTTTCGCCGGTCAGTCCAATAACGGTTATACCGAGAGCCTTGGCAAGCTGTGCCGCCTTGCAAACATTGCCGGAATTACCGGATGTAGTAATTCCTATAAAAACGTCACCGTGGTTACCCAGCCCGAAAAGCTGTTGTGCGAATATAAGAGACGGGTCAACGTCATTCAAAAAAGCGCTGGAGAGTCCGGGGTGTCCTGTCAGTGAAATTGCAGGCAACGCACCTTGGAGTTTTGAAAGCATTTCATCGTCTAATTCGGGATTAGCAGCTTTAAGTTCGTTTTTATAATCCTCATCAAGCTCACGCTTGGATAAAAAGCCCTTAAGCAGTTCACCTACTATATGTTCTGAATCGGCACAGCTTCCGCCGTTACCGCAAACAAGCAGCTTTCCGCCGTTTTCATAGGTGTCTATAATAGCCTTGTCGGCAGCCTTTATCTGTTCAAGGCATACCTTGAGTGAAGGGTATCTCTCTATAAGTTCGTTAAGCATTATTTATTCCTCCGTTATATACTGCAACGGCAACCGCTGCATAATCTCCTATCTTCTCGCCTAGTCCCGCAGGTACGACCTCGCATACCTTTTGAGAGTGGGCAAGTGCCTCTCGTTCAATCACGCGCTTTGCAGCCGGCCAGATATATTCGTGTGCCCGTGCAAAAATACTGCCTATGACGATTCGTTCAGGATTGAGAATATCTATTATGACAGAAAGGCCTCTGCCTAAATATTCGCCGCTGATTTCATAAACCTTTAGTGCGGTCTTATCACCGTTTGCCGCTGCTTCACCTATAGACTTTGCAGTACAACTACCGATGTCATCAGGATTAAAGTAGAGCGGTCTTTCTCCGCGCTGAAATGCTTCCATTCCAAGCGTATAACCGATCTGAGCTATACCGCGTCCGCTGCAAAAGCCTTCGAACGAGCCTGCCTTGCCGTAGCCCGATGGTCCGAACTCTGCAAGGCGTATGTGCCCCAGTTCGCCTGCCATACCGTTTTTCCCGGTGTAAAGCCTGCCGTCAAGGATAAGACCGGCGCCGAGACCGGTGCCAAAGGTCATAAAGATCATATTATCACTGCCGCGTCCCGCGCCGAACTGCCATTCGGCAAGTGCACAGGCATCGGCATCGTTTTGCAGATATGCAGGTATACCGAACCTATCTGTAAGTATATCACAAATATGTATATTGTCCCAAAGCGGCAGGTTAGGGGGGCAGAGTATAGTTCCGGACTTTGAGTCAAGCGGACCGCCGCATGATATACCGATAGCTTTGGCATCAACCTTCATTTCATCGATTATCTCGCAAATTTTGTCAATAATCGTTTCCGCGGGGGTATCTATTCCGGTCGGGAAACTGACTCGGTTTTCAAAAGAAATGCCGTCAGCACCTATTTTACCGTGTATTACGGCGCATTTGGTGCCGCCCATATCGATCCCGATTACCGAATTCATTATATCACCTTTTCAATTTCTTGATTTATGCGCTCGCGCAGGTTGAGTGTGAACTCATCAGAGTGGGGATAGCTTTCAAAAGTGATCTCCTGTCCGGCAACCTCTTCAATGATCTTAACCACCGCATCGTGGCCGATTTTGTTTTCAAGCAGTCGCATTGCACGAAGGTCACATAGTGCCTGAGTGAAGACAACGATTCTCAGCGACTCGATAGGACCCTTTCTTCCCGGATAAACCGAGAACGAGTCACCTGAGGGGAACGAATAGAGTGCATCAGTCGTGAGGAAGGGGTCAAGCAGATGCTCAGAGCCCTTGCTGTAATAGAAGTTGTATCCCCACTGCAGGAATCCCTTGAGATCGTATTTAAACAGTTGTGTTGCTATTACCCTGTTTCTTGAAGAGGGCATACAAACAAAGCGGTTGCTTACGTCAATAGTCTGTCCGCAGCAGTAATATCCGCAGAGGTTATCGACCTTTTTTTCAAGGAACGGTTTAATGTGGTTTATGGATACTATAGGCATATCTACGGTGCCCATCTTGTAGAAATCATATTTGGAAAGTGCATCTGAAATTCTAAACTCAGCAATAAAGGGCTTTACAAATTTATAAAGCTTGCTGTAATGCTCAAGGTGTTTTTCGTCAGGTTCATCAGAGATGTGGAAGAAGACATTATCCTGAATGCCGAGTTCTTTAATTCTGCCTACAAGGGCAGGGAGGAACTGAGAGAGGAAATTGAAGTATTCATCCGAATCTGATGCGACGTCCCAGCCGAATATGCGCTTTTTCTTTCCGTCGATATTTGCAATGATCTTGGGAGTAGCTTCAGCACCCCACTGGGTAAATAAATGTGCCATTTCAAAGTTTTCAATTCCGCACTTTTGGCACAGCGTTACCCAACGGTCAAAATTCTCAAATCCAAAGGTATATTTATCACCGTTGAGTGTAATATCGATCAACTGAACGGTCGGACGCTCTTTACCCTTAAATGTGTCCAGTGCGGGAGTGAAGATGGGGGTTAAAATAGTGTTCATACCGTTGTCGGCAGCTGTTTTTATAAACTTCTCAAGTAACGCCCAGTGCTTTGAAGAGAAGGTCTTGACATCGTAATAAGAAGCAATGCAGTCAGCATGGAACCACTGCGAGAAGATAATATCCTGTTTAGGCAGGGTGGCATCTATAACCTTAACGGTCATATGCATAGTCTGCGACATTCTGCCGTTTTTAAAGCGGGTAGGACAGCCTTCATACCACTGAGGCTCATCAATTTTAAAAACGAGGTCAATGGGATATTCGCCGGCGGGAATGCTTTCATCAATATCAACGGTTACAAATACCGAATGCCAAAGATCAGCAGTGGCATAAATACGGTTGTGCTCGATTTCAAACAACGGGTCGGGATAAAGTCCCGGCTCAGTGCTGCAGCAATAATCGTCGTGTCCGAATCCGGTGTTAAAAGCCGGCAATTCAGACGGAATATTAACAACGTTGCGCACCTTTACGAATTTTTTAAGAGGTGAGCGAACCTTGACAGAAATTCCGCAACGTATCATATCCTTACCCTCGGTCAGGGTGTATGCAACCTGGTACGCAAGTCGGTCGCCCCTGATTGCCGAAAGATATTTTTGTTCGGGAGAGTAGGGGGCATTCTTCAAAAAGACCTTTTCAAGCGAAGAGATCTGCTTTAATATGATTCTATCCATAATTAACCTCCAAAAGGAATTTTCAACAGTTTTATTATCGCACAAACGTCGTATAAAATCAACTGCCGATTGACAGCAAAAAGTATTTATTATATACTTATTTTACATTTTTCTGGGTGGTGTAAATGGTGACAAATACGCAAAAGGCGACACTCGGTGCGCTTTTTTCACATATTATATACGGTTTTAGCTTTATGTTTTCTAAAATAGCACTGGACGTGAGTAATATTTTTATACTTTTGTCAATGCGGTTTTTGGTTGCGTTTTTAGTGCTCAATCTTTTGTGGGTGTTTGGGGTAATAAAGCTTGATTTCAAGGGTAAAAGGCTTTTCGGATTGCTTGCAATGGGCTTTTTTCAACCGTTTTTGTATTTTATTTTTGAACAGTACGGCATCCTATACACTTCAAGTGCAATTTCGGGAGTAGTCATAGCTCTGGTGCCGATAGCAACAATGGGGCTGTCTGCTCTGTTTCTGAGAGAAAAACCGACTATCAGGCAGGTCACGTTCGGTATCCTGTCGCTTATAGGTATTGTAATAGTATCGCTTGCCGACGGATCTAACGGTGATTTTACGCTTCACGGATTTCTACTTTTAGTAGGTGCAGTGGTCTGTGCCGGAGGATTTAATATCCTAAGCCGTAAGCTGTCGGGGAATTTTTCTCCCTTTGAACGTACATATGTTATGATGGCACTGGGTTTTATAGGTTTTACATCAATAGCGGTTGTAAACAGCGGTTCAGGCTTTTTTACAGATGTCATAACCGCCTTTAGCAATATAGGGTTTACGGTAGCGGTTATCTATCTTGCAGTGCTGTCATCTGTAGTGGCGTTTGCGTGTTATAATTATTCAACAACGCATCTGCCTGTTTCCAAAACAACATCCTTCGCAAATATTATAACTGTGGTTTCAATACTTGCCGGAATATTTATTTTGGGCGAATCTTTTACAATTCTTCAACTTCTTGCTTGTGTATTGATAGTAGTTGGCGTGTTTGGGGTAAATAAAGGATAAAAAAAGAGCACTTGTTTTCACAAGTGCTCTTTAAATATGTCTTAAGATAATTACTTAAGCTCAACCTTAGCGCCAACCTCTTCAAGCTTAGCCTTGATGGATTCTGCGTCTTCCTTA
The DNA here is from genome assembly GCA_045596705.1 of Acutalibacteraceae bacterium. Lineage (GTDB taxonomy): Bacteria > Bacillota > Clostridia > Oscillospirales > Acutalibacteraceae > SIG589. The sequence goes on from JAZOCW010000027.1 coordinate 26,480, forward strand.
GAAGCAGCTTCCTTAAGAGTCTTGGGAGCGCCGTCAACGAGAGCCTTAGCGTCAGCAAGGCCAAGACCGGTAACTTCACGAACAGCCTTGATAACCTTGATCTTCTCTGCACCAGCGTCAGCGAGGACAACATCAAACTCAGTCTTCTCCTCAGCTGCGGCTGCGCCGCCTTCAACCGGACCGGCTGCTACTGCAACTGCTGCAGCGGCAGATACGCCGAACTCCTCTTCAACTGCTTTAACAAGTTCAGAAAGCTCAAGAACGGTAAGTGTCTTGAGTTCTTCAACCATAGCTGTAACTTTCTCAGATGCCATTTTTATTTCCTCCAATTAATAATTATTTTTTGTTTTTTGACTATTCTGCAGCAGGAGCTTCATTTTCCTTATCTACGATAGCCTGAACAGCACGCGCGAACGCGGCGATCGGTGCATTGAAAGCACCAAGTACAGTAGCAAGCAGAACTTCCTTCGTGGGGAGCTTTGCAAGGCTTTCAACGGTAGCAACATCAACAACGGCGCCATCAAGGAAACCACACTTAATGTTAAAGCTTTCGTGAGAGTCAGCAAACTTCTTGAGGATTCTTGCTGCTGCGGTATAATCGTCATTGCTGATTGCGATAGCGGTGGTACCTTCGAGTACCGACTTCATCTCGCTGAGACCTGCTTCCTCAGCAGCACGGCCGAGAAGGGTGTTCTTTACAACGGTGTAAACAACGCCTGCTTCGCGAAGTTCCTTACGGAGAACAGTATCGTCTGCAACGCTGGTGCCTTTGTAGTCAACAACAACACCTGCACACGCGGACTTGAGAGTTTCTGCAAGGTCAGCAACGATTTGCTTCTTTTGTTCTAAAACTTTCTCGCTTGGCAAATCAAATTCACCTCCAAAAATTAAAGTGCCCGTCCAAAGACATGGACGGGCACGAATCTTATAATAAATATAAGCTGCGTTTTGCCATCCTCGGTAGGATTTACGCCGATAGGCACCTACTGTCTTTAGATCTGCAACACAAGTATATTATCACATAAAAATGTGATTGTCAAGCATTTTATACGCCGAACTTGTTCGGGTTAAGCTTTATTCCGGGGCCCATAGTGGTAGCGATCGCACAGGACTTGATATACTGACCCTTGGTAGCGGCCGGCTTAGCCTTTACGATTGCACCCATAAGGGTATCAAGGTTCTCCTTGAGCTTGTCGGTTCCGAAAGAAACCTTGCCGATGGGGCAGTGGATGATGTTGGTCTTGTCAAGACGGTATTCGATCTTACCGGCTTTAGCTTCGGTAACAGCCTTAGCTACGTCCGGAGTAACGGTACCGGCCTTGGGGGTCGGCATAAGACCGCGCGGTCCTAAAACCTTACCAAGACGTCCTACAACGCCCATCATATCAGGTGTTGCAATAACAACGTCGAAATCGAGCCAGCCTTCATTCTGGATCTTTGCAACGAGCTCTTCAGCACCTACAAAGTCAGAGCCTGCATCCTCAGCTGCCTTGGCATTGTCGCCCTTGGCAAGAACGAGGGTACGGATCTTCTTACCGGT
>JAZOCW010000028.1:0-27890 GCA_045596705.1 Acutalibacteraceae bacterium
GGGAAAGCATTTCTGTCTCATTATCCAGTCATACATTACATATCCGTTTTTCAGCTTTTTATTAATAGGTGTGGCTGAACTAACACCAAAAATTGTTTTCATTCGGATTTTCTCCTTTTTTCTTTTTTGCAACGTTGCAACTTGAGTATATATGTTAATGTGGACAAAATATGGCCGAGTTAAAAAAGTTTTATCAATATTTTAAGTTTTTATTTTCTTGACCGAATAGAACTGCCATTTTTACTTGATTTACGCCGAGTTTTAATATATAATTACTGTAAAATCAAGGAGGTCTTTTATGAATAATATATGGCATGATATCGACCCGAAAAGAATTAATCCTGATAATTTTGTAGCTGTTATTGAAATATCCAAGGGCAGTAAGAAAAAGTATGAGCTCGATAAAGAGACCGGTCTTATTATGCTTGACCGCGTGCTTTACACCTCCACCCACTACCCCGCTAACTACGGTTTTATTCCGCGCTCGTACGGAGATGACGAGGACCCGCTGGACGTTTTGGTGCTGTGCTCTGAGCCGCTCGAACCGTTGACACTTGTACGTTGCTATCCTATTGGATATATTTCAATGCTCGATGGCGGCAGAAACGACGAAAAGATAATCGCTATACCGTTCGCCGACCCGACATATAACAAATACAAGGACATATCCGACCTACCGCGGCATATATTCGATGAAATGACCCACTTCTTTACGGTATACAAAGCACTTGAAGATAAGGAGACCGTAGCCGGTGAAGTAAACGGACGCGAAGCGGCTATTGAGGTCATACGCAATTCACTTGAAAACTATATAGAAATTTTCTGTAAATAATAAAAGACGGATGCCGAGAGGCATCCGTCTTTTAAAATACCAATTGTATAAGTAACATATATACCGCCGTACCGCCTACAATGCTAACCAGCGTATTGCGCCGCCAAAAGTGTAATAATACCACCACCGCACACGCCAGCAGTTCGGGGATACCGAAAGAGGAAGAAAGAAAACTTATACCCCTCAGGCAGTAAATGACGAGCATACCCATTATTGCATATGGCAGCACTCTGCCAAGATATGTAATAAATGCCGGCGTTTTGCGGTTGCCGAAAACTAAAAACGGCAGAAAACGCAACGCTGCGGTAACGAGTGCAATAACCGCCACCATAAGTACAGAATTTATATTATTCATCTGCCTTTACCTCCCGCCTGTGCAATACGGTGAGTATAAGGGTAATGACTATCATCGCAGGAATAAGAAAACCGTCAGCGCCGAAGATAAGCAAACATATTACGGAAGACACTACACCGATTAAAGCATAGATATGATCCTTGGTCGACAGCCACTGCTCGACAAACACCGTTACAAACAGCGCGGTAAGTGCAAAGTCGATACCGCTGGTATCAAAAGTGATAACAGATCCTACTACCGAGCCAAGCAGACTGCCCGCTACCCAATAGCACTGATTAAGCAACGATACCAAAAGGTAATATTTATTTTTATCCTCCGCCTCAATATCGTCACGGCAGACAAGCGAATAGGTCTCATCCGTAAGGGAGAATATAAGATAAGGTTTTATCTTTCCGGTATTCTTATATTTATCGACCATGGAAATTCCGTAAAAAAGGTGGCGCGCATTGACCATAAGCGTTGTAAGCGCAGCGGTAATAAGTGAAGCACCGCCCGAGAGTAGGTCCACGGCGAGATACTGCATTGAGCCGGCATAGATAAAACCGCTCATCGCAAGCGACCAAAGTATGCCGTAACCCTTCGTTCGCAGTATGACACCAAAGCCCATGCCTAATACAATATACCCCGCCATTACCGGCAGGGTACATAAAAATGCCTGTTTAAATATCTTTTTATTCATAGCTTATCCTCGTCCGGCGCCGCCGCCCGAAAAGCCGCCTCCGCCTCCGAAGCCGCCACCTCCGCCAAAGCTTCCGCCACCGCCGAAACCTCCGCCCCCGAAGTGGTTATGGTGGTTATGGTCATGGAAATGATGGTGGTGATGATGGTGACCAAAGCCTCTGTTCATAAACAGAAATGGCCACAGCGGGAAACGGTGGTATCCGCCGTAGAAATAACTGCGTCTTCTTGACGAATAGGCAAGGAAGGTAAAAAATGCAACAGCTGCTAAAAAGAACAGCACCGAAGAAACGGAAAATGCTGCACCCATGACCGCGCCCGACATTCCGCCCGACGCATTCTCACGGTAGCCGGTAAATGAATAATCTCCGCTGTTTTCATAATAATCAAGCGGACCGCCTACCCCTGTCTCACGAACCATGGTAAGCAGTGCATTAAAACACTTTTGCACACCCGCATCGTAATTCTTTGCCGCAAAATCCGGCTCAAGTTCTGAATCCAATATGGTTTTTACCCTGCCGGAAAAATCATTAAGACCGGTTCCGACCGCTACATAATAGTCGTCATCACCGACAGATAACAGCATAATAACACCGTTATTATACTCGGCAGAGCCTATGCCCCATTTATTACCAAGCTCATACGCATAGTCCGACAGTGACATACCGTCACAAAAATCGACCGTTACAACAACTATCTCAGCACCTGTTTCGGTGCGAAGCGTTTGGTTTGCCGAAAGTATAGCGGCTTTGGTCTCGGCACTGAGGATGTTTGCATAGTCTGCAGTGTAAAATTCCGCCTCTGTAAGGGGTGGCTCCTGCACGGGAAGTGCAAAAGCCTCAATCGGCAGGGCCAAAAGTAATATAAGCACACATAAAGCAGTAATCAATTTTTTCATTTTGAGCCCTCCAAAATCACATCCTGTGGGTTAAATACGGGTAATTCGTTCTTTCCTATAAGACCGCTAAACAGCCGTGCAGGCTGAGCTTTTATAACTGCATTAAACTCTGCCGCCGCAGTATTGTACTCATCATGACATAAAACCGAATAGCATGATCTTATATTATAAAAAAGCTCGGTGCGATAGGTTTTATCAGAATCGGTAAGCTCGCATAGACCCAGCTCGTCATACAAAAGCCGGCTGTCGTTGCAGACAGACACTATGTTTTCCTTTTTTTCTGAAAGCTCTTTTGCTTGCTCGGCCTTTTCAATACTGTTTGAAAGCGATACTGCAACCTTTTCCCCCGCGCTGTTTCTGCGGGCAACTTTAAGCAGATTTTTCGCATTGCCGAGCAGTGATGCCGCCGCATCCTCTGCACTCTGACCGTCGGCACTGTCGGAATATACAGCAACCGCCGACCGATAACAGGAGTAGACCGAGCGGCAACCGCCTAAAAGCACCGAGGCTGCTATAACCGCACACAAAAATACTACTGCGCGTGTATACGCCTTGTCCTTCACTTTATCACCTTTACTTTTTTATCTCCAAAAGCTTTTGTTTCATTTCGTCCTCGACCGAGCGCAGACGTTTTTCAGCCTCAGCGCGCTTCTGTCTTCCTTCAGACTGGATACGCATAACCTCATCAAGCGTGGTTATAAGCTCACGGTTGGTGTTTTCAAGCGTTTCAACATCTACTATTGCGCGTTCGCCCGCCTTGGCAGTCTCGACCGATGCAAGGCGCAGTTTTTCAGCGTTACTGCGGAGTAACTCGTTTGTCATATCGCTGACACGCTGTTGAGTCTCTATCGCCTGACGCGAATGCTCTATGCCAAGGGCTAAAAGCATTTGATTTTTCCAAAGCGGAATAGTATTTACCAGTGTGGACTGTATCTTTTCAGACATTTGCGAATCGTTGGCCTGAACCATACGGATCTGCGGCGCTGTCTGAATAGATATTATCCTTGTTATCTCAAGGTCGTGCAGCTTCTTTTCGAAACGGTTTATCATACTCTCAAGATCGCGCGCCGCCTGTGCATCCTCGGGCAATCCCGACTCCTCTGCTTTTTTGAGAAGTTTTGGCAGGTCGGTGCCCTTCAGCGCTTCCAATTTCTGCTTTCCTGCGAGGATATATATGGTCAGTTCCTTAAAGTACTCGAGATTACGGTCATACATCTCGTCAAGTGTAGCTATATCCTTCATCAAGGTTATCTGATGACGGTCAAGCTCCTCAACTATACGCTCAACATTACGCTCCGCCTTATCAAATTTATATTTAAGCTTAGCGATACGGTTTTTGCCGCGGCTGAAAACTCTGGCGAGGCCCTTTTTCTCCTCGTCTATCTTAAAGCCCTTAAGCTCGGTCACGAGTTCGGTTATCATATTACCTGTTTCACCGAAATCACGCGTTCTTATACCCTCAAGTGCCGACTCGGAAAAATCGGCTATTTTCTGTTGCGCGTCGCTTCCGTACTGCATAAGCGCCCCGCTATCGGTGATATCTATCGCGGCGGCATATTCGTTTACTTTTGCCTGTTCCTCGGCTGTGAGGGGGGTATTCTCAATACTATCGTTCAATTTGTTCTGTTCATTATTCATATTACTTTACCTCACTGTCATTAGTATCTGAAAGACCTTCCTGCTTTAGCAGCGTCTTAAATACGGTTATATCACTTGAGATATCAAGACTTTCGGCGGCATAAAGCTCGTCTGACAGCTTTGTGAAGGCCGCAACGGCGGTGTCCAGCAGTCCGCTTATTTTTTCTCTCGAGGAGTTTATGTTTTTTCCTCCGTGATCGACCGTTTCCATCTCATCGTATGAATGAAGCAGTTTTAAAAGGGTAGGCAGATAATAAGACATAAATCTACGCACCTGAGGACGCTTTTCGGGCTTTTGTGCCACTATTTCAAAGATTTCCTCCGACAGCAGCTCTACCCTGCGTATCTTGCTTGAGACCGCCTCATCCTCGATCGACATATCCGCCTCACGCAGGCGGCGAAGATAATCCTCCGCGCCCTGCTGCCACTTTTCGTCCTCGGTAGGTTCCTTTTGGGGCACACGCACGGTTATATAACGCGGCTTGCAGAACTTTTTTGTCAGCAAAAACAGAAAAGCCGAGAGCAACACCGGTATTAAAAAATGCCAAAATCTATAAAGCGGAAACAAAAGCGCGTAAACTATCCATAGTATTCCCGCCGAATAATACGGTATGAGTGACGGCGCTTCAACGCGGTCAAACTCTGCTCCCTCCTGCCTAACTTTTTTCAAGACATACCACTTCCAAATTTTTTTAATATTATACGATAATTATAATATAAAGTCAAATGCACCTTTACTATTGCACAGGCTCATTTTTTTGTGTATAATGAGTATAATAAAAATTCGGGAGGAATTTATGAATTTTACACCCATAGATAACCGCGGAGGCGTTGAAGCCTTTTGCATTGTTAAGACCTGCGACAAAAAGGTATCCTCCAAGGGCGACACCTACCTTGATCTTACTCTTTCCGACAAAAGCGGTGAGATCAACGCCAAAATTTGGAACTACAGCGAACACGAGCACGGCGAATACTCTGCTGACGACCTTATAAAGGTGCGCGGAACTCTTTCAAAATATCAAGGAAATGACCAGTTGAGAATAGAGCGAATTCGCCCCGCACTTCCAACCGACAATGTAACTTTAGAGGACTTTATTCAATCCTCGGTCTACTCGGGCGAGAGAATGTTTGACGAAATACTTTCAATAGCCGAAGGCTTTTCGGACGAGGATATTAAAAAGATCACCGTAACGCTGCTTAACCGCAACCGCGAAAGTCTGCTTTACTGGCCCGCGGCATACAAGCTGCACCACGCAATACGCGGCGGACTGCTGTTGCACACGCTGTCGATACTTCGGCTTTGCGAGAGCGTTTGCAAGGTCTACCCGATAGTCGACCGCGACCTGCTCATGGCAGGGGCAATGCTTCACGACCTGGCAAAGACCGAAGAATTTAACGTATCGCATACCGGCGTAGCTACGGGGTATTCTACTAAGGGAAACCTTATAGGACATCTTGCGGGAGGCGCAATGCTGATAGACGAGGTCGCAAAGGAACTGGGCACAAACGAGGAGACAGCCGTTTTGCTTGAGCATATGGTGCTGTCCCACCACGGTGACCCTGAATTCGGTGCCTGTATGCGACCGATGTTCTTAGAGGCTATACTGCTTTCCCAGCTCGATATGCTTGACGCCACGGTATATGAAGTAAACGATGCCACCGCAGGACTTGAAAAGGGTGATTTTTCAGGCAGAATGTGGGCGCTCGATAACCGCAAGCTTTACAAGCACGACCGCAAACAAGACGAACATATTAAATTATTTTAAATATTTTAAAACGGAGGAAGTTTATTATGAAGATCACAAAGGATATGTGTATAGGTGACGTACTGGATATGGATAACGGTGCCGCAAAATACTTTTTAGAGATAGGCATGCACTGCCTCGGCTGCCCCGCCGCGCGCGGCGAAAGCATTGAGCAGGCCTGTGCTGTTCACGGAACCGATTGTGATGCTTTGGTAGAAAAGCTTAACGGCTATTTCGCAGAGAAATAATGCCTCAGATTAGTGAAAGACTTTCGGCTATAGCCGCCCTTATACCAAGGGGGGATCGTGTTGCCGATATAGGCACTGATCACGCCTATTTGCCGATACACCTGCGTCAAGAGGATATATCCCCCTTTGTACTTGCATGCGACATACGCACCTCTCCGCTCGGCAGTGCTATGAAAAACGTACAGCAAAGCGGTGTAGACGGTATTGACTTTCGGCTGTGTGACGGTCTTGAGGGAATAAACTGCGATGAAGTGGATACGGTGGTGCTTGCGGGCATGGGCGGCGAATGTATAGCCGGCATACTCGAGCGTTGCCCTTGGGTAAAAAACAGCGGCAAACGTTTTATAATGCAGCCGATGAACTCGCCCGAGGAACTCAGAAAACATCTTCTTGACGGATATACTTTTATATCCGAACGTGCGGTACGTGACTGTGATCGCGTATACACAGTAATAGAAGCGGTAGCCTTGCCCTCAAAGCAAAAATACAGCGAAGGCTTTATTTACACGGGTCTGCTCGACCCCGTTGTTTCTGCCGACCGTCTGTTTTTAGAAAAACAGCTGCGTCGGCTTTCTTGCTGTGCCGAGGAACTCAAATCAGTCGAAGGCGAGGAGGAGCGATACCGTTTCTATAATTCCGCCGCTCAATCAATTCTAAAATACATAGAGGTATAGTGTATGCCGCTTGATGGTATTTTACTTAATAATCTTTGCAAAGAACTGCAACCCGCATGCGGATGCCGTGTAGATAAGATATCCCTGCCGTCGCGAGATGAGCTGGTAATTTCGTTGCGCTCTGTAGGATTTTCCAAAAAGCTGTTTGTTTCGGCACGCCCGGGGTCGGCGCGTATACATTTCACAAACGCTTCTTTTGAAAACCCCGCCGTTCCGCCCATGCTTTGTATGCTGTTTAGAAAATATCTTTCGGGTAGCAAGGTCATTTCGGTCTCTCAAGAGGGGTTTGAACGCATCATAACCGTTACCTTTCTTGCCAGCGACGAAATGGGAGAGCTCAGAGAGCTGAAACTGATAACCGAGCTTATCGGGAACCAGTCAAATATAATACTAGTCGGTGCCGACGGCAGAATAATCGACTCTGTGCGCCGCTCCGATATTGAAAACGCAACAAGACTTATTCAGCCGGGAGCCGTTTATGAGCCGCCGTTATCACTTAATAAATACGGCGTTAGCGATCCGCAGATAATAGATAAAATAATGTCACTTTCCAGCCGACCGCTATCCGGTGCCATACTCGATACCGTAGCCGGATTTTCTCCGCTGACGGCGCGCGAGGTTGCTTTTCTTGCCGACCCGAACGATACATTGGTCGGTGAACTTGATAACGGGCGCAAAACCAAACTTATATCGGCCATTGAAGAGGTTAAAGCATATTGTCAAAACGGGGTACCCCATTTAATATCTGACGAAAACGGTATTCCCCGCGACTTTTCCTATATGCCTATACAGCAGTACGGTGAACGTTACAATTCAACCGCATTTGACAGCTTCTGTTCACTGCTTGACAGCTTTTATTCCGAGCGCGACAGGATAGGGCGCTTACATCACAGCACCGCAGACGTTTTTAAAACACTTTCCAATATTGCCGCACGAACAGAAAAAAAACTGCATTTAAGAAAGCAAGAGCTTAAAAAGTGTGCCGACAGGGAAAAATTCCGTATATACGGCGAACTCATAAAAGCCAACATTCATCAGATAGAACGCGGAGCAACATTCGCCGAGGTACCTAATTATTATGATGAAAACCTAAGCACAATACGTATACCGCTTGACCCCGCGCTATCCCCTGCTTCTAATTCCGCCCGCTATTTTAAAGAATACAGAAAACTTTGTTCTGCCGAACAGACCTTAGGGCGGCTGATAGAAGACTGTGAGCGTGAGCGGGATTATATAAAGTCGGTTAATGACGCTCTGTCACGCGCCGACACCCTTGCAGAAATACTCGATATTAAGGATGAGCTTATCGGGACAGGATATATAAAAAGGCAAAAGACTAAAGCGGCAAAGCGGCAAAAGCTGAAACCGAAGGAATACACCTCCTCGGATGGATACCGCATACTCGCCGGCAGAAACAACTCGCAGAACGATGAGCTTACCCTGCGCACCGCGGCGAAGGATGACATTTGGCTGCATACCAAAAACATACACGGCTCACACGTTGTTATACTTTGCAAAAGCACTACGCCGCCTGATACAACGATAATAGAAGCGGCGCAAATTGCCGCCTATAATTCACAGGCGCGTAATTCCTCACAGGTGCCGGTTGACTACACAAAAATCAAATATGTAAAGAAACCCTCCGGCGCACGTCCCGGAATGGTTATTTACACTACAAACAATACCGTATTCGTAACGCCTAAGGAACTTTAAGTTCCTTAGGCGTTCTTTTTTTTAGCAATATCTATTACTAACTGAACTACGACCCCGAGCAACAGACTTCGCTGTGCCAAAAGCCCAAAAGTGTTTATTGTTTCTGCCAATTCAATTCCGTTTGCGCTTTTTTGCATAAGAATTATGTAATACATACAGGCCATTGAACACATTGCGCTCACAACACAGCCTACCGCAAGCGGCCATTTGACAGATGATGTTATTTTACTCATATATCTCATCCTTATTACTTTTTTCGATATAATTCTACAATTTTCATCAAAAAAACGCAATAAATTTTTGTTGGAGCATTTTCCCGATTTTAGAGTTTTTTCCTTGTTTTTCCGCTTTTATCTCTTTTTTTCTCTTTTTTTCTCATTGGTGAAGTTTTTGGAAAAGAGTATTGACAAAACCAAATTCAGGTAATATAATTTGCATTACAAACTCAATGAATAAGCATTCGGGGATGATGATATTGAATTATTATAACTGTGAAATAACCTTTTCAAAGGCTCTAGATGAAACCGGAGCATTGATCGATGTTTACGGGCTCAAAATAATTACGGAGCAAGGCGCAGTATGCTATGAAAGTCTTTGCACACGATATGACAGGATAGAAATCCTTTCTAATCTTTTGAATGAGCAACAGCCACAGGAGAAAATCATTCCGGAGTTGCTGGAAGATTACATATTCAATTAACAACATCAAATGCATTGTTATGCTTGCTATTTAAAACCGCTTATGCTATAATATAGGCGGTTTATTATTTTATTTTTTAAAGGGGATCCATTGCTTATGAACGAAGTTACGCTTTTGTCCATTCTTGACATAATAGTCAAGCGCATATGGGCAATTATTCTTGCCGCTGCCGTTTTTGCAGGCGCTACATATTTGTATAGTTCTAATTTTGTTGAACCCACATATTCCGCTACTTCTGCAATTTTAACAACCAATGGCGGTATTGTCAGCGATGCCAACGAGATCATTGTCAACACAACAAGTAAAATTGGAAGCAGCGATATTGCCTCCTCTCTTAACATTATTGAAACTTATGTTGACATAATTAAAACTCACGGTTTCTTTGAGGAGGTTGCAAAACACCCCAAGGTTTCCGGCTACGGATACAACGCAGAGACACTCAGAGCGATGACCTCTGTAGAGCGCCGTTCCGAATATTCGTTACTTATTGATATAACCGTAACATGCAGCGAGCCCGAACATGCAAAAAACATAACCAACTGTATCTCCGAGATCGCTCCGGAATATACACAGTCTCTTATCAATAATTCATACGTAAAACAGGTTGACAAGTGTGTTGTTGCTAAAAGAGTCGGACCGCTGACCGTCCGCAACTCAATATTTATGGGACTGGTGGGTGCACTTCTTACTGTTGGCTTGTTTACACTTCTCGTAGCCACTGATACGACTATCAAGGGTGAAGACGACATAGTAAAGAAATATAATATTCCGGTACTCGGAACAGTTCCGGACTTTGATCAAAAATCTAAGAAAGGAGCAAAATAGTGGCTAAGAAAAACACTTCAGAAAAAAACACTGCCGTAAATAATGCAACTAAAGGGGCTACTCATTTTGCAGTTGTTGAATCCTACAAAATGATACGCACCAATCTTTTGTTCCTTCTTTCACAAACCAACGATAAAATCATTACTGTTTCAAGTTCAGTAGCCGGCGAGGGCAAATCTACAACCGCCATAAATATAGCGGTTGCATTTTCACAGCTCGGTTGCCGCGTGCTCCTTATTGATGCCGATATGCGCAAGCCTTCGGTCCATAAAAAGTTACATGTTTCAAACGAAAAGGGCTTAAGCTCAATACTTGTAGGTTTTGAAAAGCTTGAGGAATCCACCAACAGCATCAATCAAAATTTTGATGTTATTACGTCCGGTCCTACTCCTCCGAACCCATCTGAACTTTTAGGCTCTGAACAGATGACCGAACTGCTTGCAAAACTGAACACTTTATATGATTATGTTATTCTCGATACACCTCCGATAAACATTGTTCCGGATGCACTTGTAGTTGCTCCGAAAACGAGCGGAGTGGTATTCGTGGTACAGAATTATATTACTCCCCACGCATATTTCCAAAAGGCACTAAGTAGCATCGAATTTGCAGGTGTAAGATTGCTTGGTGTAATACTTAACGGTTCCAACAGCAAGATTAACAAAAAGTACCGTTATAAATATCAAAGCAAATACGAATACACCTATAAGTAGGTTTTATTATGATGTATATTGACCTTCACACACATATTCTTCCGAACGTTGATGACGGTTCAAAGAGCATAGAAGAATCGCTTGAAATGCTGAAAATGCTTAAAAAACAGGGTGTAGGCGCGGTCGTTTTGTCGCCGCATTTTTATCCCTACTCTGAAACTTCCATCGAAGGATATAAAGCTCGAACGGTCTCATCATATGAAAAACTTTGTAAAGCTGCCAAAGACATATTCCCAGAGTTGTATTTGGGAAGCGAGGTCTACTATTTTCGCGGCATTGCGTTGTTTGAAAACATTAAATCTCTCTGTATACACAATTCGAAATATATACTAATTGAGCTTCCATACGGTGCGATCTCTCAAAAAACCGTAAACGATATAATCGAGCTTAATCTCAATTGCGGGCTCACCCCTATACTGGCGCATATCGAGCGATACCGCCATTTTAAGGGATTCGAGCATATACTTTCGCTTATATCCGACGGATATGCATTGGGTCAAATGAACGCTTATACTCCATTGCATTTTAAAACCCGGCGAATCGCACGCAAACTTATCAAAGGCGGTTACATAAGTTTCATTGCGAGTGACTCGCACTCTCAAAATAATAATCCTCCGCGAATCGGAGAATCCCTTTCATATATTGAAAGGAAAATAGGGCAAGGCTTTGCGGCTCAATTGCGCCAAAACAGCTTTGATATATTAAATGAAATTAGGGGTTACCATGAAGAAAATTCTGAGCACATTTAAATCACTCAAAAATCTTCATCTGTTATTGCTTTTACTTATCGACGCGCTCGTGCTCCTGACCGATGTATTGATATCTTATGTTTCATTTTCTTCGCTCATCGCAGTGCCGAAAACCAGTTCTTTAACGGTTCTTGCATTTGCAGCACTGATCGTTTTTTCAATTGCCGGCTTGTCGCTCTTCGGCGTTTACAAAACGGTGGCAAAGCTTGCACAAGCGGGAGATCTGGTAAAGATCGTTTGCGGTATTACATTAGGTCTGCTTGCCTCCCTTGTATTTACAACAGTTATAGATACCGTCTTTCCGACTGCTTTTTATCTTCTTTTCTTTTTGCTCGCCAACTTTACCGTATCTATCGAACGAATGCTCGTTAGTTATGTTTTAAACCGTGTAAAAATGGTAAACCGCCGTCAGCGAGGAAAAGCAACGCTTATAATCGGCGCCGGTTTTTCCGGTACACACGTGCTTCAAGAGATATTACGCTCAAGCACGGTAGACTATAAGCCTATCGGCTTTGTCGACGATAATCAGCGTCTTGAAGGTCACAGTATTGAAGGATATCCTATTATCGGACCTACGGCACTCATACCTGAGATCTGCCGCAAATATGATGTAAAGGTCATTTTATTTGCTATTCCCTCCTGTGATGAAGACCGAAAGAAAAAGATTCTTTCGCTTTGTTCAACAACCAATTGCGAGATCAAGGTCATTCCTTCACTTTGGGAATTGGCATCACACGTGCAGTTCCTTCCTCAAGTGCGCAACATAAATATTGAAGATGTACTCGGCAGAAGTGTCCGTGACCTTGACTCTTCCGATTTCATCCCTTACGCTAAGGGCAAGACCGTAATGGTCACAGGAGTAGGTTCTATTGGTTCTGAAATATGCCGTCAGGTCGTAAAATGCGATATTAAAAAGCTTATAATGGTGGATATCTATGAAAATAACGCATATGATATTCAACAGGAGCTTATAAGTGAAGGCTATGGTGACAAGATAATCACCGAGATAGCCTCAGTCCGCGATTATGATAAGGTTAAATATTTATTTAATAAATATAAGCCTGATGTTGTCTTCCACGCAGCTGCTCACAAGCACGTTCCGCTGATGGAAGGAAGCCCTGAGGAGGCTGTTAAAAACAACATTTTAGGAACTTACAATGTCGCACATATGAGCCGACGCTTTAATATTGATAAGATGGTACTTATATCTACCGACAAGGCTGTTAACCCGACCAATGTTATGGGTGCTTCAAAGCGCTGTTGCGAGATGATAATGCAGTACATGGCTCAGAAATCCGATTCGACAGATTTTGTTGTCGTTCGTTTCGGCAATGTGTTAGGTTCCAACGGTTCGGTAATTCCGCTGTTCGTAAAACAGATTGAACACGGCGGTCCCGTCACGGTCACGCACCCCGATATCATCCGCTATTTTATGACTATCCCCGAGGCTGTATCGCTGGTGCTTGAGGCAGGTGCTATGGCACAAGGCGGCGAGATATTCGTACTCGATATGGGAGAGCCGTTTAAGATCACAACTTTAGCAGAAAATGTGATCAAGCTTTACGGCTATAAGCCATATGAAGAAATGCCGATCAAGTTTATAGGACTTCGCCCCGGCGAAAAGCTGTTTGAAGAACTGCTGATGGATGAAGAGGGACTTAAGTCCACCAAGAATAAAAGCATATTTATCGGCAATCAGATAAACATTGATTCCGAAAAATTCAGAAAGCAGCTTGATGATATCATAGAAATTGCGAATACTAACAATCGTGAATCTGTTGTAGAGATCTTGGCTGAGATCGTTCCTACCTTTACACACAAATAAATACCACAGCCGGCCGAAGGGACACACTCCATAAGAAAGTTTCGCCCTATGGAGCATATCCAAAACGACCGGCTGTTTTTATAGGTGTCTTATGAAGAAAAATTTATATAAAATACTTTTTTGCGCGGCGCTGATAGCTATATTTGTCGGAATGACATTTACCGCGCCCCCACTTTGCGTTTATTTTTATGATGTCGGGCAGGCGGATTGCGTTTTCATAACCCTTCCGGGGGATGAAACTATGCTGATAGACGGCGGTAACAACTCGGACGGTATGCGTATCGTTAACCAGTTGCGGCTACAGGGTGTCGAGAAAATAGATCATCTCTTCGCTACCCACCCACACGAGGACCACATCGGTGGTATTGACGATATAATAGCAAGCTTTGAAATCGAAAATATATATGCACCGGTAATTTACCATAAGGATATCCCGGACACACTTTGTTATAGATCATATCTTGATATTATAGAAACGAGGGGCTATGAGGAAACGCAAATATCTGCCGGCGATATCATAATCGACCGTGACGGAATAATACTGACCTGTCTGTCACCTAAAGAGAAAAACTACAGCGAGACTAATGAATATTCTCTTGTGCTGAGGCTGGACTATAATGCGACCTCTTTTCTGTTCACCGGTGATGCCGAAACCACAAACGAAAAAGAAATGCTGGGTAGCGAAATGGACCTTGATTGCGATGTGCTTAAGGTTGGACACCACGGCAGCACATCATCATCTTCGGTTGGATTTTTAGAGGCGGTGACACCGCTTTATTCTGTTATTTCAGTCGGAGAAAACAATCAATACGAGCATCCAAGCAGGCAGACCCTGAAGCGGCTCGAAAAGATCGGCTCGGAATTTTACCGAACCGACACAGATGGCACCATATGTATTGAAAGCGACGGCAACAGCATAAAACTCCAAAAACTAAGTATATGTCTGGACGGTGATTAATTTGTTGAAATCAAACACCCTTAACATTCACGAACAAGACGGTCTGCTTTACATCACCTTTCCGCTGTTTGATAAACACAGTATAAAGCACGCCTTTACCACCCGTATAGGCGGTGTGAGCGAGGGACAGTTTGCTTCTTTTAATACGGGTATCACAAACGGCGATAGGTATGAAAGCGTTTACGAAAATTACCGTAGGCTGTGTGCCGCTATCGGAATTGATGAGCGTCGACTTGTGCACGGCAAACAGACCCACACAAACAATGTGCGCATCGTATGCGAAAACGATATCGGCAAAGGGCTTGTCAAGCCGCTCGACTACACAGACGTTGACGGACTTATATCGAATCTGCCCGATGTGGGCCTTGTTACCCAATATGCCGACTGCGTTCCGCTTGCATTTTGCGATGTTAAGAAAAGAGTAATTGCCACATCACACGCGGGTTGGCGTGGAACCGCTAAAGAAATAGGCCGCGTGACGGTCGAAAAAATGGTGAATGAGTTTGGATGTAACACCGATGATATAATTGCCGCCATCGGTCCTTGTATCGGCAGTTGCTGTTACGAGGTGGATGATCCCGTGTATGACGCGTTGACCGCCATACCTTATATGGATAAGAATGCCATACTCACAAAAAAAGAGAACGGCAGGTATATGCTTGACCTGAAAGAAACCAACCGTATAATACTTATGCACGCGGGAATAAAGGAAGAAAACATAGATGTTGCCGATCTTTGCACCTGTTGCAACCACGAATATCTCCATTCGCACCGATACACAGGCGGCAAACGCGGCAATTTGGGACTTATAATAGCATTATAAAAATAAACGGGAGCAATGCTCCCGTTTATTTTTTAGGTATAAAATCTTCAAAAATATATGTCTTAAAATCTTTGCGATGGTCCTCTATCGCTTTCTGAGAGCGGAAGACCCAGCCTACCGGAAAGGCACCGAGAAGGGTCACTATACGGCGCGAAAGCTTTCGGGAATAAGTATATTCATATGAAACAAAATCGGGCCTTGAAATAAAGTTCAAAAGCAACATACCCGCTATTCGCTTATAAAAAGACTCGCCCTTAAAAGCGGTGGACAACTGACCGCGGCAGATATCTTTTCTGTGACGGCGGTACCAATAGAGCACCGGAGGAAAAAAAGACTGAACAAAATATTTGCCCTTGTACTGCGACAGTATTCTATCGGCGGCGGTGCACAGCGCCTTGGTGTTTGCAATCGAAAGCGATTTGTATTCCACCAATAACGGCACCCTGCCCTTTACAACATCAAGACATTCCTTTAATGTGGGTATCTGCTCATCCGTGCCGCCAAGTCTTAGCTTTTTAAGTTCGGAAAGTGTCTTTTCCTCCACCCTGCCGTCGACACCGCACATTCTTTTTAGTGTATCGTCATGGAATACAACTACCTCACCGTCGGCAGTAAGATGTATATCGTTTTCAATAGCGTAGCCCAGTGCTACCGCCTCGCGAAAGGCGGCAAGCGAATTTTCAGGCGTGTCATCCATTATACCGTGCAGACCTCGATGGGCTATCTGCATACCGCACAGCAGTTCCCTGTCCTTATGCTTGCGGACAGCGGGAAACACAAGGTACAGCCACAAAAGCATAAATACGACAATTGCCGAAAGCATAATATAAAGTGCTGTCATATCAGTCCTCCACATCAAAATTTTCAAGCACCGATGCTCTCTTGGCGGGTTTGCTGTCGCCGTGCTTTACAAGCGACATAGTAACAAACGAGAGTACCGAGAACACGACGGCATACGGAAACAGCACCGAATAGCCAAAGCCGAGATTATCAATAAGATATCCCGAAAGCAGCGGCGTAGTGATCTGTGCCGCCATAGAGAAGGTATAGTAAAATCCGGTATACTTTCCTACATCTGCACCTGTGCTCATTTCTACAACCATCGGGAATGAGTTTACGTTTATTGCCGCCCAGCCGATACCGACAAGCCCGAATATAGCATACATAACGGGGGTCTGGTGATTTATAAATATCGCAACCGCGTAGCATGCGGTCACAAGCGTAATACCAAGCAGTACTGTCTTTTTTCTGCCCACAAGGCTCGACAAAAAGCCGAGCGGTACAAAAGCCGCTATTGCAGATACCGTTGCTGTAAGCAGATAGCTCGATGAGGTGCCCAGATCTGCTCCCCAAACATTAACGCAGTAGCGTGAAAAGGCGGTTGTAACGGCATTATAAGCCATAAACCATAAAAATACGGAAATGAGTATCAGCACAAGGCTGCGAAAAACCGGTCGCGGCAGTTTGCCTGATGCGGTCTTTATCTGCTCCTCGTCATCATCCTTTATATCGGTCTCGGCGCGCAGTTTGTTCTCCTTGACTGTGAAGACCATAACAAGCACCGATATGAGCATAAATGCGGCGACCACCAAAAACACCGGTAAAAAGGACTGGTCATCCGAATAGACCGTTTCACCCGCGGCATTTTTGTCGCTTTTAAGCAAAAACATCATAACGACTGTTGTAAATATTCCGCCTATATAGCCAACCAAATTTATTATAGCATTAGCCTTACTGCGAAGCGGCTTTTTGGTCACATCAGGCATATAGGCTACAGCCGGCGTGCGGTAGATAGCCATAACTATAAGCAATAACATCAGGGTTATCATAAAACCCCAAAAACTGCGCGCCTCTTCAAAGAGGGCAAGTATGACCATAAGTCCGACGGCGGCGATAGTACCGAACAGAATATAGGGCGTGCGCTTTCCTAGACGGGTATTGGTACGGTCGGATATCGCACCGAACAACGGCAGCATAAATATTGCCAGCACATTATCGATAGCCATTATCGCGTTGGCAGCAAAGGTCTTAAGTCCGAACACCTTTTCAAGTATATACGGTATTACCTGGTCATACAGCTGCCAAAAGGCGAGAATAGACATAAATGCCAAACCGATAAGCACGGTGCGTTTATAGTTGAGTTTCATTTTTTTACCTCCGCTTTGTATCTTCTATTAGTATGCCACAAAATCAGATATATTCATAAGCAATTCGCGGATCGCCGTTTTCAAGATATATTATACCGCATTTTTTAAAGCCATGCTTTTCTACTGTGTGCTGCATTACCTTGTTATCAGCGTGGGTGTCTATGCGCAGGTGAGAAATTTGTAAGCGGCAAAAATCAATACATTTTGAAAAAACGCCGCGCTCTTTGCCGCTGCTGGCAACACGGTGGATAACGCCATAAGGCTCATCCGACAGCCACGCGCCGTCTATATACGCATAGGTCGGATCAACGCCAATAAAAAACATGAATACACAGCATATCTCCCCGCCCGATTCGTAAATATACAGCTGACCTTTTTCGATATCATTTATCAGCACCTCACGCTGAGGATATCCACCCTGCCACTGGGTAGGATTGCCGGTCTCACGCATAAATGTGCGCGCACGTTCGTATATTTTCAGAATTTCGGGCAGATCAGTAACTACCGCCTTTCGAATCATAAAAACACCACCGAAATAAAGATATAATATTATACCATATACTTTAAGTCGCTACAACTACTAACCTTTTGATCATAATATCACCTCAAAACTATTTTTACTACCATATGATAGTAAAAATTAATACTATCTTTTGATAGTACATATACTTGTTTTTGAGGTGATGTTTATGTACTACCCAAGGCTCAAAGATTTGCGGGAAGATAATGACCTAACACAAAAAGAAGTGGCTGCTCTTCTTGGAATAGATCAGAGAGTTTATAGTAACTATGAAACCGGAAAAAGAGAAATACCTACACGGTTTATAATCACTCTTGCAGATTACTACAAAACCTCCACAGACTATATTCTCGGGTTGACCAATGACTATAAATAATCGTAATTAAAACCTTGGCTCCCTCCGGGAGGGAGGCTTTCCACGTTAATATTTTTAAATTACTCATTGATTAACTTTCTCCAACTACGCGACTATCGCATGGCTTTCTTGATACAAAAAAGATATGCTGCCGAAACGGCAGCATATCTTTTACTTTTTTACAGCACCAGGCTGGGTGCGGTATATATGCGGGCGGCAAGCTCCTGATCGAGCAGATAAAGACTCTTGGGATCTTCGCCGAAAAGGCGGAACTTGTTTACCAGCTTGTCAGCATTCTCCTCTTCCTCACCCTGTTCCTTAACAAACCAATCAAGGAACTGCATTGTGCGGAAGTCCTTAACACTGTATGCCGCATCATATATCGTGTGTATAAGCTCGGTCACATAACGCTCATGCTTAGCACCTGCAAGCAACGGATCTATAGGATTCTCGAAGGTTAGATCGGGCTTTGCGATAGCCTCGAGCGTAACCTTTATTCCGTTGTTCTGCAGATACTTTACAAACAGCATTGCGTGGTCACGCTCTTCCTGTGCCTGTATCGTATACCAATTTCCGAAACCGTCGAGATCGTTTTCGATATAATAGTTCGCCATATCAAGATAGAGATAGGCGCTGTAAAACTCCTTATTAATCTGATCGTTTAACAGTTCAATAACTTTTTTATCCAATTTTTTTACCACCTTTCATAATAAGGGCGGTTTCTCGACCGCCCTCAAAATTAACCGAAGTAACGGTTAAGCAGTCCTTCGAAAGCCTTGCCGTGTCGAGCCTCATCGCGCGCCATTTCATGAACGGTATCATGTATGGCATCAAGACCGAGTTCCTTTGCAAGCTTTGCAAGCTCAAACTTTCCGGCAGTTGCGCCGCACTCAGCGTCTACACGCATTTCGAGATTCTTTTTGGTAGAATCGGTAAGTACTTCGCCGAGAAGTTCTGCAAACTTTGCAGCATGCTCTGCCTCCTCAAGAGCGGCCTTTTCCCAATAAAGGCCTATTTCAGGATAACCCTCTCTATGAGCCACACGGGACATCGCAAGATACATGCCGACCTCGCTGCATTCGCCGTTGAAGTTCTCACGCAGACCCTCGATGATACGCTCGTCAACGCCCTTAGCAATGCCTACAACGTGCTCTGCAGCCCAGCTCTTCTCGCCTGCCTGCTCAGCAAACTTGCTTGCCGGCGCATGGCAGATCGGGCACTCTGCCGGAGCAGCGTCTCCCTCGTGAACATAACCGCATACCAAACATACATACTTTTTCATAATTTTTCTCCTTTTATACTAATTTTTATTTTTTTATACATTCACGGCACATACCGCGAAAAAGCAAGGTTTCTCCCTCGACCTCACAGCCGTCCAGTCCTTCAATCAAGGGAAGTAATTTTTCAAGATCACAGCCGAGGTCGGTCACTTTGCCGCAACCGGTGCAGCAAAAGTGCGGATGGGGTTTTGTGTTGCCGTCAAAATGAGCGATATCCTTAAATCCAAAATTTTCTATAACGCCCTCTTGCGACAGTTTTTCAAGATTTCTGTAAACTGTTCCTAGACTTATATTCGGGATGGTCTTACGCGCCTCGGCATACACCTCGGCAGCCGAAGGATGAGAGGTAGTACCTCTGAGTATTGAAATAATAAGCTCGCGCTGTTGTGAATACCGTGCCATCTGACCACCTCCGAAAATTAAGTAGTAATGATTACTATTTATAATATATCAAACGGCCTGCCTTTTGTCAAGTGTTTTTTTATTTTATTGACAAAATTTTATTTTTGGTAGATAATATAAAATGTCAATGTATATTAATCTGCTTTTTGGATTTTATAATAGGGGTGATAGTTATGGAGAGAGCCCGCAATATTTCAGATTTAGTGATAAAACGTCTTCCCAGATATTTCCGTTTTTTAGGTGATCTGCGCTTATCGGGCATAAATCGAATATCTTCGCGCGAGCTGGCAGAAAGAATGGGCCTTACCGCGAGCCAGATAAGGCAGGATCTTAACTGCTTTGGCGGTTTCGGTCAACAGGGATACGGCTACAATGTTGAACAGCTACACGAGGAGATCGGTCACATACTCGGTCTTGACCGCAAGCAGAAAGCTATACTTATAGGTGTAGGAAACCTTGGTCGCGCTATTGCAAACCACGTTAAATTTGAGCAGCTGGGTTTTCAGCTTATCGGAATTTTTGATAAAAAAGAAGCCCTCACTGGTGATATTATAAGAAATCTTCCGGTAAGAAGCACTTCTGTTATGGACGAGTTTTGCCGTGAAAATCTACCCGATATTGCAATACTCTGCATACCTAAAGAGGATGCGCTTCCTATAGCGGAACAGCTTATAAAGCTGGGCGTACGCGGCTTTTGGAATTTCAGTCACGAAGACATCGCTGTGAAACATCCGGACGTTTTTGTTGAAAACGTACACTTCGGCGACAGCTTAATGACCCTGCGTTACAGAATAAACTAACATAAAAGGCAAATCATCGCACATAATAAGTGCGGTGATTTTTTTATGCTGACAATTATTTTAAGAACTGCTGTTATGTATGTGTTCATCACCCTTGCCATACGGCTGATGGGAAAAAGACAGATAGGCGATATGCAGCCGAATGAACTGGTCATTACCCTGCTTATATCCGAAATAGCGGCTATTCCGCTTCAGGATACCGACCAGCCTATATTGAGTGGTATCGTTGCTATATTTATGCTTGTTATCCTCGAAATAATCATCTCGGTCATTGCTATGAAAAGTTTTACGGTTCGTAAGCTTATGAGCGGTAAGTCTGTCGTAATAATAAAAAACGGGCTTGTAGACGAAGACGCGATGAAGCAGGTTCGTATGACGGTTCTTGACCTTATTGAGCTTTTGAGACAAAACAGTGTATTTGATATAAGCCAGGTTGCGTACGCTGTCCTTGAAGTCAACGGAAATCTAAGCGTTTTGCTCAAATCGGCTTATGCCCCGGCGACACCAAAGGATCTTAAAATAAAGACAGATAAATCCAATCTCGCGCTTCCGGTGATCTGCGACGGCAAGATAGTTGACGAATCGCTTAAGGCATTGCAGATCAAAAGGGATAAGTTACACAAAGTCCTTACATCCAAAAACCACCGGCCGGATGATGTGTTTTTAATGATGATGGACCGAAACGGACACTGTGAGATCATAGGAAAGAGGGATAAACCTTGAAAAGGCTGTTAGCTGCCGGCGTGCTTATACTGTTAGTGGCCACCATAAATATAGGAAGCTATTTGGTTACGGAAAAATACTGTACCGAAATGAGCAATTATGTTACTCAGTGCAGGAACATATATGAAAACGGTGATAAAAAAGCCGCAGCCGAAAAGGCTGCGGAGTTTGAAAAGTATTTTGAAAAAGCCGAGCTGTATCTTGCGATTTTTATTAATCGCGGTGGTATTGACGATATCGGAATGTCGGTAACAAGACTCGGCTCATATGCCGAAAGCGGTGATGATACACTGTTTTTGGCGGAATGCGACCTAAACCTTATGCTTATTGACCATCTGCACGATACCGAACAGATACTAATATATTAGTCGGATATTTCTATATTTTCTATAAGGATATCTTTAACAGGGCGGTCAGACCCGTCAACGTCGGTATTGGCGATAGCGTCAACTACCTCCATTCCGTCATACACCTGACCGAAAACGGTATGACGGTAATCGAGCCACGGCGTGCCACCAAGAGCTTTATAATCCTCTGCGGAATCCTTTGGGAAGCCTCTGTCCTCAAGCTCAGCCATCTGACTTAGCATCTGCTCGGGTACCGAGTTTGCCTGAACAATGAAGAATTGACTGCCGTTGGTGCCGGGACCTGCGTTAGCCATCGAAAGCGCACCGCGGATATTGTGCAGCTTTTCGCTGAATTCATCCTCAAAGGGTCTGCCCCATATGCTCTCGCCACCCATTCCGGTGCCCTGCGGGTCTCCACCCTGAATCATAAAATCCTTAATTACACGGTGAAATTTTATACCGTTATAATATCCGTTCTTTGCGTGGGTAACAAAGTTTTCAACCGCTTTGGGTGCCTCTTTTGCAAAGAAGCGCACCTTGATATCGCCCATTGTAGTTTTGATTACCGCTGTTTTGTCACCTGCGGCGGGTGTGCTTGTCTGATAACTCATCGTATCCTCCTGTTAATTAAAGTATTATTTTTGTTCATTACGGTATGCTTCGTCAAGCCATATGGGATTTCCGACAGCAACTCTATATCCGTGTGTTGCATCAAACACCTCGGCACGGTAATATTTGCGTTCCTTACATTCAATAGCTATTTTCTGCGGATTTATACCGTTATATGATGACCTGTATACCAATCCTCGGTCAGAGTACACACGCAATTCATACGCTGTATTTTCTTTCCATTGACGAGGGAAGAAATCTCCCACTCGCAAGGTCAGTATCATGCCATCCTTATATTCCAACTCGCTTCCCATCGGGTTTCCGTCAATAAGCATCTGAATTCCTACACAGCCAACGGTATAGTCACCCGAACGCATTTGATCAAAAAAGGCCTTACCCGATTGTTCCGACGTATAGAAAGTGGACACTAGTGAATTTGTAGGTGCTCGGTGAGTATCTGAACCGCCAGAGGTATAAACATGTTTACCGAGCTTAAGCAAGCTTTCCCACAATTCATAATTCTTAAAGGAAAAATGAGAATCAAAAGTTTCATAAAGGGTTTCGAGATACATATGCTCACCGAAATAGAAATCAAGGGGATCGTTTGACGAAAGCATTGTTTTTGGATGCGGATGCACAAGCATACCGCCTATCGACTGTATGTATTTTGTAAGTTCCATAAACCGCTCCTTTGTGAAGCCGGGATATGTATATGAACCGTTGAGCTCATCGCCCTTGTACTGGAATTCCGGAAAATTTGCAAAAACCATTGCAAGTCCGTACTTATGAGGAATAAGCATATTATAATGTATATTGTTTTTTCCTTCACAAACTGCATTAAGACCGCTTATACGTCCGCTGGGTTCAGAGCCCATAACAAATCTTTTTTCATCCCATTCAGGAAGAAAGAATCCTCGCATTTGACGGTGATCAACAATTATGGCAAAGTCAATCCCTATACGATCCATCTCTGCAGGCCAATCTGCCATAGGATAAGAGCCGTCACTTGTTCCGCCACACTTTGTATGGACATGCTGGTCTCCGTAATAGGCTTTACGATCCGCATAGTGAGCGTCGAGCAATGAGAAATCTGCATTTTCCAACACCCTATGCGCATCCTCACAGTCGGTCATACCCGCGGTCGTATCAATATAAGCAGGGGCACTCGCAGGCGGCAAAGCCACTAGACTCTTCACACACCCAAAGCCAAGTATTTCACAATTTTCAATTTTTGAAGTATCACTCTCTCCCAAAACCTCAACCGCTGCGCCTTTGTTTCCGCGGGTATCCTTTATCAAGCAGTTTGATATCAAAACACTCGATGCACTATTTGCAATATGAGGTTTAATAGCAGGCTCATCCTTACGCGAAGCATTAATAAAAGTACAATTGCTGACAACGAAATCCAACTGACGGTCTTTAGCGTCGAAGCAACCTAAAGCAACTCCGTTTTCTCCGCTATGATCAAATATAAAGCTGTTTTTTAAGGTTATTTCAGTTTTTGGGAACTGCGAACAGTTGCAGTAGCCACGCGAAATTGTAGTCATGCCAAAAATCTGACCGGTGGAAGTGAAGCAGATGTTATCAAGCACAGCCTTATGCGCATTAAGCAATAAAAAATTTCCGCCGTAATCAAGGTCTGAGAAGCCCGTCATACGGACATTCTGTATCAGCACATCCCTGTCAAGACCACCGTCTGCTTTTGCAGGAGCAAAATTATATTGATTATGCTCCCAACCGCACGGACCTTTATGAATGATATTTTTGCTTTCAAAACGGAAATTTCCACCGGTGGTACGAGAATCTTTTATCCTTACTCCCGCGCAGGTAAATCCGTCCATTATAAAATACTCACAGGCAGCCGCTTCAATATGTATCTTTCCGTACCAATAACTTCCTACAAGGATGCTCTCGTTTTTCTCACGCTTCGGATTAAGCTCAGGGACTTCGCAACGGTCGGCTGACGGGATATTGGGATCTGTTCCTGCGTTTTCGCCAAGTAAAACCACCGAATTCAAAATCTTTATTCTGTCAAAAGAATTAACAGGATGTTCACCTGAAGAAAAAAGCAAAACAGGCGCAGGAAAGCTATCATACGGCAAAGAGCCGATGATCTCAGAAGGTGATTCAGCACCGTTAGCGGCCTCGACCGCCTCTTTTATGTTACCAAAAAGATTAACCCCTTCGGTGACAGTGAAGGTCTCTCCTCTGAATTTGAATGTTTCTTTATTACTATTTTCAAAATCACTTTGAATAGCGAAATACCCTTTTGGCAACTCACGCATAATCACCACTCCTTTAAAATTATTTTATCCCCCTCTTTTAAAAAAGTAAATACTTTTTTACCATTTTACGTATAAATATTATACTTATAGGCCTATTTGCCAAAAAGATTTAATAAGTTGTGAGTAAATACATTTTAAAATAGGTTATGTGTTTAGGTTTGCTCCTTTTTTCGCTTGCATTTATATGTATAATATGGTATACTTCATATATAATGCATACAACATTTAGGGGGATTCCTTATGAAATGTCCTTTTTGCGGATATGAAGAAAGCAAGGTCATAGATTCCCGACCGACCGACGAGGGTGAGCGCATACGTCGACGCAGGGAGTGTTTACAGTGCCAGAAGCGTTTCACTACATACGAAATAATTGAGAGTCTTCCTATTATAGTCATTAAGAAGGACAGCTCACGCGAAGTTTTCAACCGTGACAAGCTGCTCAACGGCCTTATGCGTGCCTGTGAAAAGCGCCCCGTTTCTATCGAGGTGCTTGAACGCGTCATTGACGATATCGAAAGCAATCTTCAAAACTCACTCGATCGAGAGGTTACCTCAGAACGCATAGGCGAGCTTGTTATGGACAAGCTTAAATCGGTCGACGAGGTTGCATATGTACGCTTTGCATCTGTCTACCGCCAGTTTAAGGATATAAACACCTTTATGTCCGAGTTGAGTAAGCTGCTTGAAAAATAATTTACAAGACGGTATTTTTTAAAATACCGTCTTATTTTTATAAGTTTGTATTGTAATTTGAGGAAAAATCTGCAATAATATACTAGTTGAGGTGATTATTTTGAACGAAAATAAAATGCTGGCAGAATTGCTTCTGCCCAATATAGATAAAACCCCTGAATACTATGAGGAGCTTTACCCTGCCAGACAGCTAGGCGAGGGTGCTCGTGTTGCACGTATCGCCCCCAGTCCAACCGGATATCTCCATCTGGGAACGCTGTTCACCTCACTCGTTAACCGTATTACCGTAGGCGGCAACGGCGTTTTCTTTACCCGAATTGAAGACACCGATAAAAAGCGCGAGGTAGAGGGCGGTATTGCCGATATTATAGGCGGTCTTAAGCATTTTGGAATAAGCATTGACGAGGGATTTATAAGCGGCGATGAAGAAAACGGTATTTACGGACCTTATAAGCAGAGTCTTCGTGCCGATATATATAAGACGTATGTTAAGGATCTGATAGAGCGCGGTCTTGCTTATCCGTGCTTTTGCACAGAGGAAGAACTGGCACGCACTCGTGAAATGCAGGAAGCACAAAAGGTCCGCACCGGCTATCACGGCGAATGGGCGCGCCACCGCAATATTACGTTTGCTGAAGCAAAGGCACTCATAGACGAGGGAAAGCCGTTTGTTATCCGACTTAAATCAGGCGGCAGTGAAGACAAGCGCATAACCTTTGAAGACGGCATAAAGGGCAAAATAGAAATGCCCGAGAACGATGAGGATTTCGTGTTACTCAAATCAGACGGTATCCCAACCTATCACTTTGCACACGCTGTGGATGACCATCTTATGCGTACCACCCACGTTATACGCGGTGACGAGTGGATATCTTCGGTGCCCAAGCACATTGAATTATTTAAGATCCTCGGATTCCGTCCGCCCAAGTACGCCCATGTTTCTCCTATTATGAAGACCGAAAACGGCGCAAAGCGCAAGATATCCAAGCGCAAGGACCCTGAGGCCGCCGTAAGATACTTTATTGAACAGGGCTACGAAAGCGAAAGCGTTATTGAATATCTTATGACTATCGCTGCCTCGGACTTCGAGGATTGGCGTCGCGCAAACCCCAATGAGAGCTACAAAAACTTTAAATTCAATCTTAAGAAGATGAGTGTTTCGGGTGCACTGTTTGACCAGAATAAGCTGCTTGATGTAAGTAAGCGCGTTGTAAGCACCATGTCCTCTCAAAAGGTCGTTGACTGCCTGCTGCGTTGGGCTGAGGAATTTGACAGCGAATTCTATGGTTTGCTGAAAGCCGACGAAGACTATGCCCGCAGGGT
Source organism: Acutalibacteraceae bacterium (assembly GCA_045596705.1). Taxonomy (GTDB): domain Bacteria; phylum Bacillota; class Clostridia; order Oscillospirales; family Acutalibacteraceae; genus SIG589. Next base: position 26,859 of record JAZOCW010000028.1, read on the forward strand.
ATTTGCTATTGACCGCGACTGTGCAAAACCGCGTAAGGACATTGCAAAATGGAGCGACGCTAAAGACTACTGCTCCTATTTTTACGATGAGATATATGCTCCCTGCTACGATATGCCGGAAAACGTTTCTGCGGCAGATTCAGCGGCAATACTAAAAGAGTATATCAAATGCTATAAGCCGACCAAGGACCGCAACGAATGGTTCTCGCAGATAAAATCCATCTGTCCCGCGCTTGGGTTCGCGGCAGAAACAAAAGAATATAAAGCAAACCCCGACGCATATAAGGGCCATGCGGGCGATGCCAGCACAGTAATACGAATTGCACTGACCGGCAGACGTAACACCCCCGACCTTTGCAGCATAATGAATGTTTTAGGTTATGAGCGTTGTATAGGCAGGCTTACAGCCGCAGCCGAATATTTAGAAAGGCAGGAATAATAATGGACGAGATATTAAACGAAAGCACACAATCCAATTTTATTTTTGATGCGGTCGACTCAGACCTTGCCGAGGGAATATACAGCGCAGTACAGACACGTTTCCCGCCTGAGCCGAACGGTTATCTTCACATTGGCCATGCAAAGGCCATTTGCATTGATTTCGGCACAGCCGAAAAATACTCGGGCAGTTGCAATCTGCGTCTTGACGATACCAACCCGACAAAGGAAGACGTCGAGTATGTAGATGCTATAAAGGAAGACATTGAATGGCTTGGATTTAAGTGGGACAACGTTTACTACGCTTCGGACTACTTTGATTATATATATGAATGTGCACTGAAGCTTATCGACAAGGGTCTTGCCTATGTTGACGAGCTCTCGGCCGATGAGATACGCGAATACCGCGGCACACTCACCGAGCCGGGTAAGGAAAGTCCTTACCGCAACCGACCCGTTGAAGAAACACGCGAGCTTTTCCGCCGTATGACCGAGGGTGAGTTTGAAAACGGCAGTCTTGTGCTTCGTGCTAAGATAGATATGGCTTCGCCCAATATGAACATGCGCGACCCTGTTATCTACCGCGTTATGAAA
>JAZOCW010000029.1:0-37010 GCA_045596705.1 Acutalibacteraceae bacterium
ATTGACTGATACAACTAACAGCAATATCTATGAAGGTACTTATAAAGTAAAATCTTGGGGTACACATATAAATCAAAGCTATACTGTTGTTATCGATGGGGTAGAAGGCACCGCTAATATTAGTTCAAAACTTGGTAGAACATTGTTTGTATCAATAGGTGATTATTATTTGTGCTTTGAAGTCGAATGAATACAAAAACCTCAGTTTTCAGAGTCCTTTCATTCGTGTCATTAAGTTCAAATTACCCATAAAGAAAACCACCCATCTAGGGTGGTTTTTCTTTATGCCGTTTTAAATATGTTTCAATTCTATGCTACCGTGGTAACAGCCGCGCAGCGGCGTTAACTGCATTCCAACTTTCGTATGCGTATATGAACAAGGTGAAAGCAAGATAAAAGGCTAACGATTATATGGATACGGAAATGGGTTTGTTTTTATCGTTTTATTGACAAAACACTGTAAAAATGATATCATAATCACGCATAAATAAAAACTTAAGCAAGATGAAAAGGATGAATTGCTGTGACTGCAATTGAGATCATTAAGGGAAAAAGAGTCCAAACGACATTGAGTATGGCTATGGCGGTATACGCCGTTTTGGTGATGCCAGATATACTTAAGGATTACTCCGAGGCGCACTCGTTCAGTAACAGTATTTTTTCTGTTATAGCTTTTGCGGGTATCTTTGCTGTTTGGCAAAAAAATTGGATAAATTTTGAAAAGCGCCGATTTGTAATTTCTTTTTTGGTAGGACTGTTTTTCTCGATCTTTATGGTACTGGGGAAAAATATATACACCACAAACGGCGCATATTGTTTTGCTGTAATAACCTGGGTTCAGATATTTGGAATAAACTGCCTGTTTACCCCTTTGGTCGATCTTGTTTTTAGGTATATAAGTAAGGTAAATGACTGTAAGTTTTTGGTGCCAAATAAGAGCAGGCTATCAGCAAAGAGTTTGTTTTTTATTATATGGGCATTGATTTTTTTGGCATGGATACCTCCGCTCCTTGCGGCATATCCCGGGGTATACGGGTATGACTGCATAGGCCAGATCAACTACTACCGTGAAAATCATATGTATCTCCACCATCCTATTGCGCACACCTATCTTTTGGGGTTTTGCGTGGTAACCTTGGGTGAGTTTTTGGGAAGCTATGAAGCCGGAATGTGTTGTTATTCCATTTTTCAGATGCTTTGTCTTTCAGCAACCTTTTCTGCTATGTATTCTTTTTATATTGCAAAAAGGACGCCCCGTGTGGTTGGGTTTGCCATCTTGGCTTTGTTTATGTTTTTGCCCGCAAATCATCTTATGTCTTTTGCGGGGACCAAAGATATTTTCTTTGCGATATTCTTTGCATTATTTGTTCTGATTTTGTTTATGATGGTTGAAAAGCCGGAGCTTATAAAATTGCCGAAGTATAATATTCTTTTGATTCTTTCGTCGTTTATGATGATAGTATTTAGAAATCAGGGTATATATATTTTTGTTGCAACAATGATCTTTTCTTTGTTTTTCTTTTGTAAATGCAAGAAAAATATTCTAATTATGCTCTGTGCCGTTCTTATTATTTCGGGTGTATATAATGGTCCCATAACTAAGGCGCTGGGGGGAATCAAAGCTAATCCTCTGAGGGAAATGATGAGTATCCCTTGCGTTCAGCTTTCGAGGGCAGCTTTGAATAATGCGGACAACCTTACCGAAAATGAGTTGAGTATGATCAAGGAGTATATATCCGATTATGAGATCTACTCGTATAATGCAGGTATATCCGACGCGATGAAGGGCTCGCTGGATACAGAAAGGCTTAAGAGCAACCCGATGGAATTTATCAAGCTTTGGGTAAAGGTCGGCTTGAAATGTCCGATAGATTATTTTGATGCGTTTGCCCGTTTGACTGTTGGATATTGGTATCCTGACATGAACTACAGAGATGAGCAGGCATATCATCCATATTGGGAATACTATCCGACCGGCGAACTCGTATATTACGATCCCGAGAAATTTCTTTTGCTGGAACAGACCCCCGTCAAGGGGATGGAATGGCTCGATGAATATTACTACGAGATCACATATGAGAACACCTATCAAAAAACACCCATATTCTCTATGCTTTACAGCTCGGCTTTACCGCTATGGTGTCTGATGCTTTATATGGCTTACTGCATATATGAGAAAAAATATAGGTTTCTTGTGCCTTCGGGAGCAATATTTGTGCTTATGCTGACGCTTTTGCTCGGCCCTGTTGTGCTTTACAGATATATTTACCCCGTATGTATAGTGGTTCCATTGATGCTGGCTTCCGCTATTAATATAAAAAACAAACCGTTATACAGTATGACGGCCAACCACGGAAAGGAAGAAAAATAATGGATAAAATTGCAGTGTTGATACCTTGTTACAATGAGAGTCAAACCATTGAAAAGGTGATAAAAGATTTTAAAGCGGTATTGCCCGAGGCGGTAATATATGTATACGATAATAATTCCAAAGACGGTACGGATGAAATAGCGAGAGCGGCGGGAGCTGTTGTGAGATACGAGTACCAGCAGGGAAAGGGAAATGTTATCAGAAGAATGTTTCGTGAGATCGATGCTGAGTGCTATCTGATGGTTGACGGTGATGATACGTATCCCGCGGCATCGGCACCCGAAATGGTAAAACTTGTTACGGACAAAAAGATAGATATGGTTGTGGGCGACCGCCTATCTTCCACATATTTTACCGAGAACAAGCGACCTTTTCACAACTTTGGAAATAGGATCGTACGCGGTGGAATAAACATGCTGTTCAGAAGCAAAATCAAAGATATAATGACAGGGTACAGAGCATTCAGCTATCAGTTTGTAAAGTCATTTCCCGTGCTTTCGAGAGGTTTTGAAATTGAAACTGAAATGACTATTCACGCAATAGATAAGAACATGGCACTTGACAACGTTGTTATCGAATACAAAGATCGCCCCGAGGGCAGTGAATCTAAACTCAATACGGTATCCGATGGTATAAAGGTTTTGAAGACTATCGTAAGACTGTGGAAAAACTACAAGCCCTTCAGCTTTTTCTTATTTCTTGCAGCAGTTCTTTTGGCGGTATCATTGGCACTCTTTATTCCTCTTGTTCTCGTTCCGTTCCTCAAAACGGGGCTTGTTCTTCGTTTTCCGACGCTTATTTGTTGCGGATTTGTAGGTCTTGCTGCACTTCTTGCATTTTTCAGCGGTATGATACTTGACGCAATTATTCAGAAGGAAAAGCGTGAGTTTGAATATCGTTTGCAACTGTTGGAGAAAACGAAAAATGATTGAGAAATATAAAAAACTTTTTATACAGCTGATCAAGTTTGGCGGAGTCGGCGTGCTTTGTTTTATAATCGATTTCGCGGTATTGCACATTTTGGTGGAATATGCAGGGATGCATTATCTCTTATCAGCTGCAATCGCCTTTACCGTATCAGTGACAGTTAATTACATATTGAGCGTAATGTTTGTGTTTGATGTGAACAAAGAAAAGGATTGGAAACGGAATTTTATCCTTTTTATCGTGTTTAGTGTAATTGGTTTGGGATTGACGGAGCTTCTTATGTGGTTGGGTGTAGACCTGATGCACTGGGGGTATATGATTGTAAAAGTGGGCGCTACGGGAATAGTAATGGTGTTTAATTTTGTTACAAGAAAGATGTTTTTAGAAAAATAAACGTCATTATTTAATAAAAGAATAACGGGATAACCAAAAAAATTTTTTCTGCTGTTCTCGTTTTGTCAGCGTTGAAATCAACTTCGTTTTCCCTAAAAAACGGAGCTCCTACAGACTGTTAGTTTGGTCTGTAGGGGCTTTTTTACTTTGTGATTTCTTCGATAAAAATATCATTTTTTGAGAGTGTAGCTTTTTGTTGTTATCTTATTTATACAGCTTTTTAGATTATACTTGCAATGGAGCCGGGAATAGTATAAAATTATAACAGTACAAAGTTCAAGGAGGAAATCGTATGCCTACATTACACATAACCAAATATGCCACCAAGCGCAACAATCTGCATTTGCGTGTTGCTATGGGACATTTTGCCACCAGTAACTGCCACAGTAACTATTATATAGATGTTGTGGCGCAAAAGACTCGTCTTTCCGAGGCGAGAGCTGTTGCTGAAGAGTTGTGCTCCTACTATTATTCGGATACTGTAGTGGATACGATATTGTGCCTTGACGGTACTGAGGTAATAGGTGCATGCTTAGCTGACGGTCTTTCAAAAGCAGACTTTATTAATATGAATGCGCATAAATCTATCTATGTCGTCACTCCCGAAACCACGAACGGAAGTCAGCTGATGTTTAGAGATAACATCGTTCCTATGATATCGGATAAACACATAATGATCCTTGCGGTTTCGGTCGCTTCGGGAAAGACCGTTGAAGCGGCTATTGACGCCGTTAAATACTACGGCGGCACGGTGTCGGGCATATCGGCGATCTTTTCTACCTCTAAAGAGTGTGGAGGGTTCCCGGTCCGTTCGGTGTTTGATCCCAACGATCTGCCGAGTTACGCTTGCTATCCCTCGCATGAATGTCCTATGTGCAAGTCGGGACAAAAGCTTGACGCGCTTATAAACAGTCACGGATTCTCAAAACTGTAATTATATAAAAAATATATTGCTGGTAACAAACTCTATAAACTCCACCCAAACGGGACTAGAATCACATTTATCAGACTGTGTTTTTTCAGAAATGGGAACAACAATCTTAAACATATCTTCTGCCGCATAACCAAAACATTCAGCCGTAGTCAGCTCGCCGATCCGATTAAATAAATCTGCAGCATGCTGCTTATGCAACTCATATTCGATACGATACCAATAATCTTTATCTTTAAGCAGCTCATCGGCGAAATGTTTCAAACGCCCGGTCTTAACCTCAAGCCACTTATCATACATACGAAACATTCCCCACGATGAGCCGTGATGACCGAAGCTTATAGAATGGGAATAATTATTATTATCACGGTAGGGATCAGCGTTAAGCATAATTTTTATTGTTTCAGGAGTACGGCGCATATTAGAAACAAGAGTAGGACAACCGCCTTGACGATTTATAGCGTAATAAAAAGCCTCGATCAGAAGAGGAATTATAGGATTATCTGATTCAAATATATCACAAGCAACGTCTAAACGGCTAGCTTTAAAATTACACTTCTGAAGCCAAGCAAACAAATCAGCAACAACATGATCACCAAGAGAGTTTAAATAACGCAAGCCATCACCGGAGATTGAAATAAATATACCAGGATTATACCCGGAGGACACAGCCTGCAACGGATAAGACGTATACGCATCTGAAAAACTATCCTCATATTCATAATCCGGATTAAAAGCAACAATAAAACGAGCATCACCCATCAGACCGAATGATTGAGAATAATTATAAATTCCTCTGCAGCGTGAATGAAAATCCTCAAACCGGAGATCCGGATGGATCTTCTCAAGGTCATTAAAAAATGCCCGGACATCGTAATACGGTAGCGTACCGTTAAGCCAGTCAAATGAATATTGCAGTTTTTCAAGATATGACATAACATAAACTCCTTATCTAGTTTTACAACTACAATATACACCCGTAAAAAACAAAAGTCAAGAATGATTTAGGAACAAACAACCCGTAACTACTACCTTTCGGGTTGTCCTAATTTCAGCGAATAGGGAAGGAGGATCTTCGCATACGCGAGGCACTGACTGCAGCTCTGATGAGCTGCTCTCTAAAAAATCAAGCTGCAACCTGCTGACAAAGAAATGCAAGTCACAGCTTAAGTTAGATCTATCGGTACCCGTAAAGTTCTACGTACTCTATTATCTTCCTTAAATTTCGTTCGTAGCGCTTTTTCGCCTTATACTTACGTAAATACTTAAATAACATAAAATCACTCCCAAAAAACAAAAAACTCACCCATTTGAGTAGGTGAGTCAAAGAAAAGTAATTATAAAAATCTGCGATCGAGAAGTACACCACGCGGTGTACACCTTAAGGAGTACACGATATGGTGCTCCTATCGAATTAGATCCTCATCATTATCAAACCAAACAATCCTTGGAATAGCATTCATCTGAATCTCATTCAAACGTCTACGAAATGTAACACAATTTGAATCTGTAGCATAAACAATATATTCACCATTACCACAATAATAAATTGAAATATCAGAAAAACCCCCGCGGATCAAACGCTGACGAAAAGCTTTAACAACATTATTTTGCATAATTAAACCTCATATTCATACTTAATCGGCTTAACCGGAGCAGCATAAGTATCAAAATATTTATAATACGGAGATCTAAGGAAGATCTTCAACGTTGGAACTCCGATCAGGAAATCAAAAATAATTCCAAAGAACCGTCGCAGGAAATAACCGTCAACTATCTGATGGGTATTATCATCTACCTTAACACGCTTAAAAACACGGCGTACTACAGTAAATGGACCTACTTTTTTAATATACCATACCTCATCAACTAATCTCCGGATAGTAATATCAACGTCATCCCAACTTTGAGAAATGAAATCTACATCAACTCCATAATGACGGTGAAGCTTAAACCACTCAATAGTAGACTGCTGCATAGTTTTAAATTTACGGTTATTATACTCAATGCCAGCTTCATCTAAAACAAGATAAGAGTTAAAAGGTAACGTCCAATTACCTAAACCGTTCGTACTGATCTGATGAGATAAAGTATTTTCAAAATTAGAATAAAATCTCTTATAACCATACTTTTTAGTTCTTTTTTGCATATCAAAAAGAAGCTTACATGCATATGTAGTTTTACCGCATCCGGGGGATCCAAAGAAAAGTCTAAACATTTTTCGAATTACTCCTTATATCTTCCATGAGCTTCTGCTCCTGCAGGAACTTTTTCTGCAGCTTCTTTTTTTCAATATACTTTATAAGCAAACGATAACCAACGATCAATGCGACGATATAAAATACATAAAAAGCTACAAATAACCATCTAGACATAAAATCACCTCATTAAATTAATAAAGCTGATGGCGGAGTGCATCCGCCATCAGCCAAAAAGCTTACTTATACAACGAAACACCCATGAAACTACTACACATAAAAGAATACCGGAAACAACGTATTCTAACATTAAACCATAATCCCAAGTACCATTATAGCTGCCATTTTCAATATAAAAATCGGGCTGACCTAATACAGAACGAACAGCTTCAAGCACAGTCTGCATTACTTACCACCTCCGAAACACATCAGACACAGAACAATTAAAATTGCAAAAAGTAATATAACCTGTAAACTCATATCTTACCTCTAAAATTTAGAATATTTCTTCCAGCGGTCCACGCCGATCAGCCGGAACAGGCAGCCAAAAGCAAACAACAGAAGAAAGACATATGTCAAATAAGAATTACCGGAAAAGAAGATAGGTAAACAATTTAAAATAACAGTACCCATTATGTTGAAGCTCCTTTCCAAAAAACGGCAATAATAATTCCCATAGCAATAATTCCAATAAGTAGATCTAAAATAGAAACATTCAAGCCGGCTATATCAAAAGTGTAATGATTAAGTAGATCTCCGATGTTCTGAATACCATCACGCAAAAAAACAACAAATTGTATCATAGTTATTTATTCCCCCAACCTGCAATAAGCTTAGCAACGCCAATAGCAGCAACTGCTATAATACAGCTTCCAATGAAACCAGGAACAAAGCCGGTAAGCATTGGCGGTATCAATACAGCTTGAACAAGAATATTAAGCAGAGTAACAATGCCGGATATAAGATTAGTAACAAATTGCCATATAAGCTCAAAAAAATTAATTACAGAATCAAAGAAATCTAACATTATCATCACCTCTTATTTTCTGCAGCTTTACGATCTTTATATACATCTGATCGAGAACGCGCAAACTTGCTTATGAAAAAACCCATACCGAGTAAAAAAGAGAAAATACCAAGAACTAACGAAAAATTAAGCAAAGAATCTAAAAAATCAATATTAATGAACTCATTCATGATAGCTGTAACAGACAACAAACCACGATAAATAGATGAATCACTACCGAGCAGAGAATTAAAAGATGAAAACATATTATTTGTTGCTTTAATGCCCTCTGAAGTAGAATTTTCTATTTGTCCTGTCAGCTGATCCTGTTTATCTGCAGCTGAGGAATCAGGAGCTGAATATTTAGGAGCTCCTGTCTCTGATCCAATATACAAACCCAAGCCAGGAGAAAACATACCAAAACCGACTTGCCCGGATCCTGATGAATAAGCAGGGCCAAAGTTCGGAATATGTAACTGGATCATAACCTGTCCTACATGAAGGGAAGTAGAATTTGGCGGATCATAAATATGCGACAACTCAAAATAAGCTTCATCATAAGAATTATAATCCGATAGATCTACGTCAACAGAAAAACGATATGTAGTAAGATCTTCATCGTAACAAATAAAACCAAAACGGATAAAATCTACTTCTACATTGTTTTTTGATTCAAAAACAAAATCACCTGTGATCTGAATCACATCACCGGGATTAATATATAAACCATAATCTATATCATCAATCTCGGAATAAAAAACCATCCGGGGAACAGTTAAAAATACATCTTGATATGCAATTTTATTTGGATTATTAAAACCACCAGACATATAAACCATATATCCAGGCTTAACACCGGTATCCCAAAACTTACCCCAAGCAATAGGCTCATAGATCGAATTATCTGATGATAACGTAACGTTGCCTACACTTCGATCAAAAGAATTAAATTCATAATATGTGATTCCGACATCGGAAGACGCAGCAGAAGCCGGAACTATCAGAATTGCAAAAGAAATAACTAAAGAAACTATTATTGAAAGAAGAATCTTATATTTTTTCATATACGCGGGAAGAGGGGAGAACCGGAACGAGCCGAAACCCGTTCCGGCAGAAAAACGTGGAATTACATTCTAAAAAGACGTCCGAGAAGTCCGTAGCTGAATCCGACAATAGGCATACCCACTACCATAACGAGCAGGGCAGGAGAAGTTATAACTACGTCAAGAATACCGCCAGTCCACTCAAGCGACTGTGTGAAAAATAAGCCCACTTCAGTCAAAAAAGAACTCATAGCACCCTCTGCCATTTTTGGCACTCCTTTCATAAAATGTATATCCACGTTGCAACGGGGAAAACAAATTAAACAACAACGATATTTTTAATACCGCCGAACTTGTTGTACGATACATCAATATTATCACCAATACTGATACCACTCTCATTAAACAAAGAAGCCTTTACTTTAACAATTTCTGTAATAACGCCATCTTCGTTTAAATTTGCTTCATCAGCTAATCGAGTACAGTGCAGATTATAATTATCATATTTCTGACCTTGATACTCACCGGAAGCATGAACTACACCAACAACATTAAGCATTAAAAAAACTCCTTTCCTTTAAGATTTTCTATCTCTCGTCGGAATGGAGCATACTTCAAATCATCACAATACTTAGAATAACCTTCACGCAACGCTTGATCTCTAAACGCCGGATCTGCATCGAAAAGCGCGAAAACTGCATAAAACGCTTTCGATAGGGAAAGAACCCAGTTCTTAGTATTGTTGATAGATTTCTCAATATATGGAGTTGTTACCAATTGTACAAAATGAATATTTAGGGCACCTCATTTATGATGAGGTGCCCTAATGATAGGCGGATGCCAATCGCATTTACGGAGATGATAATATGTTCAGTGTTATTTTTGATATGGATGGCACGCTGCTTGATACGCAACGCATATGTGTGCCTGCTTGGGATTATGCAGGTGAAATGCAGGGTGTGCATGACATGGGTAAGTGTGTATTTGATGTCTGCGGAATGAATGAAACAGGTTGGACAAACTATCTTGTAACGCACTTCCCGAAGCTTGATCTGCCCGCTTTTAAAAGTGATATGCGGGAATACATCATCAAACACGGCAAGGTAGAGTTTAAGTCGGGCGCAGCCGAGTTGCTTGAATTTTTGAAAGTAAACAGTATCAAGATCGCTATCGCATCCGGATCGTCGACCGAGTCGGTCCGACACCATCTCACCGAGGTGGGTGCTTTGGACGGGTTTGATGTTATAGTAGGAGGACGGGATGTGAAGCAGGGAAAGCCTGCACCCGATATTTTTCTTCGCGCTGCCAAGCTGCTGGGTGTAAAGCCTGCGGATTGCTTCGTTTTTGAGGATTCGGCTAACGGGATCAGGGCCGGATACAGCGCGGGGATGAAATGTATAGGCGTGCCCGATATGATCCCCTTTGATGACGATACGAAAAGATTAATGTTCGCAGAGCTCGGCTCGCTTTTTGAGGCGATCGACCTGTTCAAGACATATATGGACTTGGAGTAGAAACTCGGATGGAAGTGGCAAAAAAGAGATATACGGTTTTAGATATGCTCAGAGGTGCGGCTATTCTATGTATGGTCGTATACCATATGCTTTGGGATATGGTATATATGTTCGATATGCGTATAGGCTGGTTTCGCTCCGAAGAAATGCGTGTTTTTCAGCTTGGTATCCGTTGGACATTTATCCTGATCTCAGGCTTTTGTTGGTCGCTTGGCAGACATCGGCTTAAAAGAGCGCTCATTGTGCTTCTCTGCTCTATACTTATAAGTGCAGTAACTGTTATATTAATGCCCAACGGTGGAATTATGTTTGGCGTGCTTAGTCTTATCGGAACGGGTATGCTGATTACTATTCCGCTTGAAAAGGTCTTTAGAAAAATATCGCCGTATATAGGTCTTTTTTTGTGTGCGGTATTGTTTGCTGTAACACTCTATGTGCCTAACCGAGTGCTTGGTATTCAGGGAGTGGCATCTTTGCGAGTGCCCGATGGGCTGTATGCTGACTTTTTTACGGCTTATCTGGGGTTTCCGCCTAAAGCGTTCTATTCGACCGACTATGTTCCGGTTATACCGTGGCTGTTTCTGTTTTGGGTGGGGCACTTTTTATATCTGGTGTTCGAGCGAAAAAATATATTGAAAAATCTGTCTGTGGTATCGTTTAAACCGCTTGAATGGCTTGGTAGGAATTCGCTTGTGATCTATATGCTTCACCAGCCTATTATATATGCTGTGCTGTATTTGACCTTTGAAATTATTGCGGCGATATGATATACTTGTTTTAGAATTTGAGGGGAGAAACAATATGCAACACAGGCAAAACATATTTCTTTACCGTGTGGGACAGGTTGTTTCGTGGTTTGTAGCGGCATTGTTATTCAAAAGAAAAATTATCCGCAACGAGATAAAAGGAAAAGAGGGGCCTTTTGCCGTTATTGCGAATCATGAAGCGGCGCTTGATTTTGTTAATCTTATTGGTGTAACTCATATACCGATGACTTTCGTAATCAGTAATTCCTTTTATAATACCCTGCCGGTTAAAGGATTCTTGCGCAGACTCGGTGTTATTCCGAAACAGCAGTTTCAAACGACTGTAAAAGATATGAAAAAAATGAAGTCGGTTATAGACGAGGGCAAGCCTTTGGTCATATATCCTGCAGGTTTGATGTGTGAGGACGGACTTTCGACGCCGATTCCTGCGGCGACGTATAAATTCCTTAAATGGCTGCAGACCGATGTGTATGTCGCCAAGACCAGCGGAACGTATTTTTCGATGCCTAAATGGGCAAAAGGACTGCGTCCCGGAAGGACATATCTTGATATTTACAAGCTTTTTTCTAAAGAGGAACTGGCCGAAACGGATATTGATACCGTAAAGGCAAGGACCGATGAGGCACTGCTTTTTGACGCCTACCGCGAACAGGAAAGGCTGCTTGTAAAATATAAGGACAACGACAATTTAGAAGGGCTTCAAAACGTGCTCTATATGTGTCCGCACTGCGAAACCGAGTTTTCGGTAGACGTAAAGGACCGCAACACCATTTTTTGCAGTGCGTGCGGCTTTGAGCAGACAAGTGACAAGTATGCGTTTTTGCACAACACAAGAGGTATCGGGGAGGAGCTTCGCTATGTTTCCGACTGGAGCAGACTGATATACGAGAATCTAAAGCAAAAGATAAAGAGCGGTATAGAGTGCGAGTTGTCAGCCGACGCTAAGGTACATATGATAGACTATGGAAGCAACAAGTTTGTTGAGGTCGGTCAGGGAAAAATAAATCTCTCGCGAGAGCGCTTTATAATAAGCGGATATATAAATGGCGAAGAAACCGAGCTTTCGATTCCTATAGCTAACTTTGCCTCGCTACCGTTCTGTCCCGGAAGATATTTAGAGATACAGCACGGCAAAGACATCTACCGATGCGTATTAAATGAGGGGCGGCTGGTTATGAAGTTTATAAATATGGTGAAAATATTCTATGAATTAAATATAACATCCCGCGAACGAGTATGAAGAAGATAGACCGCCGGAAGCGACGGTTTGTCTTTTTTTGTTTTGTTTTTAGCGATAATTGTAGTGGGAGTAGATTTTATGTTCTGTGTAATGTAAAATGAAGATGTAATACCGAACGGAGGAATAAAAATGGAGAAAACACCCAGAATTTTGGTCGTTGGCAGTTTTGTAATGGATCTTATTGTCGGTGCGGACAGATTCCCCGAGGAGGGCGAGTCGGTCATAGGAAACCATTTCAGTATGGCTTCGGGCGGTAAGGGCGCTAATCAGGCTGTTCAGGCCGCACGGCTCGGCGCAAGGGTTGATATGGTCGGCAAGGTCGGAAATGACGATTTCGGCACAAGGCTTATAGAGTCGGCTGCCGATGCCGGTGTAGATGTGTCGCGTGTACTGAGAAGCGCGGATAAGCCCAGCGCAATAGGCAACGTTCAACTGGCGAACAAGAACGGCCAGTCGGTCAACCGTATATGCGTTGTGCCCGGTGCGAATATGGATATTAAGCCGGAGGATATTGCGTTTTTATCCGAAGAAATATCAAAATATGATATGGTTATACTTCAGTTTGAGATACCGATGGAGATAAATATTGCCGTCGCACGGCTCGCTTATGAACGCGGGGTTGCGGTAATGGTGAATACCGCTCCGTTTGCACCGATTCCCGATGAGCTTCTTCCGCTTATAAGCTATATTTCCCCGAATGAGCATGAGGCATCACTTCTGACGGGTATTGACGTGACAGATGTTGAGAGTGCGAAGATTGCTGCGGAAAAATTGCTGGGTTCGGGTGTTAAAAATGTTATTATAACGCTTGGCAGCAGGGGGGCGCTTTTTGCCAACAAGGACGAGGTGTTTTTCTCGCCGTCGGTAAAGGGTGTAAACGCAGTAGACCCCACAGCCGCAGGCGACAGTTTTGTCGGAGCGTTTTGCACCGCCACCTGTTCGGGGCTCGTTCCTGAAAAGGCTATGGCGTTTGCGAATTGCACCGCCGCTGTGACAGTTTCGCATATGGGAGCACAGCCGAGCTTACCGTTCGGTGATGCTGTAAGTGAGGTTGTAAAAAAGGTTTACGGAACAACAGATGGCTTTGAGCCGTTAGTATAAGGGGTATAAAAATGGAAAAAACCGAATTTTATTTTGATACTGTAAAAAACGAGATAGAGGGTTTTATAAAGACCGTGGATATGCAGTCTTATAAAAAGGCTGCAGAGCTTATTTGGGATTCACAGGCAAACGGCGGCCGTATTCATATAACAGGCATAGGCAAGCCTGCCCATATAGCGGGATACGCCGCATCGCTCTGGTCCTCTACCGGTACCCCCACATATTTTCTGCACGGCACGGAGGCGGTTCACGGCTCCTGCGGACAGCTGCAGAAAGGCGATGTTGTAGTCTGCATTTCCAACAGCGGTGAAACGGCAGAGATGAAGAGCACCGCAATAGCTATAAAAAATAACGGTTGCAAGGTTATCGCAATAACCGGAAACAGCGAGTCGTGGCTTGCGCGCTTTGCCGAGGTGCATATTACCGCCGGAGTAGAAAACGAGGGCGGACCGCTAAATCGTGCACCGCGTGCATCTATTTTGGTCGAAACCATGGCTTTACAGGTATTGTCGGTGCTGTTACAGGAAAAATGCGGTATCACACCGCAGGAATATGTTTTGCGCCATCCGGGCGGAGCGCTCGGACAGCTACGCGAAAACGAGAAATAAAAAACCAAACGGACGCTTGTGGCACCTTCCTCAAGGAAGGTGCCACAGTTATATTCGCCTGACGGCGAGTGATATTGCTATGCAGTGATATGATGCTATGCATCGTGATATTGTCCTGCGGACAGATTAAACAGCGAATATAATATCACAAAAGCCGAGGGCTTTTATATCACTTTTACCGCAAGGTAAAAATATCACTGCAAACGATAGTTTGCAATATCACTTATACACGTCGAAAGCTCTAGCATTTATTTTCGGCATATAATAATTTTTCTCAAAGGTTGTAACCCTTTATGACACTTTCAATAACCGAAAGTCTTATTTTTTATTTGCAGAGAAAACGGAGACGACTTCTTTATGCTTGTGCGTCCGTTTTTGCTTGATTTATATTTGTGCTATGTTATAATAATGAAAAAAGAAACTAAGAGGTGCGAAATGAAAGCTTGTATAATACAGCCTCCCTATTCACGGGATGTAGGTTTTTCGGATGAATACTTTGAATATAAACTCGATCTGCTCGACAGGTGCGATGACTCGCTTGATATTATTGTGCTGCCCGAGTACAGCGATGTACCCTGCGCTACCGCTACACTTGAGGAAACGCTGTTTTATCATAAGAAATACATAAATACTCTGCTTGAAAAATGCATATCTACAGCAAAGCGTTGCGGTGCTATGGTTTTTGTTAATGCGCTTAGCCTTGAGGACACCGGCTATCGAAACACTACCTATGTATTCGACCGAAAAGGCGAGCTTGCAGGTAAGTATTTCAAAAAGCATTTACCTCCGCTTGAATTGGAGGTTTTAGAGCTTGACAGCGATTACACCTTCGAATTTTCCGAGCCCTATGTGCTCGAACTGGAGGGGCTTCGCTTTGGCTTTCTTACTTGTTACGATTTCTATTTTTATGAGGCTTTTGCAAATATTGCCCGCCAAAACGTGGATATAGTAATCGGCTGCTCACTGCAGCGCAGCGACAGTCACGACGCTATTGAAACAATGTGCCGTTTTTTAGCCTACAACACTAACGCATATGTGATACGTTCATCAGTCAGCTTCGATGAAAACTCCGATATATGCGGTGCAAGTATGGTAGTATCTCCCTACGGCAAGGTTCTTGAGAATATGAAGGGTCGTTTTGGAATGGCTACGGTCGAGTTTGACCCGAACGATAAACACCTGAAACCCGCCGGCTTCGGCAACCCGGATGCACCGCACCATTCATATATAGAATACGGAAGAAAACCGTGGCAGTATCGCCCCGGTGGCAGTGCTATCGTTAAGCACGACGGACTTATGCCGTATCCGCGCGTATGCGCGCATCGCGGCTTCAGTTCTGCCGCACCCGAGAACAGTCTGCCTGCGTTCGGCTCGGCTATAGCGCTCGGTGCTGATGAGATCGAGTTTGATCTCTGGCCGACCAAGGACGGAGAGATAGTTACACTGCACGATGCTACGCTTGAGCGTGTTTCAAACGGAAAAGGCTTGGTTTATGAGCATACTTACGAGGAACTATGTGCTCTTGATTTCGGCGGCAACTTCTCGCCGAGATTTAAAGGTTTGGGTATACTTAAATTTGAAGAGTTGCTTAGCAAATTTTCCTGCCATACGGTGATGAATATTCACCTGAAAACAATAAACGATGATTGTGAATATGATGAAGATATATTCCGCAAGATAATTGCACTTATAGATAAGTACGATTGTCGTAAATATGTTTATTTTATGACCGGAAACGATAACCTATTGCGCCTTGCGCGCCGAATAGCGCCTGATATTCCTTGTTGCTGCGGTGAGAGGGAGCGCGTTATCGGAGGCTTGGAAAAGAGCACAATAGTCGACCGTGCTATCGAGCTTGGCTGTAAAAAAGTTCAGTTTTTTAAGCCTCATTTTGAGAAAGCCGATATTGACAAGGCACACGCAAACGGTATAATCTGCAATTTGTTTTGGTCAGATGATCCCGCTGAGGCAAAGCAGTATATAGAAATGGGTATTGATACCGTCTTAACCAATGATTATCATACTGTTGCAAAAAACATAAAGGGATAGTTCACTACAGAAATATTAAATCTTTGGGTAAATAAAAAGGGTGCTTAGCACCCTTTTTATTTTAGCTTTATTTTTGATAGAAAATCTATTACCGCTTGCATTTGAAAAGACACCCACTTATCTTTTCGGCAGATGATCTGTTTCCATAGATCGAGCTTGCAATCATCCACCGGCAGACGTACAATGTTTTTCGATTTGATAGCGTCCTCGGTTACATAATCAGGAAGAAAAGATATACCCGTGCCCTCAGTCACCAGTCGGCATATGAGGTCGGCACTGCCTATCTCAAGCACCGGCTGTAACTCGATTGAGTCGCGTGCCAGCCTTTCGTCAAGCAGACGTCGGTAACTCATACCCTTTTCGGTCAATAAAAACGGCTGTTTTAGCAGTGATTCCACAGATATAGAATCAGCATTGGCAATGGAAGATTTAGCACAGCAAACAAAGTGCGCGTCTATTTTTTCTTCATCGCAAACGACATACGCTGAATTATAAATATGACTGTCGAGCGTGCAGACGATGTCTACCTCGTTATGGTCCAGTAGGCGGAAAAGCTCTTCGGTGCCGGCGGTGGTAACACTCAGCGATATATAGGGGTGCTCTTTTCTGAATCTTGCAAACTCCCTTGCTATAAGAGGAGTGCACAGCGAGTCTGCCATTGCCACCCGTATGATCCCTTTAGGTTTGCAGGGCTGATTTGTACTTGACGACATTTCCTGCGACAGGCGGCATATTTGCTGTGCATAGCTGAGTGCTTCCTTTCCGCCTTCGGTAAGGCTGACGGTGTGCCCTATACGGTCGAACAGCCTTACCCCCAGTTCATCCTCAAGCTGTTTTATCTGCAGCGATACCGTCGGTTGTGAATAACCAAGTGCGGTTGCCGCGCGAGTAAAGCTTTTAGATTCGGCTACCTGAATAAACGTATTTAGATTTCTCAGATCCATATTATGCTCCCATTATTAATATTTTTAATTATAATTATAAAATCCATCAATTTGACAAATAGATATACATATTATATAGTTTAATAGAATAATGTCAAGGGGTAGAGGAAAATGGGTATTATAAAGGCTGTGTATAATTTTCTGTGGGGAGATCTGTTTACAGTCCCGTTGCCGAGCGGCGGTGAGCTAGGTATATCTTTACTGGTTCTGTTGCTTATCCCTGCAGGAATATTTTTTACTATACGTACCAAGGCATTGCCTATACGTTTTTTCCCAGAAATGCTTCGCATAACAGCAAAAAAGCAAACTGGAAACAAAAAGGGAGCACTTTCGGGAGTTCAGGCACTTATAGTTTCGACTGCTACCCGTGTCGGAATGGGTAATATGGTCGGCGTAGTTGCCGCTCTTTCCGTGGGCGGCGCAGGCGCCGTTTTCTGGATGTGGGTAACAGCGTTGCTGGGTGCATCTACGGCGTTTGTCGAAGCAACATTAGCACAGATTTATAAGGAACCCGATCCCATCTACGGTGGTTTCCGCGGCGGACCGGCACATTACATACATGCGTTTTTTACAAAGGCTAAGCAAAAACGCAAAAGCATTATAGCAGTTCTTTTTGCCCTGTCGGGACTTTTGTGCTGGTGCGGAGTCGGTCAGGTAATAAGCAATTCGATATCATCGGCTTTTGAAAATGCCTTCAAAATTCCGCCCATCGTTTCTACTGTTCTGCTTGTAGCACTTTCGGCTATAATAATATTAAGAAAAAATGCTACTGTTAAAGTTCTTGATGTAATAGTACCGATAATGGCGGTATTCTACTTCCTTATTGCGCTGTTTGTTATTTTTAAAAACATAGGTCTGATGCCTGCTGTTTTTCGCCGCATTTTTGAGGAGGCTTTCGGTCTTCGACAGGTAGTCGCAGGCGGATTTGGCGCGGCGCTTATGAACGGTGTCAAGCGCGGACTGTTTTCCAACGAGGCGGGCTCAGGCTCTGCGCCTTGTGCCGCGGCCGCAGCCGACGTCAGCCATCCTGCTAAGGCGGGGCTTTTTCAGGCGTTCGGCGTAATTATTGATACAATAGTGATCTGCACCTGTACCGCGATGATAATGCTGCTTGCTCCCGAGGAACTGTTAAGCGGACTTTCCGGTATGGAACTGTTACAGACCGCAATGCACCACCATTTTGGTTATGCCGGTGTAGTATTTGTAGCAATAACGCTGTGGCTGTTTAGTTTTTCTACATTTATCGGAATTATGTTCTATGCCCGTTCAAATGTATCTTATTTGTTTGGCAACAGCAGTAAAGCACAGCTTATATATAAACTCATAGCACTTGTGATGCTGTTTATCGGAGGATTGGCGACCTACACCTTCGTGTGGGATCTGGGCGATATAGGCATCGGGCTTATGACGATATTTAATATGATAGTTCTTATACCGATGTCGTCAGAGGCAATAAAATCACTCAATGATTACAATAGAATAAGAAAACAAAAATAACGAAAATCGTCGGCAAAATGCCGACGATTTTATTTTTTTTGAAAAATTTTTTGATTTGTTGCACGTTTTCGTGCAACAAATCGCTTTTTTGGGGGGTATTATCGGAGGTGGCAAATATGTCATATAGAAATTTAAGCGCCAAGGAAGAGTTGTTTTGTGAGTACTATAAGATTTTACGCTCTCCGCGCGAGGCGGCGGCGCGCGCCGGATTTTCATTCCCCGAGCGTAGCGGAATACGTCTGCTGAAAAAGGAGGCTGTAAAAAAGGCTGTAGAAAGTGCTTCCATAGCGTCTGAGGCAGCAGCCGCAGACGGCCTCAGACGGATAGCTTTCGGCAGTGTTACCGATGCGGTCTACCTTTGTACCTGCACAGATATACTCACGCGTGAGCAACTTGAGGCGCTTGACCTTTATATGGTATCAGAGCTTAAATTCACAAAGGGCGGCGGCATAGAGGTGAAATTTTTTGACCGCATAAAGGCGCTTGACGGACTGACGGCGCTGAGCGCGGAAACTGTCGGCAGTTCAGCCGAGCCGTTCTATCGGGCTCTTTGCGAAGGAGCAAAAAATCTCGCATCGGAGGCGGCGGAAAATGGAGTTTAAAGTTTTTTCAAAAAAACAGATGACGGCGTTGTCGTTCTGGCATGAGGAAAGCCCGTTTCGTGACCGTGACGCCATAATCTGCGACGGCGCGGTGCGCAGCGGAAAATCGGTCTGTTTGTTTTTATCATTTATTTTTTGGTCGTTTTATAAATTTTCAGGTGCCGATTTTGCACTGTGCGGAAAGACTGTGTCGTCCTTGCGCCGAAATCTGGTCACTCCTATGTGTGCCGTACTGCGCTCGCTCGGCTTTGAGTGTGAAGAAAAGTTAAGCCGTGGCTTGATAACAGTCAAGCGAGACGGGCGAACCAACACCTACTATCTGTTTGGCGGCAGGGACGAGTCGAGTGCGGCGCTCATACAGGGAATGACCCTTTCGGGCGTGCTGTTTGACGAGGTGGTGCTGATGCCCCGCTCGTTTGTCGAGCAGGCGATCGCCCGTTGCTCGGTCGAGGGGTCTAAGTTTTTCTTCAACTGCAATCCGCAATCACCATCGCATTGGTTTTATCGCGAATGGATAAAAAATCCTAACCAGAAAAATGCGCTTTATCTGCATTTTACTATGGCGGAAAACCCATCGCTTTCTTGTGAGATGCTAAAGCGTTATTCCTCGCTCTATTCAGGAACGTTTTATGAGCGGTTTGTGCTCGGCAGGTGGGTGGCTGCCGAGGGACTGATCTATCCGTTTTTCAGCGAGGATTCGGTTTGCGACCCGCCTGAGAATTGCGAGAAATATTATATTTCCTGCGACTATGGCACGGCAAATCCATCCTCGTTCGGACTTTGGGGGCTTTGCGGCGGCGTGTGGTACCGCGTGGCGGAATACTACTATTCCTCCCGTCGCAGCGGCGCACAGAAGACCGATGAGGAATACTATACCGAACTGCTTCGCCTTGCGGGCGACCGCAACATTACTGCTGTAATATGCGACCCGTCTGCTGCCTCCTTTATAACGGCGATACGCAGACACGGCAGGTTCAGGGTGATCGCCGCAAAGAATGATGTGCTCGACGGTATACGCCGCGTGTCGGATGCGCTTCGCAGCGGCAAGATACGTATATGCCGCGGTTGTGATGATAGCATAAGAGAATTTTCACTCTACCGCTGGGACGAGTCGGCTGTGCGAGATTGTCCTCGCAAGGAACACGACCACGCCATGGATGATATACGGTATTTTGTGTCGACGGCGCTTTATTCCGGTGGCGGCGGTCGGGCGGCCATTGCGGCACGCAGGTAAAAATCAAATTATAGGAGGATTATTTTTGAACATTTTTAAACGAAAGCGGCAGGCGGGGGCGGTTACTGCGGCGGTACAGACCGCGCGCGGCAATGATGCCTTTTCGGTCATCGACCGCTACACCCCGCTTTGCCGTCCCGAAATGAGGATGTATGCCGCGTTGCGCGAGTCTATACCGGTAATTGACGCTGCAATAGGTAAGATAGTACGCCTGGTCGGTGGATTCAGTATATCCTGTGCTGACGGTTCGGCAAAGCAACTGCTGGAGGACTTCTTAAAGCAGGTGCCCTGCGGGCCGGTTTCACAGGGAATAGAAAGCTTTATAGCCGGAACGGTTGACAGACTGCTGACCTATGGCACCGCGATAGGAGAGATGGTACTCGACTCGGACGGACATCTTCGTGCATTATACGGTGCTGACATAGAAAACGTAGAGCTTCGTCCCGGCAAGGACCCGTTTTTGCCCGGAATATACCGCCGCGGCGAGGACAGCGCCATTCCTCATCCCGAGCGCGTGCTCATATGTGCGCTTAATCCCGATGCCGACGGTCTTTACGGAAATTCGATGCTTAAGGGACTGCCGTTCGTAAGCGGAATACTGCTTAAAATATACAGCTGTCTGGGTACGAATTTTGAACGAATGGGTAATCTGCGTTTCGCCGTTACATATCGCCCGTCGGCAGAGCTCTCGGGGCTGGGGGATAACAGGGCCGACGAAATAGCCGAGGCATGGGCGCAGGCAATGCGCGATAAGAGTGAGGTAAGGGATTTTGTAGCGGTAGGCGATGTTGATATCAAGGTAATAGGAGCAGATAATCAAATGCCCGAGATCGAGATACCTATTCGCTCGGTGCTTGAGCAGATAGTAGCCAAGACCGGTCTGCCACCGTTTTTGTTGGGACTTTGTTGGTCGTCTACCGAGCGTATGTCGGCACAGCAGGCTGATATTCTCACAAGTGAGCTTGAATACTATCGTATGTTGCTTACCCCGATGATACGTAAAATCTGCAAGACCTATCTGCGCGGTGAGGGCTATTATTGCGATGTTGATATCAACTGGGATAACATCAGCCTTCAGGATGAGATTGAGCTTGCACGAGCCAGACTTTATAACGCACAGGCAGAAAAATTGGAAAACGAGTAGGTGAAAAAACAGTGAAAATAGGAAAGATCGAAGACGCAGGCGTGCTGCGAGAGGGTGAATTGGAACTCGTTAACCGTCACACCCGTCGGGACTTGGATGCGAAAGAGGTATATGCCCTGTCGGTGACATTGTGCGACAACGATATCGACCGCGACGGAGAGCGTTTTTCGGATGCCGCGCTTGATACGTTGTCAGAACTTTTTGTAGGAAAGACGGGGATTTGTGACCACTCTGCAAAAAGCGAGAATCAGAAAGCGCGCATCTTCAGTTGCCATACCGAGACTCCCGAAGGTGAATACACAAGCGATGGCAGACAGTATAAAAAATTATGTGCCAGAGCATATATGTTGCGAAGCGAGCAAAACACACCCCTCATAGCTGAGATAGACGCAGGCATTAAAAAAGAGGTCAGCGTAGGCTGCAGTATGGGACGTCGTATCTGCTCGATATGCGGAACGGATCTGTCGGTGGGCTGTGTCCACAAGAAGGGCAGGCAGTATAAAACTGCGGCGGGTCAGCAGCAGTGCCACACGATACTTTGCGACCCGTGCGATGCATACGAGTGGTCGTTTGTTGCCGTTCCGGCACAACGCAATGCAGGCGTCACAAAGGCATATACAAAAAAGGAGACAGAAAAAATGGATACCACACAGATAATAAAACAGCTCTCCCTCGGCGAGGTTACTCTAAGTGCTGAGGAGGCGGCGGGATTGTCGCACTATATAGGTGAGCTTGAGACCCTGGGTGAATTGGGCAAAAGCTTTCTTGCGGAGAAGCGCGCCGTTGTTATCAGGGGCTGCGCCGAGAAACTTTGCGGCATTGACGAGGATGTGTTGGCTGCGGTGACCGAAAAGATGACACTCTCGCAGCTTAACGAGTTTTACCGAATGGTCAAAAAGACCGAGACCCCTTCGGTACAGCTGGCTGTCGCAGCCGAAAGAAATGACGGCTGCAATACAGGCTTTATGATTAAATAAATTTGAAAGGAAAGATTTTATGTTTGATTACAAAGGCTTTGGTGAGAGTGCTCTCACCTTCGGCACAGCCGAAAAAGAAATAGCGGGCAAGGCCTTGACGGTCGTTGCCAATGATAAGGTAGCAATAAGCGCCGAGGGCGACAGCTTCTGCGGCGTAGGCTTGAGCGTTCGCGGCGATATCGCCACCGTTCAGATGGGCGGCTACTGCCAGTTACCGTACGAGGGCAGCGCTCCATCGCTCGGGGTTTGTGCCCTCGCCGCCGCAAAAAACGGCGCGGTCAAGTCAGCCGATACCGGCCGTACAGTAACCGTTCTTAATGTCGATACTGAAAAACAGCTTGTCGGCTTTATATTTTAAGGAGGAATAATATGAACTACGATAATTTAAAACTTGAAAAGGGAATGTACGCCGTACCTGGCAAGACCTTTTCGCAGGTGCTCGAATCGCTTGACCCGTCGGGTGCGTATGAAGGTACGCCTGAAGCAGGACTTGACGCATTCGGACGTCAGTTAAAGCGCTTTGATATAAAGGTGAGCGGTGCCGGCAGTGACTGCGTTCAGAAGTTCTTCTCAACCTCTCAGTCATCCGCACTGTTCCCCGAGTACATCTCCCGTGCGGTCAAGCAGGGTATGGAGGAGGCTAATTTGCTCGATTCGCTGGTAGCCACCAAAACACGCATTGACGGCCTCGATTACCGCACCATTTCCTCTACCCCCACAGAGGACGATAAGAAGCTTAAGCAGGTAGGCGAGGGCGCATACATCCCCCAGACCGTAGTGCGCACACAGGAAAATCTTGTAAAGCTTAATAAGAGAGGCAGAATGCTCGTAGCATCCTACGAGGCGTTGAAGTTCCAGCGCCTTGACCTCTTTACCGTTACCTTAAAGCAGATAGGTGCCTACATAGCCCGTCAGCAGTTCAGCGATGCGATATCCGTCCTTTGCGACGGCGACGGCAATAACAACGCCGCCGAGATAATAGCAGCAACCGAATCGGGTAAGCTGTCCTATGCGGATCTTATAAAGCTTTATAACTCGCTTGATCCGTATGCAATGACTACTATCGTGGCATCCCCCGATATGATGGCAGGACTGCTCGCGCTTGACGAGTTCAAAAATCCCGTTTCGGGCATCAATTTCCAGGGCACCGGCAAGGTCGGCAATCCGCTCGGCGCTGAGTTTGTTAAGTCCGCCGCCGCTCGTGAAAACAGCATTATCGGTCTTGATAAGCGCTGTGCGCTCGAAATGGTCATCGCCAGCGATGTGTCGGTAGATTACGATAAGCTTATCGACCGTCAGCTCGAACGCGCTGCTGTTACAGCTACTGTCGGTTTTGCCAAGATATTCCCCGATGCCTGCAAGGTGCTTTCTATAGCTTAGGGCGGCGGTGTAGCATATGATTAACTCGCTACCGTCCGATAAGGTGCTCCGGCTTTTTTGCTCGCTCTCGGGCGAGGAGGATACGGCGTTATACGCTTCGCTTTGCAGTGCGGCGGTTGATACACTTTTACTTAAGGTCAAGCCGTCGGCATCGCGTTCGCGGTTTGAACAGCCGCTTTGCTACGCGGCGGCATGCCTCGCGTTTTATAGATATACGCTGGCGCAAAGCTCAGATATAATGACCGATTGCAAAGCGGGCGATATAACAGTAAAGGTTGATCCTGCCGCCGCTCGCGAGTCGGCAAGGGAACTGCTGTGCGATGCGCTTGCCGCGCTCGACGGCTGTCTTAAGACTCGCTTTAGCTTTCGTATTATATAGGAGGGCACAATGAAGATCGAAAACAGAATTGATCGGCTTTTCCAAAAATACGGTCAGGAAGTCAGGGTAAATTTAAGACACGCCAGATATAATATCAAGGCGTTTGTCCAGCATATGCGATATAAAAATAAAATGTATATCGACCTGCCGCTGGGAGCTGTAGGTGAACGCGATAACGGTTGTTATCTTTATGTCGGTCCGCCGGAATGCGACTTTTCCGATGAATGGGGCGGAGTGGAATTGTTCGTAGGCGGCTATCGCTATCTTGTGAAACGCGCCCAAATGATATATCTCGGCGATAAACCGATCTATGTATGGGCGGTGCTCTACCGCACCATAAAGGAGGGAAATTATGAGAGGTCTGAATAGTATAGTAAACGAGGCGATAGAGATAATATCGGCTATTAAGTCCTTTCCTATCAGCGTTGTTACGGCCTTCCGCACCGACCTGATGGATCTGCCTCTCTCAGACCCGACTGTAGCAGTAGGGGTGGATGCTGTAGAGTTCGGAACGGATAAGCTTTCGGCTTATTCGGGGATGTCAGGCGATACGGCACAGTTTTCGGTTCCGGTCGATGTGACGCTTCGCGCAGATATATATCTGTCCTCACAGTTCAGCGGTTTTGCGTCCTACGATGCGCTGACCTACATAGTAAACGCCATTTTCTACAGCGGTACGCTGACAGTAGCGCAAATACAGTGCGATAAAATGCATTACGACAGCACCTTTATGTGTACCGTACTGCCTGTAAAAATAAAATTGCACGACCGCATCTGCGGAGACACAAGGGGGAATTACTTAAATGAACTATGATCAGAGTAAATCGGTTTATGTCACAATTAACGGGAACCGAATCTTAAATCTTCAAAGTGTAGTGTCAAACTTTCAGCGTGAAAAAACGGTGGAAAACGGAGTGCTTGTAGCGCCTGCATCTCAAAAAACCGTGACGCTTCGGCGCGTGCGCTATGTAGGTGACAGCCATTCAGACGGGTTGAACCTTCGCACGCTTCAAGGCTTTCAGTTGAATATATACACTCCGGGCTATATTTCTTCTTTTCCCAATTGCCAGTGGCTGTCATTTACCGAAACGATAGGCAAGGACAACACAATAATAGAAGAAATGACCGTTACCTCATTGTCGTACACTATGACGGCGATATAAGGCGTACTTTTTGAAAAACAAAGCCCTCCCTTCACAGGGAGGGCTTGAAAAGAGGAATATGGTATTATAAAACAAAGGCTCCCTCCGGGAGGGAGCTGTCGCCGTAGGCGACTGAGGGAGAGTGCGTAACAATAAAGTTGATACAAGAAAAAAGTAACGCAGTCTCCTTCCACCGCTATCGCGGTCCCCCTTCCTCCCGGAGGAAGGCTTTATTGAATGCTCCCTTTACACAAGGGAGCATTTTTATAGTGATATTCTGCGCTAAACGCGCAGAGTGATATTTTATTCGTCCTAAACTGCCGAAGGCAATATCACTTGTCGTAAGACAAGGATCACTGCGAAGCAATATAACTCGCGTGAAGCGCGAATAAAACTGCCCAAGCGTCCTTAAGAACACTTGGGCTAAGATACGGGGGTTATAAGTTTTTTGCTTTTACCAATTAACGTCACAGGAGATAAGCCTGTATCCGAAAGCGCTGCCGCCATCGGCGAAGAAAACGCTGACACAGTCATATACTCGGTCGGCATCGCCACCTACCGCCATTTTAGAGTGTACGGTCACGGTGCCGTCGCCGTTGTATTCAAAAGAAATTATATCGTGGTCATAAACATCGAAGCCTATTGGCGGTACGCTGTAATATCCTTCGCGGTCGCTTTGCGTGCAGTCGGCGCAATCAATGCCGTACATATTTAATATATAAGCGTCAACCGCGGCCTTGCTTATATAACCGTTCTCTATCTTAGAGTAAAGTGTAATAGCCGCGCTTTCTATAAGCTGCGCTTTGTCCTCAAACGCGTCACCAAAACAGTAGTTGTGATTCAGCATGTTCTGCCATCTTGCACACTTGATACCGTCGTCTTGCTCGCTCGTCACAGCGGCGGTGGTAACCGCAGGCGCAGGCTGTGTTTCGTTTGTGTTGTTGCCCATAGGCACCAGCCCGATGATGATCACCATCAAAAGCTCTACAATTTGCTTTAACACCCTGCTCACCCCTCTTTGCTACACTATATATAGTATATAACTACTTTTACAAAAAAGCGATTTCAAATCAGTTACAATTTGGTATCATTTTTGTTACAAAAATTCCAAAAAACGGATTTGAAAAAGAAAGTGTGCATTTGGTATATCTTTTCGCAAACCTACTTGACTTTGACAAATCAAAGGTGTATTATTAGTCTGTACCATTACCCATATGCTGGAGGCATATTCGGGAAAATATATTAAGAGGTGTTATTATGAAAAAGATTCTCAGCATTCTCTTGTCGGTAATGCTTATCTTAGGTACCCTTTCGGTACTTATGATGTTGCCGGCATCTGCCACCACAGGCAGTGAAGATGCCGTAGGTCCTGTCAACCTCATCGTAAACGGTGACGGCGTTGGCAAGCCCTACTACAGCGCATCCGATGCAGCCCCCAATCTGGAGGATTATACTGATGCATCTTGGCAAGACTTAGGTAAATATTTTGCCTACAATTGGGACGCATCAAAAGGAACCGGTTCAGTTAGCTACTATCCGGTTGGCTGGCGTACCGGCTATACTAAGTATGCTAATCTTGACTACCGTTCTTTGCGTAATGAGTTTGTAAATAATGTAGACAAATATACATATACTTCCTATGATGATCCTGCCGATCCGTATGCTATGACATTAAATGCGGCACAGCAGGCATTCCAGGACTTTGTAATAGAAGCAGGTAAGTATTATACCGTTTCGGCTGATGTTACCATAGTTCCCACTACGGATACGGTTGCAACCGATTGGACGTTCGATATGTTTGTCGATACTCTCTGCTGGGATAACGAGGGAGCAGTTTCCCTTAACGAGAGCACAATAAAGATTCTTGATACTGACGGTAACGGTAAGGTTGATCTTAAAGCCGAAGGATCCGGCCGTAACCCTGAGGGTACTGCCCCCACCGGCTACGACTGGAACCTTGTCAACACCGACGAGGAGCGCGCCGCAATAAACGCTCATCTTCAGAGCGGTATGGGCAAGGGTTTTACTGCCGCTGACGGAAAAGTTTACCATAACTCCGGCGACTTTAAAACCTATTCCTTCACCTTCAGCGCCGATGAGTTTATCGCTGCCAACAGCGGTATCAAGAATAACGGTGACGGCACCTATACCGTCCGCCTCGTAATCAGAAACGGTATTTCTCAAGCCCGTCTCGCTTTTGACAACGTTATGGTATACGAGAATGCAGCTGTTGAGGCAGCTGCAGGCGGTGTTATCGCAGTTGCAGATACAACCGATTATGATACTGCTCTTGCTTATACTCCAGGCGAGGAGATCTCTGTAACTGCATATCCTTATTATGGAAATAACTTCAAGGGCTGGTATGAGACCGGCGCAGATTACACAACTGCTACACCCGTTTCTACAAACCTGACTTATACAGGCGCAGCACAAAACCTTACCGCTGTATTTAACGTTTATAACCAGATAGCTGACGGTAGTATCGAATATACCGGCGGTAGTGAGTTTATAGCAAACTTGACGGCAGTTCTTAACAAAAGAAATATGGGCGCAGCTTATAGACCGACGGTTACTGCTATCGATGTCCCCGCAGGAACTGATGCATCTTTGCGCGGTCAAAAAACACTTGATGTAAAGAATATCAATACGCACGCTAATTCACAATATAATATTAGCATTCCTGTAAGTGTAGAAAAAGGCAAAACATATGTGTTGTCTTATTCGTACTATATACCGACTGCTGCGGCATCAAGTCACCATTACTCTGTTTTTACAGAAGATATGCTTTCAAATACATGGTACGCCACGGGCGTAACTTTCACTAATGCATATGCCGGTATGTATTTCGATGATCAAACGGCTGGTAATGGCTGGGTTCATAGGCATTATAGCAACGAGCCTTTGAACCGTGATTCGTCTGGTGCGCAGTTCTTTACAACAGGCAAATGGTACAATGCATACGTTATGTTTGACACCACTGGTTGTTCGTCTGTTGCAGATACCGGAACAACTACACTTTATATTACACTTGGTTGTGATATGTATAATTTGGATGGTGTTGGTACACCAAGTGAATATTATTTCGATAATCTCTGCTTTGCGGAAGCAACAATTACTGCTCCTGCCTCTGCATCGATAATTGCAGGGGACCGTGGCACAGTTTCAGCAGAGAAAACTTCATCTGCTCCGATTGCTAAGGCTTTTGTTGTAACAAAAAGCGGTACAGCACCCAATATGGCTAGCGATACAGCTTATTATCCGAATGTTTCTGTCGGAAATTCCGTTGCAACTGCCACACCCAACTGGGGTGCAAAGTTCACCGGTTGGACCAGAGACGGCGTTGCCTATAGCACCGAACCTACAATTACCGTAAGCGACACAGCCACTTATGTTGCAAACTTCACCGGCAACATTATCGTTAACGGAGACTTCTCTAAGAACGACACCTCTGCTATTACTATCAATCCCAACGCAAACACACCTGACGCTACTGCTACAATTATGACAGAGGGCGAAGGCGAAAACGCAAATAGTTACGTTCAACTTAAGTCAACTGTTAAGAGCAATAAGTTTGAACTTTTCCTCTTCAAGTTTGAATTGGAGAAAAACAAAAAGTATATGATTTCATATAAGCACCGCCTCTCATCGGTAAATGGTGCTCCCGTTGCAGCAATAACCGACCCGGCATCTACTGCAACACCGTCCTTTAGAAAAGGTATGTATCATGTAAACGGCACGAGTTATAACTGGGGAACTCTTGCTTTTGCTTCTCAAAAAGCATATATGAGAGGTACCACCGATTACACGTATGACAGTACACCGACCAGCTTCCTGCCTGCTAGTGTTAATGCAGCAAAGGGAGGTACGGGCACACATCTTTGGGGCACATACGCAAAGGATATAACCGACTGGACAGAACTTACCTATCTGGTTGATACAACAACGGTTAAATCTACAATATCTGGTGTGGAAACCGATGTATTTGCTTCATCTAACACCGTTACACTGGCTGTAGCATTCGGTGCCGATGGCGGCAACGTAATGGCACTTGATATTGATGACTTTATTGTTACCGAATACAACGGAACACATTATGAATATACCCACAATGCTTCTAATGCAGGTAGAATTACTGCTTCCAGATACGTTGCAGTAAACGATATGAAAGCAACCTATACTGCTGAACCCGCAGAAGGCTACACCTTCGACGGCTGGTATGAGGCAAACGCCGAAACCGCTATCAGCACAGACCTTACCTACGTTCCCACCAATGCTGTTGCAGCTACAGATTATAAACTTACTGCAAAGTTCTCCGGTGGACCGGTTGTAAGCGTAAATAACGACTTTGAAGATGGCAAAGAGGTTGCAGATTATCCTTATACCTACTATGAAGATACTGTTACTGCTGAAATTGCAGCACACGATACCCAAGTTGCTGACTACACAGCAGACCTCGGCGCATACTACCTCAAGGTTGTCAACAATGTTGATGACAACGGCCACTGCGATTTCTCAATTCCGGTTAAAGTAACCGCAGGCAAAAAGACTCTTGTTCACTTCAAGACAAAGGTTCTTAGTTTCTTTGCTGAAGAAAATCCTGAGGATAGCAATGCAGGACATCGTTTCGACGTCCGCGTTGACAGTGTTGCAAACTCATGGAATGTTGCAAAGAACGTTTCCGGTAAGATTATAGTTGCCGATGCAGCAGGCAAAAACAGCAACAGATCCTTTGATGCATGGCATGAATACCAGAAGACCGATCCTGAAGGCAACCCCCTCTTCAAAGAAGACGGCGTAACACCTGATATGGCAGCAGCCGGCGGTATTAGTTATGGCACATCCGGCGATATAGGTCTTGACGCTAACTTCAAGGACGTTTACGTAGAACTCAACTCTAGCGCTGACCAGACTGTATATGTTACCTTCGGTCTCCGCAACGGCGGTGAGTTCGCAATTGATAACGTTTGGGCATACACCGAGTCTGAACTCGTAGCTGTAACAGGTTCTACCCTCGACGCAGATGTAGACACCAACAAGCAGTTTGCCTACGCTACCAAGTTAACTCTCCCCGCAGAACTTGCTACAAACAAGATCAGCACCTACGTTGCTCCTTACACACGTCTTAAGAATGAGGCACCTGAGTGCTTATATAACTTCACAGATGAACTTAATGCCATCTTTGCAGAGGCAGGACAGCCGAGAATCGTTTCTAAGGCACGCACTACCGCTGCAGAAGGCGAAGTTATCATGAACGAAGGCGTTGCATTCACAAACGGTAAGTTCTATGCCGAGTTCTTTATGGGCGAGACGTTCAACCCGAAAACAAAGTATGCTGTTCGTTCTGAAATAGCCTTGTCTGACATCTACGGTCACGACCTCGGTATCACCATTTCCACCAACAACGGCGAAGACGGACTCTATGTTCGCTCTGCAAACCAGATTAAGCGTGTAATCGCTAAGGTTCTCGTCACCGATAAGGGCGTAATGCCGTTCGATATCGAAATCGCTCCTGTTGACGGAATGAGCAAATGGAATGGTGACATCACACAGGTTTGGACGTTCGTTAAAAACTACAAAAAGTATCTTGGTTAAGGAGTTGATAGCAATGAAGAAAATTTACAATACACCTGAAATTGAACTCATGAAGTTGACTTCTATGACTGCTACTTGTACTAACGAAAGTTTCCCCTTTGGTGGAGATTACGAAGACGAAGACTTCATTGAAGACTAATTAATTAAAAGCCCCGTGCTCAGCACGGGGTCGTTTTTATATGCAAGATTTCCGTAGCCCTTAAAGCCTCCCTCCGGGAGGGAGGGGGACCGCGATAGCGGTGGAAGGAGCCTGCGTTACTTTTACCTTGCATCAACTTTATTGTTACGCACTCTCCCTCAGTCGCCTACGGCGACGGCTCCCTCCCGGAGGGAGCCAATGGATCTTATTGACCGGTTTATCGGGACTGGTAAACTGTGTGCGGCTTCTTCACAATCCCTCCCTGTGTAAGGGAGGGTGGCAGCTGCAGGCTGGCGGGAGGGTTGTATATTGCAACATCTAAACTGTTTTTAGTTCAAACAACTATTGTATTTTCCCACCTGCAATGTTAATATATAATTAAGGTGATATTATGGATATAAATATAATACTTTCCTCTCTCGACCACACGCTTTTGTCGGTCGATGCAACCTGGGATGAGATAAAAACAGTTTGCGATGATGCAATTAAATATAAAACCGCCTCGGTATGTATTCCGCCGGCGGTGCTTTGATGCGGGGCGATGAAAAGGCTACTTCGTTTGTGCTCACCCCCGGCGAAGACGTTTCTGTAACCGCAGTACCCTACTACGGCAACTCCTTTGCATATTGGCAGGATGCTGAGGGCAACAAGTACTATGATATCACCTATACAGGCGAGGCAAAAGATCTTACTGCTGTATTCAATAACTACAACCAGATCGTTGACGGAAGCTTTGAGCTTGGCGGCACATTTGCCACAGATGCTTTTGCGGCTGTAAAACAGTATAACACCACATATGTTACCGGTCGTGAAATTAAGGCAGCTCCCGTTGTAGCAAATTCAAAAGACCACGGAAACAATGCGCTTTATATAGCACAGGATGCTACAAAGGGCAGTGACGCTAATACCATAGCGCGTCTTAATCCCATTCCCGTTACTGTAGAAAAAGGAAAGCAGTATATCTTCTCCTTCTCGTTCTATCAGGATACGGCTTCTACTTTCCACCTTTACCCCTCTGTATTTGGTGAAACAGAATGGTTAAGGTACACGTGGAACTCTACCGGCGCGAAATTTACCGAGGCAAGCATGGCTTGGCGTAAAGAGGGTGGGTCTTTTACTAATCAGTATATGGTTCAAGCAAAGGACAACGAAGAAATTAAAAATGCATATGTAAACATGGGCACTATCTCTGCTAAGGTGTGGAATGAAGTATATGTTATGTTTGACACCACCGATGCCACTTGGCTCAGTGATGGAACAAACACGCTCTATCTCTGCATAGGCGGAGGTGTTAGAACAGTTGATAGCGTTGCTCAATCTCCCAATATGTATATAGATAACCTCTGCTTTGCAGAGACTAACGCTACCCAGACTGCACCTGTAGCCCCTACCGTTACAACCGAGGGTAACGGAATCTTAACTGCAGCCTCAACAAATGCGGTATACCCTGTCATAGAAGCATATAACATCGGTATTGACTCTAATCTTTCTTCAGTATCGGCTACAGCAAATTATCCGATATTAGCACCCTGCAGCCAGACCTATACCGCAACCGACGGCTTTGGCGGCGTTTTTGATGGTTGGTATAAGGATGGCTCCGCTGAGCCGATAAGCCGAAATCGCACTATAAACATCAGTAATTCAGGCGCTTATGTTGCTAAATTCTCGGGCAATCTCATCGAAAACGGTGATTATTCCAAAAATGACACATCGAATGTTACATTCTCTGCTTCTGCCCTAAACGGAAGTGCTGCTCATTCTGCAACCATAAAAACCGAGGGCGAGGGAGAAACAGCCAACAGCTATGTTACTCTTGAAGCGGCTAATAGTTATGCCGCCGGAAATGGATCGGCTGATTGGACGGCATTCAAGTATGTGTTCCCTGTAAAGCAGAATACGGATTACTTTATATCATATAAGATTCGTGCTTCGGTTGATGCCGACGGCAACTATCTTTCTAACGGTTATGTTGACGGCGCAGATTCCGACACGAAAAACCCTATGGCGGTTCTGAGTATTCGTGATTCCGCAGGAGGATATAATTCTGCCGGTACGGTTCAAAGTGGATACTATTATAAGTCCGGCGGTTCTGTAATGCTCAAAGATATGAACACGGCATACGGAACTGCGACACAGACATATGTTGACGGCACTGGCGGAAGCTCTGACTGGTGGAGCGGCAATTCTGCAGGTAAAAGGGCTAACCCCGGAGAGTGGGTCACTGTTTTTGCAACAATTAATACAGCAAATCTTTCGAGTACAACTTGGGATGCAAACGGCGAGTCTACTATGACTATCTGTATCGGAACAGGTAATCAGAGCCACATGTACCTCGATGTTGACAATGTATACGCAGGCGAATATACAGGTAATGTTGATGTCTGTGAATACGCTGTAACGCAGGCACCCGGCGGAATAGCGACACTCAGCGATAAATACGGCACGTCTAAGCTGCCCGTAACCTATACTGCTGTTGCGGATAAGGGTAATGCCTTCCTCGGTTGGTATGAGGACGGTGCAACCACCCCTGTAAGCACCGAGCTTAACTATGTTCCTACCAACGCAGTTGCGGGAACGGCTTATAATTTGACACCTAAGTTTAATTGCAATAACCAGATAACCGACGGTAGCTTTGAAAACGGTGTGGGTCTTACCTCGTGGAAAGCAAACACCTCCAGTGGCTATGCGGGAATTTATACCGAAACCA
This sequence comes from Acutalibacteraceae bacterium, assembly GCA_045596705.1. Classification (GTDB taxonomy): domain Bacteria; phylum Bacillota; class Clostridia; order Oscillospirales; family Acutalibacteraceae; genus SIG589. The sequence continues at coordinate 33,886 of JAZOCW010000029.1, forward strand.
CCGGTCTCACCGGAAAGGGTATTAACGCGGCAGTTGCTAACAACTGCCTGATGTCTACAAAGCTTCCCGTAACAGTTAATAAGAACACTGATTACATCTGGCAGTTCAACTTTAAAATAAACGAATGGGCATATAGCGGTGACAATAGTAATGCGTCCGTTTTCAGCCCGATGGTCTCAGAGACGGGCGAGTGGAAGAGCTGGCCGAAGCTCGGCAGTTGGCATCTCACTATCAGATCTGTCACTGATGGCACGGTCTATAGCCTTAGAGCCTCTGAGGATGCTATGGACGAACAGATCAAGTTCTCTGAGCTGACACATTCGGTCTCAACGAATGGCTTGAGTTCACACTCGAATTTAACACAGGCAACGATATGACCTCGGACAATATGACATATCATATGTGTCTGGGTTACAACTACGCGGTTGCCTCGATAGATTATGATAACGTTTCGTTCTATGAAGCAAACGAAGCAAACTGTGTAAACTTTATAAGCAAGGAAAACGTTCGCGCTGTTCCCGCACAGCTCGGCAACGCCATAACCGGCGAAAACTACAGCTTCACCCTTGAAAAGGATGCGGAAGTTGCTGTTTCCTCGGTTTCCTACAACGGCGCAGAGGTGACACCTGTAAACGGCGTTTACACCGTAACCCTCACCGATTCCAGAGATATTACGGTCTCGCTCGCAAATGATGCGGATTATCCTGAAGCAGGCAAGGACTTTGACGGTGTTGACCTGACCGCATACAACCGCGAAGCGTATACTACACCTATATGGAACGGCGAAACGGTATATAACGAAACCGTTCACGCATACGACGGCAGGACCTCGGTATCCCTGCTTTATCCCATCGACAAGGTCGTTTCGGTTCGTTCTTACGACCTTTCTACCTACTATGTAAAGGGCGTTGACTTTGACGTTGTTGACGGCAAGCTTACAATTCCTGCCGGCTCCAGACTGCTTGCAAGCCGCTACTATTCAGTAAACGGTCCTACAAGTACAGTCGCGAATCCGTACCCGTCCGATGATGCAGGCATCTATGTTTCACAGTACAGTCAAAACACAACAAATAACAATGCTTTCTGTGTTACCTATACTCATACTCAGACCTGGGCTGACAAGGGTGTTTCAGGTTATACTGTAATGAAGCAGGAGTCGGTTGAAAGCGAACTTGATGTATTCTCCAAACTTAAAAACGGTGAGGACGTGCATCTCGTATTCTACGGCGACTCGATGTCCTCCGGCTGGAGTGCCAGCGGCGGTAAGATGAACGTTTATACTACTGCCAATGACGGTACTACACAGTCTTCCGGACATTATGTAGCTCCCTATACACCCAACTGGATGACAATGTTCGTTGACGGACTTAAGGCTGAGTATCCGAAGGCTAATATCACCTGGGAAAATCTCTCACTCGGCGGCAAGGATGCTGATTGGGGTCTTGAGAATTTTGCCGCAAGATACGAGCTTCTTGAAAACAAGAATGTCGATCTCTTTATGATCGGATTCGGCATCAACGACTGCGGTGCAGGCGTGACTGTTGACAGCTTTAAAACAAGCACAAGCGGCATAATCGATGCTATAAAGGCAAAGAATCCGGAGGTTTCGGTTCTCCTTTACGGCGCAAACAGCACCAACACCTATCTTGAAATGTATGACAAGGAAACACTTCTTGGTTATGAAGCTGCTCATGCTGAGCTCGCAGCTAGCCTTGACAACGTCGCGGCTACCAAGCTTACTTCTATCTATATGGATGTAAACGCCAGCAAAGAGCCTTGCGATTATCTTGAGAACAATATTAACCACGCAAGTGATTTCGGTTGTCGCATCTATGCACAGGTAATGCTTGCCGCAATGGGAATCGAAATCAATGTATCGGCTGCTGACGTAGAACTGAATCTGAACACCGCAGGCGGATTTGAATCCTCTGCCGGCGTGACCTCTAGATTCGACCTTTCGACTATTGCAAAAACCAACGGAACCAGCCATACCTATACTATCGAGAAATATGACACCAAAAATCTGCCTACGGGTTATACTGAAGCTATGGGTGACTCCTACCTCAGGTTTGCCGATGCTACTACGGGACTTATTGACGTTATGTTCCCGATAGAACTTAAGGCAAATACAAAGAAATTGCTTCACTTTAATCTGCTGATTGATGGTGCATCCGACACCCGCTTTGATATACGCACATTAGCATCTGGCCAGACTTGGACTCTCGCTACGAATGTTGCCGGAAAAATAGTTGTTGTTACTGCTGACGGTATTATAGCGGACACAGATGGAGACGATTATCCGATACAGACACAGTCCTATTGGAATAGCGGACGTACAAACTGGTATGATCCTGGAAATCAGTATGCAGATATTTACTTTGTGCTTGAGTCCACTGTCGATCAGACGGTAGATATTGGCTTTGGTAATAACGGTAGTTGCCCAATGCTTTTCGACAACATCTGGGCGTATGATCAAACCGAGCTCGTGTCTCTTAAGGGCGCTTCGCTTAATGTGACTGACGATGATCTTGAGGGTATGACCTACATCAGCGAGCTTAATCTTCCGACCGGTCTTGCCACCAATATGATAAGCACCTATGTCGCTCCTTCCAAGCGTCTTGAAAACGAGGCTTACGGAGAAAAGTACACCTTTACCGATGCAACTAACGCAGGTCTTGCGACTAAACTCGTTTCAAAGATGCGTATGAAAGCCGCTGACGGTGGAATCATTATGGACGGCAATACTGCTAAAACAAACGGTAAGGTATATTCATACTTCCATTTCTATGATGGAATGAACTATACAACTAAGTACACCGCCCGTACCGAAGTAGCGCTGTCCGACATAAACGGTAATGATCTCGGAATCGTTATTTCAACCAATAGCGGGGCAGACGGTCTCTACAGCGGTTCTGTGAACCAGGTCAAGCGTGCGATGGCAAAACAGCTTATCGCAGTAAAGAATATCGTTCCGTTTGATTTTGAGATACCTGCACCCACTACAGGTCACACCAGCAAGTGGAATTCTAATATCAGTGATGTTTGGAACTTCGTTTTGACTTATAAGAAGTATCTTGGTTAAGCAGTTGATTTAAATGACGACGATTTAAAACTCACCTGAAATT
>JAZOCW010000030.1:0-3054 GCA_045596705.1 Acutalibacteraceae bacterium
TAGGCCACGAAACCCTTTTACCCGACCCGCCGCTTTCAAAACGCTTGGCGGTACTGCTTCGGCAGGTAGAAATGATGATGGAGTATAAAGACCCACACATAGCAATACTTGAATCGCGCAAGCACGCATCGTGGTATTTAAAGGGGATAAAGGGCGCGGCGGCACTTCGCCGTATGTGCGGAGAGATAGCCTCATTTGCCGATCTTGAAAATCTCTGCCGTACCGCAATAGAACTTCAGGATAATACTTGAAGTGTATAATTATTTGTGGTAAAATAATGCAGTTGAAAGGATGATATATTATGTCAGGACATTCTAAATGGAATAATATAAAGCGCAAAAAGGAAAAAACCGATGCCGCCAAGGCGAAGATATTCACCAAGGTGGGTAGAGAGATAGCTGTTATCGTTAAAATGGGCGGTCCGAATCCCGCCGAAAACAGCAAACTCAAGGATGCCATTGCCAAGGCAAAGGCGGCAAATGTTCCGAACGAGAATATTGAGAGAATCATAAAAAAGGCAGCCGGCGACGGTGAAGCCAATAATTATGAGGAGCTCGTATATGAGGGCTACGGTCCCTGCGGTGTTGCAGTGGTAGTAGAAACCCTTACCGATAACCGCAACCGTACCGCAGGCGAAATGCGCCATTATTTTGATAAGTGCGGCGGAAATCTCGGTCAGACCGGCTCGGTAACCTTTATGTTCAACCGCAAGGGTATAATCGTTATTGAGGGTGAAGGCCTTGATGAGGACACCGTAATGGAGGATGCACTCGAAGCCGGTGCAGACGATTTCTCCTTCGACGGCGATGTGTTTGAAATAAGTACCGAGCCTAACTCACTCGGTGAGGTGCGTGACGCGCTTGAAGCTAAGGGCTATACCTTTGTTTCGGCGGAAGTCGAGTACGTTCCCTCAACCACTACAGCTATAGATGATGAAGCGGCGGCAGCCAATATGGAAAAGCTCATCGATATGTTAGAGGACAATGACGATGTCCAGTCGGTATGGCACAACTGGGAAATGCCGGAATAATGTATAAAGAAAAAAACAGGATTTAAGGATCGCTTCTTATAAGGATGTTTCGAATATCCTATCAGATGAGCTGATTCATGAGCACCAAGAAAACGACAGTGTAGCAAAAGCTATATTGTCGTTTCTTTTTTATGCTATAATATTCAAAAATATTGTGAGGTTTTTGCCTTGCGTTTCGTGTAATAATTGAAAGGACATAAAAATATCTTTCGGAAAGGAGAAAAAGTCAGTGGACAACGGTGCAAGTAGCTACCGCCGTTTCCGTGACGACGGTGATGAGAACGGTTTAATAGAAATAATAAGGGATTATAAGGACGGTCTTATTTTCTATCTTAACAGTTTTGTCGGCAACATACATACCGCAGAGGAACTGGCAGAGGATACCTTCGTGCTTATCGGTATAAAGAAACCGAAGGACAAAGAAAAAGGCTCGTTTAAAACCTGGCTTTACACGATCGGACGGAATGTGGCAATTGATTATTTAAGACGAAATTCCAAACGAATTGAAATCTCCACCCAAGATTGTCCGGAGCTTATCAGCGAGGAACAAAATCTTGAGATAGCTTACATTCAGGAAGAAAGAAAAATTACAGTTCACCGCGCACTGAAAAAGCTTAAATCTGAATACCACCAAATACTGTGGCTTATTTACTTTGAAGAATTAAGTAATAAGGAAGCGGCAACTGTAATGAAAAGAAGTGTCCATAGCATTGAAACCCTTGTGTATCGCGCACGTAAATCACTAAAATCACAGCTTGAAATGGAGGGCTTTGTGTATGAAGAATTATAACGAAATGTCGAATGATGTTCTCCGTCGGATCGGGGAGCATGAAACTGAACAGAGAAACAGGAGAAAAACTATGAAATGGATCATAACACCGGTTTGTAGTATCTGTCTTGTGGCACTTCTCGGTATAGGTTTATGGCAGGGTGATTTTTTTGGCACTGCACCGCCAATCACATTAGATGATTCGACGGTAATTGGAGATAAGGATTATATAGACCCTACAGATTTGGATGATCCCCAAAAAGAGCAGACATCGTCGGCAAACAATAATACCTCATCTGAAATAAATAGCCAACCGAACGTTATAGTTGATGTTATAGGAATGGTTAAGGTTAACGGAATAAATTATGTGCAGTGCAGCACTAACACCAAGGTGTATACACCCGATGAATATTTGGGAAACGCATATGATTTTGAGGGAACGTATCAAACATATTTTAGCGATAGTACCGCAGGATTATATATAGCTAAAGAAGACCCGAATGTTTTAATGGTAGAATTAAAACAGGGCGAATATGTTAATTATGTAATTTTAATGAGAGAAAAATAAATTTATTATATATTAAGCACAAAAAGGTTAAAGCATCGTTTCGGCGATGCTTTATATTTTTATGTTCTAAACCCTGTCCTGCCGTCATAGTATTTACAAAACGGGGGGACAAGCAAAATGACAGACAGAAAATATTTATGCGATAGGTTTGACAGTGCGCTATATGCGGTAACAGCCGAGATAAAGCGTATCCTTTTAGCTCTGCCTGACGGTATAAAGGCTACCGCTGAAGAGATAAGGCTACGTGCGGGGAAACCGCTTATATTGACGGTAGGCGGTGCTCCTATGTGGGTAGGAGAAGGCGGTACTGCCGATTACCTTCCACCTGCACGGCCGATATATATATCGCCCGAACAGATAAACAACATATATCTGAATCTATGTAATCACTCGGTCTACAGTCATACCGAGGAAATAAAGCAGGGCTTTATTATGATGCGCGGCAGCCACCGAGCCGGGATCTGCGGTACGGTTACAGAGGGCGGTATGCGTGATATATCCTCAATAAATATACGAATATCAAAGGAGATACGCGGATGTGCCGATCGGCTTGTGAACCGTTTTGACGGCACAGGTATGCTTATAGCAGGACCGCCCGGCAGCGGCAAGACCACAATGCTGCGTGACATGGTGCGCCAGCTGTCACAAACAAGGCACCGTCGCATTGCGGTAATAGACAGCAGAGGC
>JAZOCW010000031.1:0-11776 GCA_045596705.1 Acutalibacteraceae bacterium
ACTTTTGGGCAAAAATCTTATCGGACGCTTTTCACGTATACCCGTTTCGGTGGAGAGAGCGTCGGAATTTCGTTACGGTGACCCGAGAATTGATAAAAATACCCTTGTGATACTAATATCCCAATCGGGCGAGACCGCCGATACCATAGCCGCGCTGACCCTTGCAAAGCAGGCAGGCGCAAAGACCTTAGCAATAGTCAACGCTCTCGGCTCTTCAATATCACGTCTTGCAGATTACGTTGTTTATACGCGTGCAGGCCCCGAAATATCGGTCGCGTCCACTAAGGCGTATACCGTCCAATCTGCCGTGCTTTACCAAATAGCCTTTAAGCTGGCGTTGCAAAGAGGCAGGATAAGCGAAGAACAATGCCGCGAGCTGTGTAAAAAACAGCTGCACGAATTACCCGAGGCGATAGAAAAGGTGCTGAAACTGAGCGGTAAAATAAAGCGAATGTCCGAACACTTAAGCGTTTATGAAGACATATTCTTTATCGGCAGGGGAATAGACGCATACGTCTGTAATGAGGGGTCTTTAAAGCTAAAGGAGATATCCTATATACACAGCGAGTCGTACCCGGCGGGGGAGCTGAAACACGGCACTATATCGCTGATAGACGAAAAGGTGCCCGTGGTAGCCCTTATTACCGTCAGCAGTGTATATGAGAAGACGGTCAGCAATATCCGCGAAACCCGTTCGCGCGGAGCAAAGATATTTTCCTTTTGCACCGCAGAATGTGAAAAAGAGGTTCGTGCGGTGTCTGATCACACGCTTACACTGCCGCAGATAGACGAGCTGTTTGCGCCAGCCGTTGCGGCTGTCGCATTTCAGATATTAGCGTATTATACCGCAGTTATACGCGGGTGTGACGTTGACAAACCCCGCAACCTCGCCAAATCTGTTACGGTGGAATAACACGCGGTTCGATATTGACAATAGTGGAATTTTATGGTAATATAAAATTAATAAATACGGAGGTGATTCCAATGGTTTCAAATCATTGTATGAATTACAGACAAGGCTTATATTGTCAAAACGTATTTACTGAAGAAAAATAGATGTTTATGACGCATAAGCCTTGTGGATTGCAGGATTTATGCGTCTTATTTGTTGAGTGATATGAAAAAAATATTGGCATTGCTTTTAACGGCCTTTTTTATCCTTTTTTCTTCCGCCTGCGGTGAGGAGAAACTTTTCAGTGCGGACGGTGTTGGGAAGATCATATTAAGAAACACGGCAAACGATCCCGACGGCCGAAAAGAGATTGAGGACCCGAAAGAAATTAAGAAAATAATCGGTATGCTCAATTCGATCGAATATGAAAAGCTGAACGATGAAATACCAAAGGGATGGATTTTCTCTATAAGACTAGAGGATGAATCCGGACAGTTTTTGGATTCGGTTATGTTTTTAGGTGAAAATATGATCGCGGACGGAACATATAAAATCGATTCGAGTGTTCAAGAGGAATTTTTGGAGTACTACGATTCTTTGGAATTGGAAGAACTGCCGTGTTTTGAGTAAATAAAAACGGAACGATCTACATCGTTCCGTTTTTTAATGTTTTAAACTTGTTCCATGGGAATGTGTTGGGCGGTTGCGCTGTAAATTCAAGGAATTTCTTTGTGTGCGGATGGATAAAGCCCAGCTTATGTGAGTAAAGTCCGATATTGCATTTGTCCGCCGCACCGCCGTATTTTTCATCCCCTACGAGCGGCATCCCGCGTGAGGAAAACTGAACCCGTATCTGGTGGGTGCGTCCGGTCTCCAGCCGTACCTTTACAAGGGTAAGCTCGCCTGCTGTTTCAATAACCTCATAGTGCAGAACAGCCTCTTTTGCGCCCTTACGCTCGGTCTTTACAACATAGGATTTGCAACGCTGTCTGTCTTTAAAGAGATAATCTTTATATGTGCCGCTGCTTTCTTCGGGGCAGCCGTGCAAAACCGCGTAATATTCCTTCTCAAACTCACGCTTTTTGACAGCTTCGCTTAATATAGCCGCCGCCTTTTTATTGCGCGCATAAACCATCACACCACCTACCGGACGGTCGAGCCTGTGTACCGCCTCAATATAGTATGAGCCGGTCTCGCTTTTGAGAATATCAGGCAGATTTTTAGCGCGCGACGCGTCACCCTGTGAGAGTATTCCTACAGGCTTTTCGCACACCACGATATGTTTATCGAAATAAAAAGTTTTTATCATATGTTTATTTCCTTTTTTATCCTTATGGCAACTAAATATGCCGCCCAAACACAAAGAATATCTTTAACCAGAAACGGCAGAGATGCGCTCAAAAATGCCGCCGCAAGTGAAATCTTTGAAATCAGTGAGAACTGTATTATACCGGCTAAATGGCATATTACGATACCGAAAAATCCCCAAAAAAGACTGCCTTTTTGCTCTTTTTTTAATCCACAGCAAAAAGCTATTGCTAAAAAACCGAAAAGAAAGCCGCCTGCGGGGGAAAGCAAAACACCGAAACCGCCTTGCATTGCTGAGAAGACGGGCAGTCCTATCGAGCCTAAAAGCAGATAAAGTGCCACAGCGGCACCGCCGCGTCCCTTGCCTAAAACATATCCGCAGAGTGCGGCTGCAAATGTTTGAAGTGTGATCGGCAATGCTCCGATAGGTACACAGATCCACGAGCAAACGGCGATAATAACGGCGAAAAGTGCCGTTAAAGTTATATTGCCTGTTCCTTTTTTCATAGCCTTATGCTTACCTCGCCGCCCGAGAGCGATTCCTGCGTTCCGTCGGCATATTCAACCTCCAGCCTGAACGATTCATCAATGCCGTGAGCCAAAGCGTTTCTGCGTTTATCACCCTTTATAACGGTGACGGGTGTGTTTTTCAGTACTGACCTGTCGCGGTATTCTTCAAGATAACTGCGTTCTGTCAGACCGTCATAGTACTGTTTAAAAATGCGAAGTATTTCTTCTGTTAGTTGCTGCTTTTTTGAAGCGGTGCACTCGCTGTCGCAAACGAACCCCACAATGTCTTTTAACTCGTCCGGCATCTTTTCTTTCGGTGCAAAGAGGTTTATACCTATGCCCAGCACCGCGTACTCAAGCATGCCGCTTTTTGGGTCCAGTGCGGATTCGGTCAATATTCCGCATATTTTTTTGCCGTCTAAAATAAGATCGTTTACCCATTTTATACCGGCACGCCTTGAAAACACCTTTTCAATTGCCCGACTTACGGCTACAGCCGCCGCAACTGTGATAAGCTGTGCATCGGCAGGGGTTATTTTCGGACGTAGTATCACGCTCATATAAAGGCCGCTACCCTCGGGCGAGAAAAAACTGCGTCCGAGCCTGCCACGCCCCATATTCTGGCTGTTTGCCATAACTACGGTCCACTCGTCCTTGCCACCTGATGCTAACCGTTTGGCTTCCAGATTAGTCGAGTCTATTCTGTCAAATTCTATAATAGTCATTTTTTTCTGTCCTAAAAAAGCCGCCCAACGGGCGGCTTTTGCTTATTATTGGTTCTGTATATAATTTACGATGTCGCCGACGGTCTTGATGCCTTCGATCTTCTCGTCGGGAACCTCAACTTCAAATTCGTCTTCTATCGACATTATAAGCTCAACAACATCCAAACTGTCTGCGCCCAGATCTGCGGCAATGTCGGTCTCCATAGTTATTGCATCTTCGTCAGCATCAAGCTGATCCGCAAGTATAGCTTTAATTTTTTCAAATACCATAAATAATCCTCCGTTAAATCTCAATGAAGATCCTACGATCTTATACACAAATGATATGTTGTAATTTCCGGTTTGTCAACAGTTTTTTAATTTTTTTGTTTTATAACCGCCTCAAAACAATTAAAAATATTGCAATATTAAAAAAACTAAAGTATAATATTACAAGATATGAAAAGAATCGGAGCGAACGAGTATGGCAAAAGAAAAAATGGTAAAAGCAATAACCTCAATGGATGAGGATTTTGCAAAATGGTATACCGACGTTGTAGTCAAGGCCGAGCTGATTGATTATTCCTCGGTCAAGGGCTGTATGATAATACGTCCTTACGGCTATGCGATATGGGAAAATATTCAGAGCATCTTAAACGGAATGTTCAAGGAATCGGGTCATGAAAACGTCTATATGCCGATGTTTATTCCCGAAAGCCTGCTTCAAAAGGAAAAAGATCATGTAGAAGGCTTCGCACCTGAGGTTGCATGGGTAACCCACGGCGGTACAGAGGAACTGGAGGAACGCCTTTGCGTCCGTCCCACCTCAGAGACCCTTTTCTGCGACCACTATGCTAATATAATACAGTCCTACCGCGACCTGCCCAAGCTTTATAACCAGTGGTGCAGCGTCGTCCGTTGGGAGAAGACCACCCGTCCTTTCCTGCGCTCGCGTGAGTTTTTGTGGCAGGAGGGTCACACCATCCACGCCACTGCCGAGGAGGCTGAAAACGAGACTGTAAATATGCTCGAAACATATGCCCGCTTTGCCGAAGAATTTTTAGCAATGCCGGTAGTCAAGGGTGTAAAGACCGAAAAAGAACGTTTTGCAGGAGCCGAAAATACATACACCATAGAGGCCCTTATGCACGACGGAAAGGCACTTCAGAGCGCGACATCGCACTATTTCGGTGACGGCTTTGCAAAGGCATTTAACATTCAGTATACAGATAAGGAAAACAAGCTCAGCTATCCTTTCCAGACTTCATGGGGTTGCACGACCCGTTTGATAGGCGCGGTAATAATGACCCACGGTGATGACGACGGCCTTGTTCTGCCGCCCGCTATCGCTCCTATACAAACCGTAGTGATACCGATTGCATCCCACAAAGAGGGTGTTATAGAAAAGGCGACCGAGGTATACGAGCGCATTAAGAAGGTATCGCGCGCGAAGATCGATCTTTCGGATAACAGCCCCGGCTGGAAATTTGCCGAATATGAAATGAAGGGTGTTCCGCTGCGCATTGAGCTCGGCCCCAAGGATATCGAAAATAATCAGTGTGTTATCGTTCGCAGAGATAACCGTCAGAAGTATTTTGTTTCGCTTGATAATATCGAGCAGGAGATAGAAAAGCTTCTTGTAGCTATGCGCGACGATATGTATAATGCAGCCGCCGAACGCCGCGACAGAATGACCTATGTGGCAAAGAATCTTGATGAAATGGTGAAGATCGCCGAAGAAAAACCCGGCTTTATCAAGGCGATGTGGTGCGGCGACCGCGAGTGCGAAGATAAGCTCAAGGAGCAGGCGGGTGTTACCTCGCGTTGTATTCCCTTTGCACAGGAGCAGATAGGCGACACCTGTGTTTGCTGCGGCAAGCCTGCAGACAAAATGCTCTATTGGGGCAAAGCATATTAAGAGAACGGAGAAAAAAATATGCAGATACAAACGATTGAAAATATCAGGGCAAAAAAAGGCTTTATATGTGATATGGACGGTGTTATCTATCACGGCAACGACGTTCTGCCCGGTGTGCATGAATTTCTTGACTGGTTGCATGTTAACGATAAAAAGTTCCTGTTTTTGACTAACAGCAGTGAGCGTTCTCCTATGGAGCTCAGTCAAAAGCTTTCGCGTATGGGGCTTGATGTTGACGAGAGCCATTTCTATACAAGCGCACTTGCCACTGCCCATTTTTTAAAAAATCAAAAGCCCGGATGCTCGGTTTACTGCATCGGCGAGGCAGGACTTTACAATGCGCTTTATAATGCCGGCATATCAATGAACGATGTCAACCCTGATTATGTGGTAGTCGGCGAGACCCAGACATATAACTATCAAAATATATGCAAAGCGGTAAAATTGGTAATGAACGGCGCAAAGCTTATCGGAACCAACCCGGATATGACCGGTCCCGTTGAGGGTAATGCCATAGTCCCTGCTTGCCGTGCACTTATTGCTCCTATCGAGCTTGCTACCGGAAAGCAACCATACTTTCTCGGTAAGCCTAATCCTCTTATGATGCGCACGGGTATCAAACTGCTTGGTTGCGACCCGAAGGAGACGGCTATTATCGGTGACCGTATGGATACCGATATAATAGCGGGAATTGAATCGGGCGTAGACACCGTGCTCGTTATGTCGGGTGTCACCGATAAAGACGAATTAAATAAAATGCCCTATGCACCAAGCATCGTGCTTTCGGGAGTAGGGGATATAGCGAAATAAGCTGCCGCGCTTATACATTATATATATCCATTTTTGAGACCGGATTTTCTCCGGTCTCTTTTCCGCTTTTTATGGGTGCGAAAAAAATTGAAAAAAATTTAAAAAAAGGCTTGATTTTGCCGAAACAATGTGGTAATATACCTAAGTACGCTATGCGTATAGATATGCGTTGATGCGGGAGGTGGCCGACTTTAGGTCGGGAAATTTCCGCGGAGTATGTCCGATTTATAAACCGGGCGAAAGAACTTAAAGGCAAGCGCACAGGTACTTGCGAACCTGGTCGCGCAGCGGCATTTAATGCCGTACCCGGATGTGACTGTGACCCCAGCCTATCCGGTTTTATAATGTGCCGCAAAGAAACACACGGCACGGTGTAAGTTTTGCCCGCCAACTAACTCAAGGAGGCGACCAGAAAATGGCAGTAAAAGAAAAGATCAGAATTCGAATCAAGGGTTACGATCACGCTCTCGTTGACCAGTCGGCTGAGAAGATCGTTGAAACTGCGAAGCGCACAGGCGCACGCGTTTCCGGTCCGGTGCCGCTGCCGACCGAGAAAGAGGTTGTTACCATTCTTCGCGCTGTACACAAGTATAAGGACAGCCGCGAGCAGTTCGAAACCAGAACACACAAAAGGCTTATCGACGTATTAAGACCTTCCAACAAGACTGTTGAAGCTCTTATGGGTCTTGAGCTCCCCGCCGGCGTAGAGATCGAAATAAAGCTCTAATCGCTGACGTGGTTATGTTGGCCGAAAGGTCAACCAATTGCCAAAAGGAGGAAATAAAATGCAAAAGGGAATCGTTGGAAAAAAGCTTGGTATGACCCAGCTTTTTGACGAGAAGGGAAACGTCATCCCCGTAACGGTTATCGAAGCTGGCCCCTGCATGGTATGCCAGAAGAAGACTGTTGAAAATGACGGCTACGAGGCTGTTCAGATCGGCTACGGCGATATGAAGGCTTCGAAGGTAACAAAGCCCCTTAAGGGACACTTCGCTAAGAATGATGTTGCTCCGAAGAAGGTTCTTCGTGAATTCCGCTTCGACGACATCAGCGCGATCAACGTAGGCGATGTAATCAAGGCCGACGTTTTCGCTGAGGGCGACAAGGTAGATGTAAGAGGCACCAGTAAAGGTAAGGGTTATGCCGGCGTAATTAAGCGTTGGAACTTTGCCCGCCTTAAGATGTCTCACGGTACCGGTCCGGTTGCCAGACACGGTGGTTCGTTGGGCGCCTGCTCGACACCTTCCCGCGTTATGAAGGGCAAGAAGATGGCCGGTCATCTGGGCGCTGAGCGTGTAACCGTTCAGAATCTGGATGTAGTTAAGGTAGACGCTGAAAACAACATCATCGCTGTTAAGGGTGCCGTTCCCGGTCCCAAGGGCGGAATCGTTGTTCTGTTTGACAGCGTCAAGGCCTAACGGGAAGGAGAGTGTAAAATATGCCTAGATTAGCAGTAGTAGATATGGCCGGTAACAGTGTTGACAAGATCACACTCAACAAGGCTGTATTCGGAATCGAACCCAATGTGGTTGTTATGCATATGGCTGTTGTAAACTTCCTTGCCAACAAGCGTCAGGGAACGCAGTCCACACTTACACGCACCGAGGTTTCCGGCGGCGGAAAGAAGCCCTGGAGACAGAAGGGAACAGGACATGCAAGACAGGGCTCTACCAGAGCTCCGCAGTGGAGACACGGCGGTATCGTCCATGCTCCGAAGCCGAGAGACTATTCTTATTCTCTTAATAAGAAGGTTCGCGCTCTCGCAATCAAGTCCGCCCTTTCCGACAAGGTGCAGAATAAGGCTCTCATCGTGCTTGACGAACTCAAGCTTGATGGATACAAGACCAGAGCTGTTGTTGATTGCTTAAAGGCAATCGGCGCCGGAAAGAAGACATTGCTCGTACTTGCCGATAACAATCCGGTAAACGTAAAGAGCTGTGCAAACATCCCCGGCCTTAAGACCGCTCAGTACAACACCATCAACACCTACGATATCGTGAATGCAGATTCACTTGTAATCGTTAAGGGTGCGGTAGCCAAGATCGAGGAGGTATACGCATAATGCAGGCCTACGAAAATGTAATTATCGCTCCTATCATAACAGAAAAGAGCATGGCCGGAATTGCTGATAAGAAATACACCTTCAAGGTTGCTAAAAACGCCAACAAGGAACTCATTGCCGAGGCAGTTGAAAACCTTTTCAAGGTTGATGTTGCAAAGGTAAACACCATCAGCGTTCGCGGACAGGAAAGACGTATGGGACGTTACAGCGGCTATACATCCTCATGGAAGAAAGCTATTGTAACACTGAAGAAGGATTCCAAGCCGATCGAATTCTTTGACGGCCTTAAGTAATCCGTAATATCCCGATTCACGAAATCAAAATTGATTTCCGGTGATGTATGGGGCAGAACACTGCCTCGCTAAGCCTAAATTAGGAGAGTGAAACAAATGGCAATAAAACATTATAAGCCGACTACACCGGGTCGCCGCGGTATGACCAGCATGGATTACTCCTGCCTGTCTAAAGTAGCACCTGAGAAGAGTCTGCTTGAGCCTATTAAGAAAAATGCAGGCCGCAACAGCTACGGCCGCATAACCGTTCGCCACAGAGGCGGCGGAAACCGCAGAAAGTACAGAGTTATAGATTTCAAGCGTGAGCGTTTCGGCGTTCCGGCAACCGTAAAGACGCTGGAATACGATCCGAACCGTACCGCATTTATCGCCCTTGTTGAATACGAGGACGGCGAGAAGCGTTACATCATTGCTCCGGTTGGCCTCAAGGTAGGCGACACCGTAGTAAGCGGACCTGATGCTGACATCGTTCCCGGTAACGCACTTCCGCTTACCAACATCCCTGTTGGTACATTCCTTCACAATGTTGAGCTTTATCCCGGCCGCGGCGCTCAGCTCGCCCGTTCGGCAGGTAACATGGCTCAGCTTATGGCTAAGGAAAATGGATATGCACTTCTCCGTCTCCCGTCGGGTGAGCTTCGCAACGTACCGGTAGGTTGTATGGCAACTGTCGGTCAGGTAAGTAACCCCGAGCACGGCAATATCAACATCGGTAAGGCCGGACGTAAGCGTCATATGGGTTGGAGACCGACCGTACGCGGTTCTGTCATGAACCCGAACGACCACCCGCACGGTGGTGGTGAAGGTAAATCACCCATCGGTCGTCCCGGACCGGTTACTCCGTGGGGCAAGCCTGCTCTCGGATATAAGACTCGTGATAAGCATAAGCGCACCGATAAGTATATTGTTAAGCGCAGAAATGCTAATTAGTCGGACGAAAGGAGTTTAAGTAATGGGAAGAAGCGTTAAAAAGGGACCTTATGTGCAGCCCGTTCTGCTCAAAAGAGTTCGTGAAATGAATAATGCCGGTGAGAAAAGGGTTTTAAAGACCTGGAGCCGTTCTTCAACAATATTCCCCGATTTCGTCGGACACACAATAGCGGTGCATGACGGACGTAAGCACGTTCCGGTATATGTAACCGAGGATATGGTTGGACACAAGCTCGGTGAATTTGCTCCCACAAGAACATTTAAGGGACACGCCGGTTCTAAAACAACTAAGTAAGCGGTTGAAAGGAGAGTTAAACTATGGAAGCAAGGGCAATACTCAAGTACGCCCGTATTTCACCCCGTAAGGTGAAGATTGTTTTGGATCTTATCCGCAATCAGGATGCCGACAAGGCTATGGCTATTCTCAAGTTTACACCTAAGGCCGCCTGTGAGTATTTGGAGCAGCTGCTTAAGTCTGCTATCGCAAATGCTGAAAACAATCACAATATGGATGTATCCAAGCTTTATGTTGCTGAGTGCTCCGTATGCCCGGGCCCGACTCTTAAGAGAATCCGCCCGAAGGATCACGGCCGCGCACATCGCATTTTAAAGAGAACATCTCATGTAACACTCGTTCTTAAAGAACGTGAAGACTAAAAAGGAGGTTTAGTTATGGGCCAGAAAGTTAATCCGAACGGATTCCGTGTTGGCGTTATCAAAAACTGGAATTCCCGTTGGTTCACTAAGGACAACGTTTTCGGCGATACATTGGTAGAGGACTATAACCTCCGCAAGTATTTGAAGAAAACACTGTATTCCGCAGGCGTTCCGAAGATCGAGATCGAGCGTGACGCGTCCAGAGTACGTATTCATATCCACTGCGCAAAGCCGGGTATGGTAATCGGACGTAATGGCTCTGAAATCGAAAAGCTTCGTGAAAAGTGCCAGAAGATGCTCGGCAAGCCGGTAGTTATCAACATCGTTGAGATCAAGTCTCCCGACCTCGATGCTACCCTCGTTGCAGAGAACATCGCAGCTCAGCTTGAAAAGCGTGTATCCTTCCGCCGTGCTCTTAAAATGTCCATCGGACGCGCAATGAAGCTCGGTGCAAAGGGTATTAAGACTCAGGTTTCGGGCCGTTTAGGCGGTGCTGAAATCGCAAGAACAGAGCATTATCATGAAGGAACCATTCCGCTGCAGACCATCCGTGCAGATATCGACTACGGTTTTGCTGAGGCAAACACCACCTATGGTCGTATCGGCGTTAAGGTTTGGATTTACAAGGGTGAGGTTCTCCACGATGCTCGTAAATCTAAGAACGAAAGGGGTACCCACTAATGTTATTACCTAAGCGCGTTAAATACCGCAGGGTACAGCGCGGCCGTCTTACCGGTACAGCTTCCCGCGGCAACACCGTTACCTATGGTGATTTCGGTCTTCAGGCTATGGAGCCGGCGTGGATTACCTCTAACCAGATAGAGGCAGCCCGTATCGCTATGACCCGTTACATCAAGCGTGGCGGTCAGGTATGGATCAAGATCTTCCCCGATAAGCCGATAACCGAAAAGCCGGCTGAGACCCGAATGGGTTCCGGTAAAGGTTCTCCCGAGTATTGGGTAGCCGTTGTTAAACCGGGCCGTATAATGTTCGAAATCGGCGGCGTTAGTAAGGAACAGGCTCATGAAGCTATGCGTCTTGCAGCAAACAAGCTTCCGATTAAATGCAAATTTGTTGCAAAGGAAATGGATGGTGAGCAGTAATGAAGGCAAAGGAAATCAGAGAAAAGACTTTACCGGAACTCAAAGAGCAGCTGGCAAGCTTAAATGACGAATTGTTCAAACTCCGTTTCCAGCTTACAATTAACCAGCTCGACAACCCGACCAGAATCAGTGCTGTTAAAAAGGACATCGCACGCGTTAAGACTGTTATGCGTGAGATAGAGCTTAAAGACAGCGCTAATTCCTAAGAAAGGCAGGTAATAAGCTGTGAGCGAAAGAAATCTTCGTAAAACAAGAACAGGCTACGTTGTAAGCGATAAGATGGATAAGACCGTAGTTATCGCAATTAAGGACAACGTTAAGCATCCGCTTTATGACAAGATCATAAAGAAAACAGTTAAGCTTAAGGCTCATGACGAGAATAATGCCTGCGGCGTAGGCGATCGCGTTCTCGTTATGGAAACAAGACCCCTCTCCAAAGATAAAAGATGGCGTGTGGTCGAGATAATCGAAAAGGCTAAGTAGTCTGACAAGGAGGAAAACACTGTGATACAACAACAGAGTTACCTCAAGGTTGCTGACAATACCGGTGCAAAAGAATTAATGTGCATCCGTGTTTTGGGCGGCTCCA